>CAWKEZ010000035.1:0-31869 GCA_963848545.1 uncultured Thermoleophilia bacterium
CCATCGGTGCCGCGGCGCTCGACCACGCGCTGGGCCTGCGGCCGAGCGCCTCGACGGCCTCGCCGCCGAGCTTGACGCGGCGCGCTGCGCGGTGTACTTCTCCACGACCTTGAAGTCGACCCGGCGCAGCGCGACGCCATGGAACTCCGCTACGACAAGCTGAAGAGCCTCATGCGGAAGTACGGCGGGGTCGGCGGACGAGGCGCTTGCCTACGCCGGACAGGCGGAGCAGCGGTTATGCGTGCTGGAAGACCTCGATGCCGGCGAGGAGCAGCTCACGGCCCGGGCCGGCGCTGCGGCCGAGGCCTTGGCGGCGGCCGCGCAGCTGAGCGCTGCTCGTGGCACAACTCGGCGCCCAGGGTGGCGGCCCCGTGCTCCAGGAGAGCTGCGCGGCCTCGCCACGCGCATGTCATGTTCGCCGCGCCGCGGGGCGAGGGGCGGACGCCTTGGGCCCCCGGGGCGCCGACGAAGCGGAGTTCCTGTTCAGTGCCAACCCGGGCGTGCCGCCACGCCCTGCTTCGTGAGAGGGCGTTCGGCGGCGAGCTCTCACGAGCGATGCTTGTGATCCCGTGGCATCGTCACCCTTGGGGACGACGTCGAGACCCTTATCTTCGACGAGGTCGACACCGGTATCGGCGGCGTCACGGCGGCGGCCCTCGGCGAGCGTCTCTGGCGCGGCTGGCCGAACGGCGCCAGGTGCTGTGCATCACAGACCTACCGCAGGTGGCAGTCTTCGCCGAGCGTCAGTTCGCCATCGTCAAAGAGAGCGACCCGGCGGCCGGCAGCACGGTGACCGTGGTGCGCCGCGTGGAGGGTGACGACCGCCTCGCCGAGCTTTGCCGCATGCTGGGCGCGGCGCCCAGCGACAGCGCTGCGCGCAGCCACGTCCAGGGCCTCCGTGCCGCCAACTGAGCATCGCAGGCGCCTGCCTTGCGAGCCCAGCGCACCATGGTATACGGCACGTGGCCCCGCCGGAGATACCATCGCGCCGGCCCGTCGATTCAGCGGGCGCGACCCGGGCCCCATAAAATCCCTTGTGAGTCTGTAGGCCGGGCTTTGCCGCGCTCTGCGTGCGCCTCCTGGCGGGCGCGCGCCGGGCGTAGCGCGGCGACCGTTCCGGCTGCCGACAAGGACATTCACCAGGGGGGGATGAGGAGATGGCCAAGCATATCTTTGTGACGGGAGTGGTGTCTGGATCGGCAGGGGCATCACCGCCGCCTCGGTGGGCCAGCTCCAAGGTGCGGGCTCAAGGTCGCAAACCAGAAAGTTGACCGTACATCAACGTGACCCCGGCACCATGAGCCCGTACCAGCACGGCCAGGTCTTCGTCACGAAGACGGCGCCGAGACCGATCTCGACCTCGGCCATTACGACGTCCATCGACGAGTTCGTGCAGCGCGAGTCCAACGTCACCACCGGCGGCATCTACAATAGCGTGATCACCAAGGGGACGTTGTCTCGCGGCGACTACCTGGGCGGCACCGTGCAGGTGATGACCAACGAGATCAAGAGTCGGGTTCAACGGCTGGCGCAGGTCACGAACACCGACGCGCTGATCACCGAGGTGGGCGGCACTGTGGGCGACATCGAGAGCCTGCCGTTCTTGGAGGCCATCCGTCAGTTCCGCAAAGACATCGGTCGTGAGAATGTGCTCTACATCCACGTCACCCTGGTGCCGGTGATCGGCGTGGTGGGCGAGCTCAAGACCAAGGCCACGCAGCACTCGGTGGCCGAGCTGCTCGCGCGAGATCGGCATTCAGCCGGACATCATCGTGGCGCGTTCGGAAGAGCCAGGACATCCGCGAGAAGATCGCCCTCTTCTGCGATGTCGGCACCGACGCGCCGTCGTCTCGGCGAGCGATGCCGACGACATTCATCGCATACCATTGCGCATGCATCGCGAGCACCTCGACAACCTCGTGGTGCGCATGCTCGGCCTCGAGTGCGGCGAGCCCATTTCTTCGGCGAGTGGCGGGCGCGGCATAGGCCGCCGCTGCGACAAGCCGGTGACCATTGCCCTGGTGGGGAAATGCTAGCTCCACGAGGCTAGCCTATCGGTATGGGAGGCGCTCAAGCACTCGGCCTTCGACCACGCTCGGCGCCTTGACTTGCAGTGGGTTGATTCCAGGACCTCACTCCCGCCAGCGGTTGCCGAAC
This sequence comes from uncultured Thermoleophilia bacterium, assembly GCA_963848545.1. Taxonomy (GTDB): domain Bacteria; phylum Actinomycetota; class Thermoleophilia; order UBA2241; family UBA2241; genus CAIXSE01. Next base: position 2,158 of record CAWKEZ010000035.1, read on the forward strand.
GCCTGGCGCTGACGGGGCGATCGTGCCGGGGGGCTTCGGCCAGCGTGGCATCGAGGGCAAGATCGAAGCCATCAAGTACTGCCGCGAGCGGAAGGTACCGTTTCTCGCGCATGCCTGGGTATGCAGTGCGCGGTGGCCGAGTTCGCCCGCCACGTCTGCGGCATGGCCGGCGCCAACTCCACCGAGTTCGACCCGGAGAACGGCAAGTCCCGTGATCGACCTCCTGCCCGAGCAGGTGGCCAGACATGGTGGGCACCATGCGCCCTGGGGGCCTCCCACGTCAAGCTGGTCCCCGGGACCAAGCCGCTTACGCGACGGCCGACGAGGTGTGGGGAGTGCCACCGGCACCGCTACGAGGTGAGCAACGAGCTGCGGCCACAGCTCGAGGCCGCCGGCTCTTGCCGAGGCCACGACCCCGATGGTCGTCTCGTGGAGATTCTGCGAGCTGCCCGACCATCCCGCGTTTGTCGCCTTGCAGTCCACCCCGAGTTCAAGTCCGCCAGGGCCGGCGCCGCTGTTTCGCGACTTCGTGGAGCCGCCGCGCGCCTGCGTAGTGAGCGCGACGACGAGCTGAAGGACGTGTGCGGCGCCGGCCTAGACGAGCTGCGCGACCTGTTCGTGAGCCTGGCTGAGATCCCGTCGCCGTCGGGCGACTGCCGTGCGGCGTTTCGTCCGGGAGATAGGCTGGGAGGCCGTCGAAGACGAGAGCGCCGCGCAGACCGGCTGCGGCTGCGACGCAGGTGGTGCGCGTGGCAGGCTGCGGCGGGGCCGGCGGCGGCACACCGATCGCCCTCTGTGCCCACCTCGACACGGTGCCGCTCGATCACGCGCCCGTGGCGATTGTCGCCGACGACGAGGTGCGTAGCGACGGCACCACGATCCTCGGCGCCGACGACAAGGCCGCCGTGGCGGTGTTGCTCATGCTCCTTCGCGACCTCAGCGCAGAAGCTCCGCCGGCCGGCGTTGAGGTGATCTTTACTGCCGGTGAGGAGCTCGCCCTGCGTGGCGGGGTCGATATCGCGGGCCTTGCGGCGCGCGCCGCGTTCGTGCTCGACAGCGAGGGAGCGCGGGCGCGGTGATCACCGCCGCGCCGACCGTGAAGAAATTCAGCGCGACGTTTCACGGTGTGGCGGCGCACGCGGGCATCGATCCTGAGGGTGGCCGTAGCGCGATCGTGGCGGCCGCGCGCGCGGTGGCGGCTATGCCGCTCGGCCGCCGCGACGCCGAGACCACCGCGAACATCGGTTTGGTTGAGGGCGGCAGCGCCATCAACGTAATCCCCCGCGCAGTGCGTCATGCACGGCGATGTTGTCGCGATGCCGCCAAGTGGGCCGCCAGGTTGCCGCCATGGTGCACGCGCTTACGGCGGCCGCCGCCGAGGGTGGTCGACCGTGGAGGTGGACGTGCGGATCTGGGCCACGGAGCACGCCGCTGACGTCTGCTGCGTATCGTGGCGGCGGCGCTGGCCGAGACGCGCCTTATTCGGTGGTGGCGGCGGCTCGGACGGCAATATCTTCAACGCTTGTGCCACGCTGGGAGTGGATTGACAGTGCACACCCGCAGGAGCGCATGAAGTGGAGCGCCTGGGCAGCTCTATACCCTTGTCCACTCGCTGAGGCGCGCCGCCGGCCGCACGGATTCCTAGAGGGCTCCGCAGTGCCCGCCGAGGCCGCCTGGCGCCGGCCGCTCCCCGTGGATGCTCAGGTTCAGGAGTTCCTCGACTACATTCGTTGAGCGTGGCATGAGCTCACACCGTGTTGGTGTACGGCCGTGATCTAGGCCGCCTGGCGGCCTTTGCGGCCCGCCGCGGCTTCCGCCCACCGCCTCCGAGGACGACCTGCGCGACTACTTCGGGGCCCACGGGGAGGACGGCGCCGCGACCAGCGTGGCGCGGCGCACGGCGAGCCTGCGCGCTTTCTACGCATTCCTGGTGCGCGAGGGCGTGCGCGACGACGATCCCGCCGCTCGCCTGCGCACGCCCAAGAAACCCCGCAATCTGCCGCGCGTGCTTGCTGTGGAGGAGGTCGAGGCCGAGCTTGCGGCGATCGTCCACGCCGGGCAGCGCGATCTGGCGGCCCTCGAATTGCTCTACGGCTGCGGCTGCGCGCTGCCGGCGAGCTGCTCGGCCTGCGCGAGGAAACGTAGAGGGCGGCCTGGTGCGCTGCGTGGGGAACCTTTTGACAAGGAGCGGATCGTGCCCATGGGGGGCGCCGCGGCGCGTGCCCTGGTCTCGCTGCCTGGGGACGGTTCGCCGCGCGCTGCTGCGCGGTCGTCGCCGTGCCGAGGCGTTCCTGAACGCGCGTGGTGGCGCTCTCACGGCGCCAGGGCTTTGACTACATCTTGCGCAAGATTCTGAAGCGCGCCGACATGCTCGGGAAGGCCAGCGCGCACACGTTCCGACAGTTCGCCACGCACCTCCTGGCCGCGGGCGCCGACCTGCGCAGCGTCCAGGAGATGCTCGGTCATGCCAGCGTCCCCAGCTCTACACGCACGTGACCATTGAGCATCTCCGTGAGGTGTATCTTGAGACGCACCCACGGGCGCGGCGGACACGGCAGGGCCGCGGACGACGCAGGCCTCGGCCGTGTGGGCCGCGCTGCTTCCTCGGTGGCCAACGACGAAAGCGGAGAGCCTGCATGAGCAAGGTGTTCATCTGCGTGCTCGACGGAGTCGGGGCCGGTGAAGTCCGACGCCGCCGCTTACGGCGACGCAGGTTCCGACACGGTCAGACACGTGCTGCAGCGCACCGGCGTGACGCCTGCCCAATCTTGCCAGCCTGGGCCTGGGAGAGGTGGCCCGGCTGCCGCTCGGCGCGCCGCGCCCCGAGGCGACCTTCGGCCGTCTCGGCGAGCGCGGCGCCGGCAAGAGCACCACCACCGGTCACTGGGAGATGATGGGCGTGATCCTGGAGCGCCCGTTTCCAGCACCCGGGCACTCCGCCGGAGGGGCGAAGCTGATCGAGCAGGCGTAGGTCGGACAGGCGCACCGGACCGGCTTGGCATCGGCGGCGATCGCCCAGACCGAGGCCACGCCCACGCCGGCCAGGGCGATCAGGCCGGCCAGCTCCTGCTCGATGGCGCGAGGGCGATGTCCTTGTTGCGCAGCAGCAGGCGATGCCCGCGCACGGCCTGCACCGGCGGTGATCGCCGTCGTTCGCCGGCGTCTCGGGGTAGCGGCCACCGCCTCGCGGGCCACCGTGACTCGCGCCACCACGGGGCCACCGGCATCGACCTTCTTCATGAGCGCGACGTGCCGGTGGTGGGCGTGGGCAAGATCGGCGAGATCTTCACGCAGCGCGGTGTGGATGTTGACGATCACACCACCGACAACACCGCCGGCATCGCCGCGTGCACACGCCCCTCGGGGCGAGATGCGGAGCGGCCTGCTGTTCGCCAACCTGGTCGACTTCGACCAGCTATGAGGCCACCGGAACGACGTTGATGTTCGCAGGCCTCGCCGGCCGAGGACTCGGCGTCATCGGCAGTCTCTCCTGGCCCTGGCTGACGACGCGCTGATCCTCTGCGCCGACCACGGGGTAGACCCCACCGCCGCGAGCACCGATCACTCACGCGGAGTACTCGCGCGTGCTCGCGCTGGGCCTGAGGCCCTGGACGTTACGACGGCTGGCAGGAGGATGCGGGGCTACCGCGTTCGCCCGACTCACCGGCGAGCGGCCACCGCTGCCGGCAGAGTGATCGGGTGACCGACCGGCTGGCACGCTACCGGCCGCAGGCGGCGGTGGCGTTCGGCTCCGGCCGGCGGCCGCGGCCGGCGGGCGCCGTGGTAGACGACGAGCTCGGGTAGCTCGGAGCTCGGCTGGCCGTGCACGGCAGTAGCCGGGCATCGCAACTGCTTGCAGCTGGCCCGCGTACCAGCCGCGGGAGGAGCTGTGTCAGGCTCGCGCTGGCCTGCGGTCGCCCGCATTTCTACGAGGGCTGGGACACCCGAAGAGCTGGGCCGTCTTGTGCGCAAACCTGGCGGCTCCGCCCGGGCAACGCGCGTGGTGCTCACCAACTCCACGGGACGGCACCGCGGCAGAGGCGCGGCGGGCGATGCGGCGGTGGGTGCCGCCGTGGTAGACCTACAGGCGCGGCCGCGCCGCGCGCGCCCACCGCGATTGCCGGGGGGTGCTCGCCTGGTCCAGCCGCGGCCGTGGCCGCCACGATACCGGCGCGCCCAACGTCCCATGGCCGCTCCGGGCGGCGCGCGTGGGGACGTGATGTGGCCGTCGCCGGGCCGCAGTTCGAGACACCGGCGGAAGCAGCGTGGTTGTCGGGCTACGGCGACGTGGTGGACATGTCGGCGGCGCCGGAGTGCGCGCGGCGCGCGGCGCCGGCGCGGAGTGCTGCTTGCTCGCCTTGGTGGTCGTTCGGCCGCCGCGGTGAGCTCGCATGACGACGTGCTGGCGTTCGGCGGTGGGCTCGCCGCCGGTCTTGCGGCTGGGCTCGGCGCGCTTATCGCGGCGCGCTGGCCCGGTCTTGTCTAAACCTTTGGGAGAGGGTGGGCGCGTGTATTTCTTCGTGAACGACGTCATTGCCTGGAAGCGCGACGTAACGAGCTCGACGACGAGCGCATGCGGGCCTTCGTGCCGGTGTCGTCGCCGGGGCGGTGCCCGATTACCAGGCGAGCGCGCTGCTCATGGCGATGACCATGGAGGCCTCGGCGACGCCGAAACCCTGGCGATGGTCGGGCCATGGTAGAGAGCGGCAAGAGTCTCGACCTGAGCACGCTGGCGCCGCCCGGGGTGCTCGACAAGCACTCCAGCGGCGGTGTGGGCGACAAGGTCACGCTAGCTTCTGGCGCCCCGGCGGCCGCTGCGGGGTGGATCTTCGGCAAGATGTCCTTCGGCTGCGGCTCTCGGGGTACACTGGCGGTACGCTCGACAAGTGGAGTTCGATCCCCGGTTTTCGCGGGCAGTTGCCCCAAGGTGGAGCTGGTGCGGCGAGCTGGAGCGCATCGGGGTGGCTGTCGTGAGTCAGAGCGAACGCCTGGTGCGGCCGACCGTCTCCTCTACGCGCTGCGCGACGTGACCGCGACCGTCGACTGCGACGGGCTGATGCCGCCAGCATCATGGCCAAGAAGGTAGCCAGCGGCACCGCCGCCTTGGTGCTCGACATCAAGGTTGGCCGGGGCGCCTTCAGGCGCGACCTCGAGCACGCGCGCGAACTGGGTCGTCTCCCGCCGCTGTGGGTGACCTACGGCCGCCCCACGTCGTCTACACGGCCATGGAGGCGCCCCTGGGCCGCGCCGTGGCAATCGCCTGGAGGTGGAGAAGAGGCTTGAGGTGCTGTGCGGCGAGGGGCCCGACGTGCGCGAGGCCACGCTCGCGCTGGCCGGAGCGCTCCTCGCGCTCTCACGGGGCTTTGACCGAGGGCGAAGGGCGGCGGCGCGCCGAGCAGGCTCTCGGCGACGGCCGTGCCGCCGAGCACTTCGAGCGTGGTGCTACGCGCAGGCGGACGCTGGAAGCGGGGAGTTTCACCGGCCGGCGGCGCTCGAGGTGAAGGCCCCGAGACATACGTGACCGCCATCGACGCGCGCGCCGTGGGGCGCGCCGCGCAGGTGGCCGGTGCGGCCGGCAGAGAGTCGATGATGCGTCGACCCGGCGGCCGGCGTCGTCCTGCGGCGTGGCGTCGGGGAGGCGGTCGCCAGCGATGAGTCCCTGGTGGCGGCGTTCCTCCGCGATCCGCGGCGGCGGAAGTTGGCGACGGGGAATGCCTCACCGTTGGCGAAGACCCGCCGGTGAGCGTGCCGGTGGTCTTGGCGCGAGAGTAGGCCGGGGCATGAGGATCGTCGGCGGCGAGTGGCGAGGGCGAGCGCTGGTGGCGCCGGGCTGCGGACGCCGCTACGTCCGACAAGGTTCGCGAGGCCATCTTCGCGGTGCTGGCGGCGATGCCCGAGGTACACCGGCCGGGGAGGGCTGCGCCCGCCGCCCGACGGCCCGACGGCCGGCCTCCCTGCAGGCCCGCTGGCCTGCCAGCGGGCCTGCGGGAGGGCCGGCCGTCGGGCCGTCGGGCAGGGCGGCGGGCGCAGCCTGCCCGGCCGCGTGTACCTCGGGCATCGCCGCCAGCACCGCGAAGATGGCCTCGCGAACCTTGTCGGACGTAGGCCGTGTGCCGCGGCCGCCCGGCGCCACCAGCGCTCGCCCTCGCCACTCGCCGCCGACGATCCTCATGCCCCGGCGACTCTCGCGCCAAGACCACCGGCACGCTCACCGGCGGGTCTTCGCCAACGGTGAAGGCATTCCCCAGTAAGGCGCTGGCCAACTTCCGCCGCCGCGGATCGCGGGAGAACACCGCCACCAGGGACTCATCGCTGGCGACCGCCTCCCCGACGCCACGCCGCAGGACGACGCCGGCCGCCGGGTCAACGGCGTCGTCGACTCTCTGCCGGCCGGCACCGGCCACCTGCGCGGCGCGCCCCACGGCGCGCGCGTCGATGGCGGTCACGTATCCATCTCTCGGGGCCTTCACCTCGAGCGCCGCCAGCCGGTGAAACTCCCCCGGCTTCCAGCGTCCGCCCTGCACGTAGCACCAGCGCTCGAAGTGCTCGGCGGCACGGCCGTCGCCCAGAGCCTGCTCGGCGCGCCGCCGCCCTTCGCCCTCGTCGATGCCCAGGTCGGAGAGCGCGAGGAGCGCTCCGGCCAGCGCGAGCGTGGCCTCGCGCACGTCGGCGGGCCCCTCGCCGCACAGCACCTGCCAAGCCTCTTCCACCTCCAGGCGATTGCCCACGGCGCGGCCCAGGGGCGCCTCCATGGCCGTGTAGACGCACGACGTGGGGCGGCCGTAGGCGTCACCCACCAGGCGGCAGAGACGACCCAGTTCGCGCGCGTGCTCGAGGTCGGCCGTGAAGGCGCCCCGGCCGACCTTGATGTCGAGCACCAAGGCGGCGGTGCCGCTGGCTACCTTCTTGGCCATGATGCTGGCGGCGATGAGCCCGTCGCAGTCGACGGTCGCGGTCACGTCGCGCAGCGCGTAGAGGAGACGGTCGGCCGGCACCAGGCGTTCGCTCTGACTCACGACAGCCACCCCGATGCGCTCCAGCTGCCGCACCAGCTCACCTTGGGGCAACTGCACGCGAAAGCCGGGGATCGACTCCAGCTTGTCGAGCGTACCGCCAGTGCGCCCCAAGCCGCGGCCCGACATCTTGCCGAAGATCGCCCCGCAGGCGGCCACCAGGGGCGCCAGAACTCAGCGTGACCTTGTCGCCCACACCGCCGCTGGAGTGCTTGTCGAGCACCGGGCGGCGCAGCACGCTCAGGTCGAGACTCTTGCCGCTCTTACCATGGCCCGGACCATCGCCAGGGTTTCGGCGTCGCCGAGGCCGCGCATGGTCATCGCCATGAGCAGCGCGCTCGCCTGGTAATCGGGCACGGCCCCGGCGACGACACCGTCGACGAAGGCCCGCATGCGCTCGTCGTCGAGCTCGTTACCGTCGCGCTTCCAGGCAATGACGTCGTTCACGAAATCCACGCGCCCACCTCTCCCAAAGGTTTAGACGAGGCCGGGCCAGCGCGCCGCGATAACGGCGCCGAGCCCAGCCGCAAGACCGGCGGCGAGCCCACCGCCGAACGCCAGCACGTCGTCATGCGAGCTCACCGCGGCGGCCCGATTGACCACCAAGGCGAGCAAGCAGCACTCCGCGCCGGCGCCGCGCGCCGCGCGCACCTCCGGCGCCGCCGACATGCCCACCACGTCGCCGTAGCCCGACAACCACGCTACTTCCGCCGGTGTCTCGAACTGCGGCCCGGCGACGGCCACATACGTGCCCACGCGCGCCGCCCCGGAGCGGCCATGGGACGTTGACGCCGGTATCGCGGCGGCCACGGCCGCGGCTTGACCAGGCGAGCACACCGGCAATCGCGGTGGGCGCGCGCGGCGCGGCCGCGCCTGTAGGTCTACCACGGCGGCACCCACCACCACATCGCCCGGCCGCACCTGCGGCCGTAGTGCCCCCGTGGAGTTGGTGAGCACCACGCGCGTTGCCCCGGCGGCCGCCAGGCTGCGCACAGGACGGCCCAGCTCTTCGGGTGTCCAGCCCTCGTAGAAATGCGGGCGACCGCAGGCCAGCGCGAGCCTGAGCACAGCTCCTCCCGCGGCTGGTACGCGGGCCAGCTGCAAGCAGTTGCGATGCCCGGCTACTGCCGTGCACGGCCAGCCGAGCTCCCGGTACCCGAGCTCGTCGTCTACCACGGCGCCCGCGGGCAGCGCCGCGAGGCCGGAGCCGAACACCACCGCCGCCTGCGGCCGGTAGCGTGCCAGCCGGTCGGTCACCCGATCACTCTGCCGGGCAGCGGTGGCTCCTCGCCGGTGAGTCGGGCGAACGCGGTAGCTCCCACATCCTCCTGCCAGCCGTCGTAACGTCCGGGCCTCAGGCCCAGCGCGAGCAGCGGCGAGTACTCGCGTGAGTGATCGGTGCTCGCGGTGGTGGGGTCTACCCCGTGGTCGGCGCAGAGGATCAGCGCGTCGTCGCCGGCCAGGAGAGACTGCCAAAACGGCAGCACGGCGTCTACGGCCGCAAGGCCCGCTGCGAACCCGTCAACGTCGTTCCGGTGGCCCCATAGCTGGTCGAAGTCGACCAGGTTGGCGAACAGCAGGCCGCTCCGCATCTCGCCCAAGTGGCGTGTGCACGCGGCGATGCCGGCGGTGTTGTCGGTGGTGTGATCGTCAACATCCACACCGCGCTGCGTGAAGATCTCGCCGATCTTGCCCACGCCCACCACCGGCACGTCGCGCTCATGAAGAAGGTCGAGGTAGGTGGCCCCGGTGGGCGGCAGCGAGAAGTCGCGTCGCCGCGAGGTGCGCCGGTACGCCCCCGAGACGCCGGCGAATGGGCGCGCGATCACCCGCCCCACCGCGTCCGGCCCCTGCAGGATGCCGCGCGCGATCTCCGCACCACCGATAAAGCTCCTCCACGGGGACCACATCCTCGTGACAGGCGATCTGGAACACCGAGTCTGCCGAGGTGTATACGATCGGCCGGCCGCTGGCCACGTGGGCATCGCCTAACTCGGCGATGACGGCCGTGCCCGAGGCCGGCCGGTTGCAGAGCACCTTGCGGCCTACCGCCTCTTCGAACGGCTCCAGCACCTCGCGGGGGAAGCCCCCGGGGTACGTCGGAAACGGGCGCTCCAGGATCACGCCCATCATCTCCCAGTGACCGGTGGTGGTGTCTTTGCCGGCGCCGCGCTCGCCGAGAAGGCCGAAGGTCGCCTCGGGGCGCGGCGCGCCGAGCGGCAGCCGGGCCACCTCTCCCAGGCCCAGGCTGGCAAGATTGGGCAGGTTCACGCCGGTGCGCTGCAGCACGTGTCTGACCGTGTCGGAACCTGCGTCGCCGTAAGCGGCGGCGTCGGGTAGCTCACCGGCCCCGACTCCGTCGAGCACGCAGATGAACACCTTGCTCATGCAGGCTTCTCCGTTTCGTCGTTGGCCACCGAGGAAGCAGCGCGGCCGGCACGGCCGAGGCCTGCGTCGTCCGCGGCCTGCCGTGTCCGCCGCGCCCGTGGGTGCGTCTCAAGATACACCTCACGGAGATGCTCGATAGTCACGTGCGTGTAGAGCTGCGTGGTGGCGACACTGGCGTGACCGAGCATCTCCTGGACGCTGCGCAGGTCGGCGCCCGCGGCCAGGAGGTGCGTGGCGAATGAGTGTCGGAACGTGTGCGCGCTGGCCTTCCCGAGCATGTCGGCGCGCTTCAGAATCTTGCGCAAGATGTAGTCGAAGCCCTGGCGCGTGAGAGCGCCACCACGCGCGTTCAGGAACACCTCGGCACGGCGACGACCGCGCAGCAGCGCGCGGCGACCGTCCCCCAGGTAACGAGCCAGGGCACGCGCCGCGGCGCCCCCCATGGGCACGATCCGCTCCTTGTCGCCCTTGCCCACGCAGCGCACCAGGCCGCCCTCCACGTCTACGTCACCCTCGCGCAGGCCGAGCAGCTCGCTGACGCGCAGCCCACAGCCGTAGAGCAATTCGAGGGCCGCCAGATCGCGCTGCCCCAGGGGCCCGGTCGGGACGATCACGGCGAGCAGGGCCTCGACCTCCTCCACAGCAAGCACGCGCGGCAGATTGCGGGGTTTCTTGGGCGTGCGCAGGCGAGCGGCGGGATCGTCGTCGCGCACGCCCTCGCGCACCAGGAATGCGTAGAAAGCGCGCAGGCTCGCCGTGCGCCGCGCCACGCTGGTCGCGGCGCCGTCTCCCCCCTGGGCCGCGAAGTAGTCGCGCAGGTCGTCCTCGGAGGCGGTGGGCGGAAGCCCGCGGCGGGCCGCGAGAAAGGCCGCCAGGCGGCCTAGATCACGGCCGTACGCCGACACGGTGTGAGAGCTCATGCCACGCTCGTAACGAATGTAGTCGAGGAACTCCTGAACCTGAGCATCCACGGGGAGCGGCCGGCGCCCGGCGGCCTCGGCGGGCACTGCGGAGCCCTCTAGGAATCCGTGCGGCCGGCGGCGCGCACCAGCGCGTGGACAAGGGTATAGAGCTGCCCCAGGCGCTCCACCTTGATGCGCTCCTGCGGCGAATGCACGTGCTCGAATCCCACTCCCAGCGTGGCGGCCGGCAGGCCGCGAGCGTTGAAGATATTGCCGTCCGAGCCGCCGCCGCCGCCGATGAGGCGGGCCTCCAGACCGGTCTCGGCCAGCGCCGCCGCCACGATACGCAGCGGCAGAGCGTCAGCGGCGTGCTCATAGCCGGGGTAGGCTTCCCGCACGTCCACCTCCACGTCGACGCCCACCTCGGCGGCGGCCGCCGTAACGGCCTGCACCATGGCGGCAACCTGGGCGGCCAGCTTGGCGGCATCGCGGCTGCGTGCCTCGCCGTGCATGACGCACTGCGCGGGGATTACGTTGATGGCGCTGCCGCCCTCAACCAAACCGATGTTCGCGGTGGTCTCGGCGTCGCGGCGGCCGAGCGGCATAGCCGCCACCGCGCGCGCGGCCGCCACGATCGCGCTACGGCCACCCTCAGGATCGATGCCCGCGTGCGCCGCCACACCGTGAAACGTCGCGCTGAAAGTCTTCACGGTCGGCGCGGCGGTGATCACCGCGCCCGGCGCTCCCTCGCTGTCGAGCACAAACGCGGCGCGCGCCGCAAGGCCCGCGATATCGAGCCCCCGCACGCCACGCAGGGCGAGCTCCTCACCGGCCGTAAAGATCACCTCAACGCCGGCCGGCGGAGCTTCTGCGCTGAGGTCGCGAAGGAGCATGAGCAACACCGCCACGGCGGCCTTGTCGTCGGCGCCGAGGATCGTGGTGCCGTCGCTACGCACCTCGTCGTCGGCGACAATCGCCACGGGCGCGTGGTCGAGCGGCACCGTGTCGAGGTGGGCACAGAGGGCGATCGGTGTGCCGCCGCCGGCCCCGCCGCAGCCTGCCACGCGCACCACCAGGTTGCCGCAGCCGCAGCCGGTCTGCGCGGCGCTCTCATCTTCGACGGCCTCCCAGCCTATCTCCCGGACGAAACGCCGCACGGCGTCGGCCATGGCGCGCTCCTCACCCGACGGCGACGGGATCTCAGCCAGGCTCACGAACAGGTCGCGCAGCTCGTCTAGGCCGGCGCGCACACGTCCTCCAGCTCGTCGTCGCGCTCACTACGCAGGCGCGCGGCGGCTCCCACGAAGTCGCGAAACAGCGGCGCCGGCCGGGTGGGTCGCGACTTGAACTCGGGGTGGAACTGCGAGGCAACAAACCAGGGATGGTCGGGCAGCTCGCAGATCTCCACCAGACGACCATCGGGCGTCGTGGCACTCACCACGAGGCCGGCCGCCTCGAGCTGTGGCCGCAGCTCGTTGTTCACCTCGTAGCGGTGCCGGTGGCGCTCCCACACCTCGGTCGTCGCGTAAGCGGCTTGGGCCTTGGTCCCGGGGACCAGCTTGACGTGGGAGGCCCCCAGGCGCATGGTGCCGCCCATGTCCGCCACGTTCTTCTGCTCGGGCAGGAGGTCGATCACGGGGAACTCCGTCTCGGGGTCGAACTCGGTGGAGTTGGCGCCGGCCATGCCGCAGACGTGGCGGGCGAACTCGGCCACCGCGCACTGCATACCCAGGCACACACCGAGAAACGGTACCTTCCGCTCGCGGCAGTACTTGATGGCTTCGATCTTGCCCTCGATGCCACGCTGGCCGAAGCCCCCCGGCACGATCACCCCGTCGGCACACGCCAGGCGTTCGGCGACCGTCGCGGGAGTGAGGTCCTCGGAGTCGACCCACTGCAAGTCAAGGCGCCGAGCGTGGTCGAAGGCCGAGTGCTTGAGCGCCTCCCATACCGAGAGGTAGGCCTCGTGGAGCTGCACGTATTTGCCCACCAGGGCGATGGTCACCGGCTTGTCGCAGGCGTCTATGCGGTCGACCAGCGCCCGCCACTCGCCGAGATCGGGCTCGCCGCACTCGAGGCCGAGCATGCGCACCACGAGGTTGTCGAGGTGCTCGCGATGCATGCGCAATGGTATGCGATAGATGTCGTCGGCATCGCTCGCCGAGACGACGGCGTCGGGGTCGACATCGCAGAAGAGGGCGATCTTCTCGCGGATGCCCTGTGAGAGCGGCTCCTCCGAACGCGCCACGATGATGTCGGGCTGAATGCCGATCTCGCGCAACTCGGCCACCGAGTGCTGCGTGGGCTTGGTCTTGAGCTCGCCCACCACGCCGATCACCGGCACCAGGGTGACGTGGATGTAGAGCACATTCTCACGACCGATGTCTTTGCGGAACTGACGGATGGCCTCCAAGAACGGCAGGCTCTCGATGTCGCCCACAGTGCCGCCCACCTCGGTGATGAGCACGTCGGTGTTCGTGACCTGCGCCAGCCGGTGAACCCGACTCTTGATCTCGTTCGTGATGTGCGGAATCACCTGCACGGTGCCGCCCAGGTAGTCGCCGCGACGCTCCTTGGTGATCACGCTATTGTAGATGCCGCCGGTGGTGACGTTGGACTCGCGCTGCACGAACTCGTCGATGAAGCGCTCGTAATGGCCGAGGTCGAGATCGGTCTCGGCGCCGTCTTCGGTGACGAAGACCTCGCCGTGCTGGTACGGGCTCATGGTGCCGGGGTCGACGTTGATGTACGGGTCGAACTTCTGGTTTGCGACCTTGAGCCCGCGCGCCTTGAGGAGCTGGCCCACCGAGGCGGCGGTGATGCCCTTGCCGAGTCCAGACACCACTCCCCCCGTCACAAAGATATGTTTGGCCATACTCCTCATCCCCCCCTGGTGAATGTCCTTGTCGGCAGCCCGGGAACGGTCGCCGCGCTACGCCCGGCGCGCGCCCGCCAGGAGGCGCACGCAGAGCACGGCGAAGCCGCTACAGACTCACAAGGGATTTTATGGGGCCCGGGTCGCGCCCGCTTGAATCGACGGGCCGGCGCGATGGTATCTCCGGCGGGGCCACGGATCACGGTGCCCAGTATACCATCGTGCGCTGGGCTCGCAAGGCAGGCGCCTGCGATGCTCAGTCTGCTCGGCGCGCCCGGGCCAGGAGGCCCTGGACGTGGCTGCGCGCAGCGCTGTCGCTGGGCGCCGCGCCCAGCATGCGGCAAAGCTCGGCGAGGCGGTCGTCGCCCTCCACGCGGCGCACCACGGTCACCGTGCTGCCGGCCGCCGGGTCGCTCTCTTTGACGATGGCGAACTGACGCTCGGCGAAGACTGCCACCTGCGGTAGGTGTGTGATACACAGCACCTGGCGCCGTTCGGCCAGCCGCGCCAGACGCTCGCCGAGGGCCGCCGCCGTGACGCCGCCGATACCGGTGTCGACCTCGTCGAAGATAAGGGTCTCGACGTCGTCCCCAAGGGTGACGATGCCACGGATGGCGAGCATCGCTCGTGAGAGCTCGCCGCCCGACGCCGTCTCACGAAGCGGGCGTGGCGGCACGCCCGGGTTGGCGCTGAACAGGAACTCCGCTTCGTCGGCGCCCCGGGGGCCCAAGGCATCCCACCCCTCGCCCCGCGGCGCCACGACGATCGTGAACGTGGCATGCGGCATGGCGAGGCCGCGCAGCTCCTCCTCGACACGGGCCGCCACCCTGGGCGCCAAGCTGTGCCGCGCAGCGCTCAGCTGCGCGGCCGCCGCCAAGGCCTCGGCCCGCAGCGCCCCGGCCCGGGCCGTGAGCTGCTCCTCGCCGGCATCGAGGTCTTCCAGCACGCATAACCGCTGCCTCGCCTGCTCGGCGTAGGCAAGCACCTCGTCCGCCGAGCCGCCGTACTTCCGCATGAGGCTCTTCAGCTTGTCGTAGCGGAGCTCCATGGCGTCGCGCTGCGCCGGGTCGACTTCAAGGTCGTCGAGATACGCGCGCAGCGCGCCGCAGAGATCGTCAAGCTCGGCGGCGAGGCCGTCGAGGCGCTCGGCCGCAGGCCCCAGCGCGTCGTCGAGCGCCGCGGCCTCGCCGACCAGACGCTGTGCCACACGCACGGCATCGAGCGCCGCGCTCTCGGTCTCGCCGCCAAGCAGGCTGAGCGCGCCGGCGGCGCGCTCCAGAAGCTTGCCGGCGTGGCGCAGACGCTCGCGCTCGCGCGCCAGCCGTTCGTCCTCACAGGGCTGCACCTCGGCGGCCTCGATCTCTCCCACTTGGAAGCGCAGCATGTCGATCTCGCGTTCGCGCTCGCGCCCGGCGCCGACGAGCTCACGCAGCTCGCGAGAGAGTGTGCGAGCCTGGGCATAGGCGGTTGCGTAAGCGTCGAGCAGCGGGGCCAGCTCCTCGGCGGCGGCGCCATCGAGGAGGTCTAGCTGCCGCTCGAGCTGAAGCAGGCGCGCGTGCTCGAGCTCCCCGTAGAAGGCGAGGCGACTGCGCAGAGCGTCTTCCACGGCCGCCGCCGAGCTGAGCAGGCCGTTCATGTGGGCTTCAGAGCGCCCGCCGCGCGGCAGCTCCCGAGCAACCGCGAGGGTCTCGTCTGGGCTCTCGAAAAGCGCCTGCACAAGGGCCCTCTGAGCGCCGGGACGGACCAGCTCGTCGCCGCCCTTCTGGCCCATCAGCAAGCCGATCGCCTGGGCCAGCAGCGTCTTGCCGGCGCCCGTCTCGCCGGTGATCACGTTGAGCCCCGGCGAGAAAGCAAGACGCGCCTCGGCGATGAGCACCAGGTCGTTGATGCTGAGCTCAGCGAGCATCGCGGCGGTCGAAGAGCTCTCCTCGACGTTCTGGTAGAACGAGCCCTCGCTGCGCACCATGAGGAGGGCGTGCTGCTCGCCGGCGGCGATGAGCACGTCATCGCCACAACACAGGCGACCCACGTTGACGCCGTCGACGACTACCTTGGCCTCCTGCAGCGGCGACACATTCCGCGCGCTGATCACGTGATCGGGGCGCAGGATCACCGGACGGAAACCCAGCGAGTGTGGCGCTATGAAGTTGAGCACCAGTACCCCGGCGTCCCACTCCACGATGGGTCCGCCGCACGAGAGGTTGTACGCGCTCGACCCGGTCGGAGAGGCGATGATGAGGCCATCGCAGAACATCTTGCCCACGGTGACGCCGGCGACCTCGTACTCGAGCTGCAGCACATGCCGAGGGGCCACGCGGCTGAGGATCACATCGTTCACGGCCGTATGCCGCCGGCCGTTCACCTGCACGTCGACGGTGAGCAGCTCGATCACTCGCGAATCGCCCGCCAAAATGGCCTCGAGACCGGTATCCCACCCCACCCTGGGCAGCGCAGCGAGAAAGCCGACGTTGCCGAAGTTAACCCCCAGGGTAGGGACGCCGCTGCCCATCAGACGGCCCAGCGTGCGCAGGATGGTGCCGTCGCCGCCCAGCACAAGGCAGACATCGACAGCGCGCAGCTCGGCCTCGTCGACCACGCCGTAGCCCAGGGCCGCGGTGTCGTCTGGCAGCCTCGTCGGCCGGCATCACGAGCTCGACGCCCCAGCGCCGGCGAGCCGCGCCCAGCTGCGACAGCGCGGCCTTGGTGGCGTCTGCCACCACGCCGGTGATGACGGCCACGCGGCGCAGGTGCTCGACCACCGGCTGCCTCCACGGCACGCGACACTACCGCGTGCAGATCGACCGCCGACCCGGCAAGCGGCGACCGCGCCTCGCAGAAGTAGATGAAATACTCCACGTTCCCCTTTGGTCCGGGATGGCCGGAGTCGCAGATGCCCAGCACCTGCGCGCCGTGCCGCACCAACCATGCGCCCACGCCCTCGAGCACCTCGCGGTGTACCGCGGGATCGCGGACCACGCCGCCCTTGCCGACCCTCTCGCGACCGGCCTCAAACTGCGGCTTTACGAGCACCAGGCCCCTAAATCTGTCGCGTAGCGATTCTAGCACGGGGCCCAGAACCACCGTCAGGGAGATGAACGAGAGGTCGGCAGTGACGAACGAGGGGAGAAACGGTAGCTGATCGGCCTTCAGATGCCGCGCGTTGGTGCGCTCCAGCACCGTCACTTCGAGCGTCTTGGCGCAGGCGATAATCGAGCTGGCCGTAGCCTACGTCCACCGCCACCACATGGGCCGCGCCGCCCTGCAGTAAGCGATCGACAAAGCCGCCCGTAGAGCTGCCCAGATCGACAACGTCTTCGCCCTCCACCGAGACGCCGAGCACGCTGAGGGCATGATCGAGCTTGTCGCCGCCGCGCGATACGTACCGGGCGCGCTCGGCAACGCTCAGGGCAGCGCCCTCGTCGACGGCGGCACCCGGCTTGTCTACGAGGCGCTCGTCAACGCACACCTCGCCGGCCATGATGGCGCTGCGGGCCTGGGCACGAGAGGCGAAGAAGCCACGCGCCACGAGCAGCGCGTTCGAACCGCTCGCGCACGGCCGCGCTACTTGACGCGCGCCAGCGCCGCCGGCCGGAGCGCGGCGACGGCCGCCACGGCCTGCGGCGTCAAGTCGATCTCTTCCAGCAGCCTGGCACGATCGCCGTGTGGCACGAACGCGTCGGGCAGCCCGAAGCGCACCACCGGCACCTCCGACCCGATCTGTTCCAGGACCGCGCTGCCGAACCCTCCGGCCAGCGCGTTCTCCTCGACCGTGACGATGCGCTGGTGAGTGGCCGCGAGCCGCTCCAGAAGGGCTGTATCGAGTGGTTTTACGAAGCGTGCGTCGACTACGGTGGGTCGCTCACCCAGCTCCTCGAGCAGGGCGGCCGCCGCGCGAGCGATGCCTACGCCGGTGCCGACGCCCAACAGGGCCACCTCGCGGCCCTCCTGCAACACCTTGCCCCGGCCGATGCGCATAGGCTTCAGGTCGGCCGGCGCCACGAAAGGCACCGCCATGCCGCGCGGATAGCGCAGCGCCACCGGCCCGTCGATGGCCAACGCCGTGGCCAGCATGCGCTGCAGTTCGAGCTGGCTCGACGGAGCCATGACGGTGAGATTCGGGATCACACGCAGGAACGAGAGGTCGAAAGCGCCGTGATGCGTAGGTCCGTCGTCGCCCACCAGGCCGGCGCGATCGACGGCAAAGACGACAGGGAGCTTCTGCAGGCCTACATCCTGCACGAGCATATCGAAGGCCCGTTGGAGGAAGGTGGAGTACACGGCCACCACCGGTCGCAGCCCACCGATAGCCAGCCCCGCGGCGAAGACGGCGGCGTGCTCCTCGGCGATGCCCACATCGTAGAACCGCCTGGGGAAGCGGCGCTCGAAGGCCTCCAGGCCGGTGCCCTGCGTCATGGCCGCGGTGATCGCCACGATGCGCTCGTCGGTCTCAGCGAGGCGCACCAGCGCCTGGCCGAACGCCTCGGTGAAGGTGGTGCCCTGAGCCTTCGTCTTGCGGACCCCATTGCCGAGGTGAAACGGTCCTGTGCCGTGGAACGCGTCGGGATGCTGCTCGGCCGGCGCGTAGCCCTTGCCCTTGACAGTGCGCACGTGCACCACCACCGGGCGCCGCGTGTCGATGGCCTGACGGATGCTCTCGCGCAAGGCGTGCAGATCGTGACCGTCTACCACGCCAATGTAGGCGAAGCCCAGCTCCTCGAACAGCATGCCCGGCACCAGGAACGCCTTCATCGACTCCTTCACGTCCTTGCCCAGGCGATAGGCCTGCTGTCCGATCGCCGGGATGCGAGCCACACCACGCTCGATGTCTTCGCGCAGGCGCGTGAGCGTGGGGTCGAGCCGCAGGCGGTTGAGCGAGAGTTGCAGCGCGCCCACGTTGGCGCGAATAGACATCTCATTGTCGTTGAGAATCACGACCAGCGGGCTACGCAGATGCCCCGCCTGGTTGAGCGCCTCGAACGACACCCCGCCGGTGAGGGCGCCGTCGCCCATCACGCACACCACGTGACCGCCGCTCGCCGGCACGAGCTTGACGGCCTCCACCAAACCGAGGCCGTAGCTGATCGAGGTAGACGCGTGTCCGGTGCCGGCCACGTCATGGTCGGATTCACTGCGGCAGGGAAACCCGGAGAGGCCGCCGTGCTGGCGGATGGTGGCGAAGGCGTCGCGCCGGCCCGTGAGGAGCTTGTGAGCGTAGCACTGATGGCCCACGTCCCAGACGATCTTGTCGCGCGGGCTCCGCAAGACGCTGTGCAGCGCCACGGTGAGCTCGACGGTGCCGAGGCTGGCCGCCAAGTGCCCGCCCACCTCGCTCACGCAGCGGAGGATCATCTCGCGGATCTCACCTGCAAGCAGGGTCAATTCGCGCTCTGACAACTGCTGGAGATCGGCGGGGTCGGATATCCTGTCCAGATACCGCATCGTCACAGGAGTATAGCACCGAGGACCGAGGGGGGACGGCGCCCGCTATTGGTCTCCCGCGACGGCCCGGGACGGCGGCGGGCCCAGTGAGTGTGCACCTGCGGCGCCCCACTCGTTAGATCGCCTGCGGTGTCTAACGTCTCCGGCGGTGCATGTAGGCCGCCAGAGCCGCCATCTCCTCGGTATCGCCGGGCAGAGCGGAGAGGCGCGCGCAGGCACGTTCATAGGCGCCGGCGGCTAGGCGCTCGGCGCCGTCCAGACCGAAGCGCGACACATAGGTCACCTTGTCTTGCGCGCGGTCTTTGCCAACGCTCTTCCCCAACTCGGCTTCGTCTCCCGACTCGTCCAGGATGTCGTCGACGATCTGGAAGAGCAGGCCGACCTCGGTGGCGAACGCGCGGTATGGGCCCACATCTCCCACACCGCAGAGCACCGCCCCGCATACCACGGCCGCCTCGATGAGGCGCCCGGTCTTGAGCGCGTGCAGGGTCCGGAGGTCGTCGTCGCTGGTGGCCGTGCCGGCGATGTCCATGTACTGGCCGCCCACCATTCCCTGCACGCCGGTGGCGTGAGCGATCTCGGCGAGCGCCGCCAGCACCGCCGCCGGCTCCCCCGTCTGGCGACTGAGCAGCAGGTGGTACGCCTCGGCAAAGAGGCCGTCGCCGGCGAGTATGGCCACGTCTTCGCCGTAGGCCACGTGACACGTTGGGCGTCCGCGACGCATGGTATCGTCGTCGATGGCCGGCAGATCGTCGTGGATCAGCGAGTAGGTGTGGATCAGCTCCAGGGCGGCCGCCGTGGGCAGCACCGTCGCCGGGTCGGCACCGACGCTGCATGCCGTCGCCAGCGTGAGCACGGGACGAATGCGTTTGCCGCCGGCCAGCAGCGAGTAGCGCATCGCGTCTACCAGGCGAGCGGCCCGTGGGTCGGCGCCAAACCGGAGCCCCTCCAGGTACTCCTCGACCAGCTCGAGGAGGTCGCTCGGGTAGCCATCCGCTTCTGCCAGCCGGGGGCTCATGGCGGTCACCCGGCTACTCTGCCGAGCTGCTCGAGGATGCGCCCCGCCTCCTCGACCAGCTCGGTAGCCCGCTCCAGCAGCGTCATCTCTACCTCGCCCGAGGCCGACGCCGCAAGACGCGGCTCAAGCTCCTCGAGCTGCACCAGAATGGACCGTGCACGGGCGATCGCTGGCGCCGGGCGCGGCTCGTCCGAGGGGCGGTTACTCACCTTCACCCTCACCTTGGCGTTCTCGTTGCACGGCCCCCAAGATGCCGTTCACAAAGGCGCCTGCGTCGCCCGTGGAGTAGCGCTTCGCGAGTCGCACCGCCTCGTCGATGGCCACCTCGGGTGGAGTCATGCCGCTCACGATCTCCCACAGCGCCAGGCGCAGGATGCTCCGTTCCAGCGGCGCCATGCGCTCCAGCGACCAGCCCGTGGCGAGCCTTCCGATGGTGAGATCCAAGCTGTCACGCTCGGCCAGCACACCCTGTACGGCGCACATCGTGAACTCGTTGGGCGGGTAGCCCTCACGCAGTCTCTGGCCCTCCACCAGCTCCTCCAGAGAGAGGTTGGTCACGTCTGACTGGTAAAGCAGGAAAACGGCATCGCGACGGGCTTGCTTACGGCTGGGCCTCTCGGCAGTCAACGGTGCGCAGGCCCGACTCAGGCGGGTTCGATCACGAACAGCGGTTGACCGTACTGCACGGTGTCGCCGTTCTCCACCAGAATCTCGCGCACTATGCCGGCCACGTCGGCGGTGAGCTCGTTCATCATCTTCATCATCTCAAGGATGCAGAGCGTCTGCCCCGCGTCGACACGCTCGCCGACTTCCACGAAGGCAGGCGCCTGCGGCGACGCAGCCCGATAGAACGTAGCCACCCACTTGGAGCGCACCAGGTGATAGTGGCCGTCGTCTTCGCCGGGCGTGGCAGGCGCCGCCGCTGCGGAGGCCGGGGCAGGCGCAGTGGCCGCGGGCGTCGGCGGCGCGCTGGCGCTCGCCTTGCGCACCGTCACTTTGAGGTCGCCTTCCTCGATCACGACCTCGTCGATGTCGGTCTCGTCGACCATGGTGAGGATGTCCCGCACCCTGTCGCCCGACGACTCGCTCAGCGCCGGGCCAGAGGGCGAGCCCAGGTATGACGGCAGCTGCATGCCGAAGACGTCGTCCTCCGGGCCAATGTGATGGCGTTCCAGATAGGCGCGCGCCGTCTGCGGAAAGAGCGCGTAGCTCAGCAGGTCTTCCTCACTGCGCGCCAGCTCGCCGATCTCCTCGCGGTAGTCTTCGAGCGTCTCGCCGACCAGGTCGGCCGGCCGCACGCGGATGGGCTCCTCGCCGCCCAGCACCCGCTCGATGACCTCACGCGACACCGGACCAGGGGCGGCACCGTACTTGCCCCGCAGATACGACTTCATCTCGTCGGGCACGATATGCCAGCGCCGCCCCGACAGCACGTTGAGCACGGCCTGCGTGCCTACGATCTGCGACATGGGCGTCACCAGCGGCGGATAGCCCACCTCGGCGCGCACCACCGGGATCTCCTGGAGAACCTCGGGCAACCTATCGAGGGCGTCCTGCTCGGAAAGTTGGATCTCGAGGTTGCTGATCATCCCGCCCGGCACCTGGTGCGAGTACACCTGCATGTGGGTGAGCGAGGTGACGCCGCGCTGATGGCCGGTGTCGATGCGCACCTGCTCGAAGTACTTGGCGATGGAGAACAGTGTCTCGAGATCGAGGCCGGTGTCGTACGGCGTGCCGATGAGCGCCGTTACCACCATCTCGGTGGCGGGCTGCGAGTTACCGAAGGCCAGGGGCACGGTGGCGGTGTCGATAACATCGACGCCCGCCTCGATCGCCTTGAGATACGTCATGGGGGCAAGGCCGCCGATGTAGTGGCAATGCAGCTGGATGGGCACCGCGATCTCGGCCTTGAGTCGACCTATGAGCTGCTCGGCGTAGAAGGGCGAGAGCAACGCGGCCATGTCTTTGATGCAGAGCGAGTCGGCGCCCATTTCGACCAAGCGATGCGCCACCTCGAGGTAGTGATCCAGCGAGTGCACCGGTGAGATGGTGTACACCACGCCCGCCTGGAAGTGCTTGCCGGTCTCTTTAACGGCCGCAGCGGCGGTCTCGAAGTTACGGACGTCGTTGAGGGCATCGAAGATACGGAAGATGTCGATGCCATTCTCCGCCGACTTGTAGACGAAACGCCGCACGATATCGTCGCCATAGTGCCGATAGCCCACCAGGTTCTGGCCGCGCAGAAGCATCTGCAGCGGCGTGCGCACCACGTGCTTCTTGATCAGCCGCAGTCGCTCCCACGGGTCTTCGTCAAGAAAGCGCAGCGCCGCGTCGAAGGTGGCACCGCCCCAGCACTCGAGCGACTGGTACCCTACCTGGTCCATTGTCTCGAGGATGGGCAGCATGTCGGAGGTGCGCATGCGCGTAGCCCAGAGCGACTGGTGGCCGTCGCGCAGAGTGGTGTCGGTGATGAGTACCTTGCGGGCTCGCATAAGCAGTCTCCTGGTCTGGCCGGTCGCTCAGGCGCGGCCCAGGTACTCCCTCGTGCGTGTGTCTACCTTTATGCGCTCCCCCTCTTCTATGAAGAGCGGCACCTGCACAACCACACCGGGCTCGAGTGTGGCCGGCTTGGTGGCGCCCTGAGCCGTATCGCCGCGCACCCCCGGGTCTGACTTGACGATGGTCAGCTCTACGAAGTTCGGCGCCTCCACGTCGAACGGCTCGCCGTTCAGGTAGAACAGCTCGACCTCCATGTTCTCCACTACCCACTCCAGGGCGGCCTCAGCCATGGCCGGAGACACCGAGACCTGCTCGGTACGTCTCCGGGTCCATGAGAACGACCTCGCCCTCGGTGGAGTACAGGTACGTCATCTTGCGCGACTGCGTGTGCAAGCGCCCGAACTTCTCCCCGGCACGGAAGGTCTTGTCGAGCACGGCCCCAGTCCCGATGTTGCGCACCTTGGTGCGCACGAAGGCGCCGCCCTTGCCTGGCTTCACGTGTTGGAACTCGACGATTGTAAAGGGCTGGCCGTCGATATCTATGGCCATGCCGGTCTTGAACTGGTTGGTGTTCACTACGTCTGCCATGTGATCCTACTCGGGGTGGTGGGCACGGGCGCGCGAATCGCGCGGTAGTAGGCCATGATACCCCATGCCCGTGCCTGCCCGCGAGGCAACGCTCAGGCTATGACGCACAGTTCCTTGGGACAGCGTGTGAGTCGCTCGCAGCCGTCGGCCGTAACGAGCACGGTGTCTTCGATGCGCACACCGACGAGGCCTTCCACGTAGATCCCGGGCTCAACCGTGCACACCATCCCGACGCGCAGCACGTCGCCACGCGTGCGACCCAAGTTTGGCGCCTCGTGAACCTCGAGGCCCACACCGTGACCGGTACCGTGGCCGAAGTTGGCGCCGTAGCCAGCAGCCTCTATCACGCCGCGGCAGGCGGCGTCCACGGCGCCGCGCCCATGAGCGCCGTCGCGCACGGCCGCTACTCCCGCGAGCTGCGCCTCGAGCACGACGTGGTAGATCTCCCGCAGACGCTTGGAGGGCTCGCCGGCGGCGTACGTGCGTGTGATGTCGCTGCAGTACCCCTGAACCCGGGCCCCACAATCGATGACCACCAGCTCGCCTGCGGCGATCACCCGCTCCCCCGGGATGGCATGACCTTGAGCACCGTGGTCGCCCGTGGCCACGATCGCTGGGAAAGCCTCGCCATCGGCGCCGCGGCGGTGGTACTCGGCCGTCAGGTCCCAGGCCACGTCAGACTCGCGACGGCCCACGAGGCCGCGTGCCGCTACCGCGGCGAGGGCCTCGTCGCTGATGGTGGCGGCACGGCGCATGATGGCCACCTCGGCGGCCTCCTTGATGAGTCGCAGACGCGCCACGCGATCGCCCACGTCCCGCATTGGGCCGCGGTACCTGCGCCGCAGGCGGCGATACTGGGCGTAGCTGAGCCGCGGCCCCTGGAACCCCAGGGTCGCCTTCTCCCCGAGGTGCTCGGCCGCGGCGGCCGCCGTATCGGCCGTGAGGTCGCCCCCCGTGACCTTGACGAGGTCGAAATCGCGGACCTCCTCGTGGACCTGTTCCCAGAACCGCGCGTCGGTGCAGATGAGGGTCGCCTCCCGGCCCACCACTAAGGTGGCGTCGTCGCCACGGAACCCCGAGAGGTAGCGGACGTCGTGAACGTCGCTCACCAGAACGCCGTCGAGGTCAAGATCGGCGAGGAGCTCCCGGCAGCGCTGCAGACGATCGTTCACTGCGCCTCCTTCCCCACCAGGGCGGCGAGCGCCGCGAGCGCTTCCGCATACCCCTCCGCGCCTTTACCGCTCACGCGCAGCGCGGCGAGATCGGCGATCACGGAGCGCTGGCGCCACTCTTCGCGATCGTCCACGGCCGAAAGATGTACCTCGGCGACGGGGGCCGACACGAGCTCGAGGGCGTCGCGCACGGCGTAGCTGTAGTGCGTCCAGGCGCCGGGGTTGATGATCACCGCCGCGGCCCCGACGCGCGATCTCGTGCAGCTTCTCCACCAGATCGCCCTCGTGGTTGGTCTGGTAGCAGCGCACTTCGAATCCGAGCTGCGCGGCGCGCTCGGCGACGAGCTCTTCCAACTGCGCCAGGGTGACGCTGCCGTAGTGAGCCGGGTCGCGAACCCCCAGCATGTTGAGGTTTACTCCGTGCAGCAGCCACAGCGTGCCTAGCGTGCGATCAGCCATTCCACCACCTCGCGTTCCCGTGCGGGCGGCACGCGCACGTTGAGCCGCGGCTCGCCCAGGCCGGCCAGGAGCACGTAGCCGACGCCGTCGGCGTCGGCCTTCTTGTCACGCGCCACCAGGGCGCGCACAGCGTCTGCCGCGACGCCCTCGAGGCGCTGCGGTAAGCCGAGTCCGTCCAGCAGGGCGTGGGCGCGCCGCGCCTCGGCGGCGGGCAGGCTGCAGAGCTCCTCGGAGAGCCTCAGGGCTGCGTGCAGGCCGAGCGCCACGGCCTCCCCGTGCGAGAACCGGGCGAACCCCGTCGCCCCCTCGATCGCATGACCGAGGGTGTGGCCGAGGTTGAGCATCGCCCGCGCGCCGGTCTCTTCACGCTCGTCGGCAACCACCACCGCGACCTTGCGCGCCACGCAGCCCAGGACGAGTTCCAGGCTCACCCGCGACGCGGCCAGCCGGCCGCCGGCGAGACGCTCCACGCGGCGCAGAAGCTCGCCCCCGGCCAGCATGCCGTACTTGGCTACTTCCGCGGCGCCGCCGCGCAACTCGTCGAGGGGCAGGGTGGCCAAAGCGCCAACGTCGGCGAACACCAGCAGCGGCTGGTAGAAGGTCCCCACATGGTTCTTGCCGGCGCGAAAGTCTACGGCCACCTTGCCGCCTATCGCCGCATCTACTTGCGCGAGCAGCGTGGTGGGTACGTGCACCAACCCCACGCCGCGCAAGTATGTGGCCGCCGCGAAGCCGATGAGGTCGCCCATCACGCCGCCGCCCAGCGCGACCATGGTGTCGCTGCGCCGCACGCCGCGGTCGTAGAGGACGCCGTACACCTCCTCGGCACGCGCCAGGCTCTTCTCGCGCTCGCCGGCGGGGATGACCAACTGAGACACCGAGAAGCCCGCCGCTCGCAGGCTGGCGTTGACCTCGTCCAGGAAGAGCGGCGCTACGTTTTCGTCGCAGCACACGACCGCCTGCCCGCGCCGCCCGCAAGCGTGCAGCGCGCCGCCCAGCTCGTCCAGACAGCCCTTGCCGACGAGCACATCGTAGGTCCGCGACGGCACCAGCGCGCGGATGCGTCTCACCCTTGCATCACCCCTGCGCCACCCCCTGCATCACCCTGTGTCATCCCTGCACCACCTCTGCGTCATCCCCGCGGCTCGCCTGCCGCGGCAGGCGCGGCAACTGCGCCGCTCCGGCCGTCGTCGCCGCGGCCAACGCCACCACGGCTTCGACTACCGCGGCCAGCGGGCGCGTGCCGTCGTTTGCAACCACCGCGGTAGCGACCTCACGGTAGAACGCGGTGCGCTCCTCAAGAAGGCGCCGGAAGACCTGCTCGTCCTGGGCCAACGGCCGCTCGTCCGGCCCGCTCGCCTGCGCCCGCGCCCACAACACTTCCGGTGGCGCGGTAAGCCAGGCGACGTGCGGGAGGCGGAGTAGCGCCTCCCGCACGTCGCCGCTCAGCACCGCGCCACCACCAAGGGCCAGCACGCGGGGCTCGCGCTCGGCTTGGCGGATGGCCTGCACCACCACGTCGCGCTCAAGCTCGCGAAAACCTCTTTCGCCGCGCAGCGCAAACACCGTGGGGATGTGTCCCGCCTGTGCCTCGATCAGTGCGTCGGTATCGACGAACGGCACACGCAGTATGCCCGCCGCCGCACGCCCCACGAGGCTCTTGCCACAGGCCATGAATCCGACGAGAGCGAGCGCCGCGAGCGGACGCCGCGCCTCTTTGCCGGGTACGGCGCTCATCGGCGCCGGCAGCGTTCGCGAAACGCCGCCACGGCGGCCTCCAGGTCGCCCACGGTGGCGCCGCCAAAGCGCTCGAGGGCGGCGTCGGCCAGGGCCAGCGCCACCACCGCTTCGAGCACTATCCCGGCCGCGGGAGCCGCGCACACATCCGAGCGCTCGAAGCGCGAGTCCACGCGCGCGTGCGTGACCATGTCTACGCTGGGCAGCGCATTGCGCAGCGTAGCGATGGGTTTCATGGCGGCGCGCATCACCACCGTCTCGCCGGTGGAGATGCCGCCCTCCACGCCCCCGGAGCGATCGCTGGCCCGCCTGTAGCCGTGCCCGTCCTCGTACACGATTGCGTCGTGTACCTGGCTGCCAGGCAGGGCGGCCGCGCCGAACCCAAGGCCAAACTCCACGCCCTTTATGGCCGGCACCGTAAACGCCGCCGCCGCCAGGGTGGCTTGCAGCCGCCTGTCGCCTTGCACGTAGCTGCCCACTCCCGGAGGGTACCCGAAGGCCAGCACCTCGACGATTCCGCCCAGGGTGTCTCCCGCCTCGCGTGCGGTATCGATGGCGGCACGCATGCGCGCGCTCGCCGCCGGGTCTGCGCAGCGCACCGGATCGGCCTCCACGAGAGCGACTTCATCCAGGGTCATGCCGGTCGCCGCGCCCACGCTACCGATGGCGACCACATGGCTCGCCACGCGGCAGCCCAACTCCTCCAGGAGCGCCTTGGCGATGGCGCCGCACGCCACCTTGGCAGCCGTCTCGCGGGCGCTCGCGCGCTCGATCACATCGCGGATGTCGTCGCGTTCGTAGAGCAGAGCCCCGCCGAGGTCGGCGTGCCCCGGCCGAGGCACCACCACGGGCGGAGCCGTCTGCGCGCCGTCCACGGGCTCTGCCGACAGGGCCTCGCCCCAGTTCTGGGCGTCACGATTGGCGATCGCCAGCGCCACCGGCGCCCCTGTGGTGTGCCCGTAGCGCACGCCGCCCAGGATCGACGCACGGTCGCTCTCGATGGACTGACGTTCGCCGCGGCCGTACCCGTGCTGGCGCCGCGCCAGCTCGGCGTCGAGCAGCGCCCCGCTCAACGCGAGCCCGGCAGGGCAGCCCTCGAGGATCGCCGTGAGCTGGCGGCCGTGCGATTCACCGGCAGTGAGATAGCGGAGCCGTGTCATGGCCCTACCATATCGGGAGCCTGGCCTCGTGCAAAGCGTGAGACGCCGGGGGCGCATGGAGCGGTGGCCGCGTGCCACCCCTCCCTGCGCCCCGGCGTCTCGGGAATACTACTTTACGACCACCTGGTTGGCGCGCAGCAGAAGCGTCTGGTCGCCGTGCATTATGGTGACGGTCTGCGCGCTCACATCGATAGCCAGGATCTTCATCTGGCCGAACGTAGTGTTGAACGTGTCGCCGACCTTCTTGTCCGGGTAGGTCTTGCCGTTCACCTCGATAGTCACCACGCCGGTGCCGTCGTTGCTGCTGATGCTGAGCACGGAGATGGTGTTTCCGCCGCTCACCGACCTGCTACCACCGCCACTGCTGGCATTGCCGATGCTGCTCACCTTGAGCGTGTACTGCTTGCCGGACTTCAGTGTGACGCTCACCGACTCGCCGAGATTCACCGTGACGGACGAGTCCCCGTTCTTCAGCGTCCCTGAGATCACCGCGAACGTGACGTCGCTCGCGGTGACGCTGCTGACGCGGAACGCCGGGCTGCCATTGGGCACTTTGTCGCTCTCTGCCACCGTGTACTCGGTGCCGTTAGACGAAGACATGCGCCGAGAGTGTGCTGGTGCTTTCGCTGGTGCCCCCACTGGGTCGCGCTGGTGTCGCCGCTGGTGTCGCCGCCTGTCTCGCTGCTGCCGCCGGTGCTGTTGGCAACCGACAGCGGCACAAACGGGTCTTTGCTCGTGAACTGATCGAGAAGCGGTTCGTCCTTGGCTGGGTCTGTGGTGGCCAGCGAGGCGCCGCCGCCGCTGTCGCCCAGCATGCCTACTTGAGACTGCGCCACGGCGGCAGCCTGCGGCGCCTGCGGCGCCGCCGCCGAGCTGTTGGCGCCGGGCGACCGCGAGGGCCAGCGCTGCCCCCAGTATGAGCGCCGATGCGACGTCGGTGAGAGTGCGTTTCGCTGCCATGCTTCAGTCCCCTGCCGTGGCCGTCGTGGCAACCGTGCCAGTGGGTCCCCACAAATACGCAGTGATGCCCAGGGACACGCTCAGCTCCGACGTGGTGCTGCTTGTGGAAGAGCTCGTCGTGCTGGTCGCCGTCGCGCTGCCCGTCAATGAGAGGGTGCTAACGCTGAGCAACCGTCCGGTGACGCCGAAGGCCGAATCGCGGAAGTCGACGTAGTTCTCCACGCGGTAGAGGAAATCTTCGATGTCGAAGAAGAAACCGACAGCCCCAACATCAGGGTTTGCAGCCCGAACGGCGTGCCGGGCGTTGTCTGGCCGCGGGCGATAGAGGTGATGGTCACGCCAGACTGGACGGCCGTGTGGCTGAGCTCGACGATGAGAGACGGCATACCTTCGCTCTCGGGTAGCATCTCGCCAAGCCTCGTGATCTCCGCACGGGTTTGAGGCGCGGTCTTCTCGGCCGCCTGGAGGAGCGCCACTTCCTGCTTCGCGCTGTTCAGCGACGCCTGGGCCGACTGGATCTGCGTGTTGAGGTCGCTGACCTTCGTGCGCGTGGGGCTGAGAAGCAGGAAATACCAGGCCACGATGAGGACCACGGCGACGACCGCGGTGATGATGTAGACCTCTCTGCCGCGGGCTCTCATGGATTCACCTGCGCTAGCGTCGTGGTGGGTGGCGCCGTGAGGTACGGTCGCAGCGGAAGCTGTCACCGTGAACGTCACGGTCGGCGTCGTGGTGGTGCTCGACGCACCGGTCGTGCTCGAAGAACTGGAGCTTGTCGACGAGGTGCTGGTCGTGAGCAGCACGTTCTGGAGCTGCGGGATGAGGCCGAGACGCGTCATGAACGTGGCGATGTCGTCGTTGGTGTACGTCGTCCCGGAGAACGTGACGTCGGCGGTGGTGCCTTCTCCCGTCGTGCTCGTGGTGGCCGTGGTGGCCGTGCTCGCCCCGCCGGCCTGCAGGATGGCGGGCGCTTCACGGTCACAGACTCCAGGCGCACGTTGTTCGGAATCACCAGGCTGATCTCCTGGAGGATGGTCGACCCGTGATGCGCGCGTTGTAGACGCGCGACGGATGTATTTCCGCGACCATGATTGCCTGGGGATCGCTGACCGCGCTGACAGCGCTCGTGCACACCCCAAATGAGCTTTACTTTGCGCGGTTCGTGTTAGGCGCGGCGGAGGCCGGTTTTTTCCCGGTGTGATCGTTTATCTGAGCCACTGGTTCAAGCGCGACGATCGCGCGAAAGCAACCAGCAATTTCATGGCGGCAATTCCCATGTCAGTCATCATCGGCTCGCCGATCGCGGGCTGGATTCTCGGCCACAAATGGTTCGCCTTCGAGGGTTGGCGCTGGCTGTTCGTCCTGGAGGGACTGCCGGCCATACTGCTGGGCGTGGTTGCGTTTTTTTCTTGACGGATTGGCCCGGCGAAGCGACCTGGCTTCCTCCCGAGCAACGGCGATGGATTTCACGGAGGGCTGCACGAAGAAAAGCATATCAGCGA
>CAWKEZ010000036.1:0-4905 GCA_963848545.1 uncultured Thermoleophilia bacterium
GCCGGGGAGCTGGCCGTGCAGGCCCTTCGCCGGCTCGACAAGGGCGGCATCGTCGCCCTGGGCGGGATCTACAGCACGCCTATCCCGCCCATCAAGTACCCGTCGATCTACCACGAGCGCGTGGTGCGCAGCGTGGCCAACTCCACGCGCGCGGATGCCCGCGAGCTGTGGCGGCGCGGGCGCACCGTGCCAGTGCGAGTCGCGCGTGCAGGTGTACGACCTTGAGCAGGCCAACCAGGCGTTGCTCGATCTCAAGGAGGATCGCGTGCGCGGCTCGGCGGTGCTGCGCGTGGCGATGGGCTGAGACGCGGTAACGCGATTTCTGCAGATTCCGGTTGACGTCGGCGCGGCGCGCAGTTCTGGCTGGCGCGCGAGCTCCTGCCGGTGCTGGAGTACGAGACCTGGGGCGCGCTGCTGGGAGCGCGTTCTGCCCGACTGGGAGGCGCAAGCACCGATTGGAGCTGGTGCTGGCGTGAAGTTGTCGCGCGGGTCACGCGGCGCGTCAGTAGTCCATATGCAGTCGAAGAGCGCGTAGCTGTCGCTGCCGGCGGCAGCTTGGCGCTGCAGGCGCTTGCCGGGCCGCAGGCGGCGGGCGCAGCCGCCTGCGCGGCCCCGGAGACCGGCGGCCGCTCGGGCCTCTGCCGCCAGCCCCTCGAACATGGGCCGTACCAGCCCGCAGTAGGGGACAGCGCGGCGTAGCCGCCTCGCCGTTCGTGCGCGCGGGCGGCGTAGTGCGCCTGCACCCAGCACTCGCCGCCGCAGGCGTCGACGACCGGGCAGGCGAGGCACTCGGCCCGGTCACGGGCGCGCGCGGCGCGCAGCAGCCGCAGGCTGCTGGACGTGCGCCAGATCTGTTCGAGCGGCTGTTCGCGCAGCGAGCCGGCCACGAAGGCCGGGTCGCCCGCCGTGATCACGCAGGCGTGCACATTGCCGTACGGATCGATCGCCAGGTCGCGCACCCCGCGGCACCGAGGTCGTTCCGCGTGGCCAGGCGGCGGCGCCAGCTCGGCAGGTTGTCTACGAGCAGGTTGACCTCCGCCGCCGCAGCAAAGAGTTCGCGTACGGCTGCCGGCAGCTCCTTGCCTGTGGGCACCAGATCGGGGTCGTCCGGCAAGGCGCCCCGCTGGTGTGGCAAGATGAGGTGGAGCCGGCTGAAGCCGGCCTGCCGCAGCTCGCGTGCGAGCTGCGGCAGGCCGGCCAGCACCGGCCGCACGAGTACAGTGTTGGCGACCGCCGTGAGTCCGACTGCGCGCAGGTTCGCGACCGATTCCATCATGTCGTCGTAGCTCCCCGAACCGCGGAGCTCATCGTTGATGTGGCGCGGCCCGTCTATGCTCGCCAGCGGCGTGAGGCGGCCGCGGCCGGCCCGCGCCAGCGCGACCGCCTCCGCGCGGTCGATCAGGCTGTTGAAGAAGAAGCGCACGTTGGCGCCGGGCGAGGCGGTAACGTGGTCTACCAGTTCCTCGAAGTCGTCCCGAAGAAGGGGGTCGCCGCCGATGAACACGAAGCTTCTTGGCGCCCAGCGCCAAGCTCTGGTCAATTGCGAGCTTCCACTCACATGTAGTGAGTTCATCCGTGCTGCCGCCGGCTGCATCTCTGTCGTAGCAGTGCCGGCAGTCGCGGCCACAGCGGTGGGTCAGATGAAGGTAGATCTCGCGCAGCCCCGCGAGAGGTTCTCCGCGTGGCGACTCGCGGCCGTCGAGCCTGGCGAGCATGGCGAGGTCACCCGGCTCATCGATATCTACCCACAGCGGTAGCTGGATGGCCGCCAGGCCGAGAGCCTCCGCCGCCCGCACCGTGTGCGCCAGGAGCCCGGGGGTACTCATCGGCGACGAACTAAGAAGACTCGTCAGCGCCGCTCCGTAGTGCTGCCAGGCGCTCCGCCTGAGGCCGATCAGGTAGTACCCGCCATCGGCGGCGGGACCGAGCACGAGGCGGCGCGCCTCCCGGTCGCCGAGGTGCTGGAACGCTGCCTGGAGGTAGTCCACCGGGATCGCCGGGCTGTCGCTGTTCACGACGACCACGGCGGCGGCCCCCTCACGGAACAGATCGCCGAAGACGCCCGCCAACCGGTCGCCGAGTGATCGACCTCGCTGCGGCAGCCGGCGCCAGGCTGGCGCGCACGCCGCGGGCCTCGCCGCGTCCCCGCCGTCTTCAGCGAGCACCGGCTGGACGCACGAGAGCTTCTCGGCCTGCGCGAGGGTGCCCGCCAGGAGGCGCGCGTACAGGGCCAGGGCCTCGGCATCGCCGAGCGTCGCGGCGAGTCGCGTCTTCACGGCGCCGCGCTTCAGCGGCTTGGCCATGACGACGATGACGTTGCCTTCGGCCTGAAGACGGGGCCCCGGAGAGGTGGTCACGACGATCCTTCACTCGGAGGTCTATCACGGCCAGTATGCGGCACGAGAGTCGCGACGGCCATCCCGACGTCTCTCCGCTGAGGGGTCATAGAATGCGGCCAGGCGCTCGCTGAGCCCAGCCAGGTCGTTGACCGGGTCGCCGGCCGAGGCGGCGGCCGAGTTGTGCGCACGCGCCGCAGTTTCAACGCCGGCGATTCAGCCGCCGGCGACATGCGAGGGGGCAGACGTAGAGACTCTACCGTCGCAGGCATACTTCATCGTGGTGCCGGTGCTCGACGAGGCCGCGGCCCTGCCGGCCCTGTTGGCCGAGCTGCGCGGCCTCGACCTCCTGGCCCGCACCATCTTCGTCGACAACGGCTCATCGGACGGTGGCCCAGGCCTCATCGCGGCCGCCGGGGCCACCTTGCTGCACGAGTCGCGACGAGGCTACGGCTATCCGTGTCTGACGGGCGCGCGGGAGGCCGCGGCGCGAGGCGCCGCGGCCGTCGTCTTCATGGAGGCCGACGGCACCGACGATCCGGCGCAGGTGCGGCGCCTGGTAGGACCCGTGCTGGCGGGCCTCGCCGACCTGACCGTGGGCCTGCGACAGACGGCGGTGCGCGGCGCCGCCGTCGGCCGCATGCCGCTGCATCAGCGGCTGGGCAACCGCTGGCTGGCACTCAGTCTGCGCGTGCTCTTCGCCCTGCGCTTGAGTGACGACGGTCCGTTTCGCGCCGTGCGCCTGGATCTTCTCGAGCGCCTGCGCCTCGAGCAGCGCGCCTACGCCTTCCCCACCGAGATGGTCGTGAAAGCGCATCTCCTCGGAGCGCCCATCGCCACGCGTTACGTCCGCTACCGGGCGCGCGCCGGCAGGTCCAAGATCGCCGGCAGCTGGCAGGGAACGGCGGGCGCGCTGCGCGACATCGTCTGGTGCCTGCTGCGTCTGCGCATCCTCGGGTATCGCGCGCCTCAGTAGATGGGCAGCCGGGGGTGGGGCTGTCTGCGCACGAGGCGCGCGTCGAGGCCCCAGGTGCGCCCCGCTTGCGCCAGCGCGATGGCCGCGAGAAGCAGGCACATGATGATGTAGGTGCCGGGCCAGTCTTGGTTCCCGACGTGGCGAGCAAGAGGTTGAGCTGGAAGATCGCCCCGAGCAGGCCCACCACCGGCGTCAGCAGGCCGCCGATGAGGAAGGCCCTACGGCGAGTTCCAGAGCGAACTGTGCCCGCGCGGCGATGGCGGCTTGCGGGATCATGACGTGGGTGAGGAACGACCTGTACGGCGCGTACGTGCTGGTGTCGGCGTAGTGGCCCACGAAAGCGGCCCAGCCGTGGGGCGAGTAGTACCCCGTGTTGCAAGTTGTACGACCACACTGCCAGGAAGATGGCTCCCATCATGACGCGCAACGCTGCGAAGAGAAGCTCGCTGCGCGCCTCGCGGGGGGTCCATAGGCTCATCGCACGACTCCCTCCTACCGTGGTTGCGGGCCTCGGGCGGAGCGTACCCACGGGGACCGGCGCTCACGCCCGGACTGGGGTCGCGGGTCGCCGCTCGCGGGGCGCCGCGTGAGAAAGACGTCAGCCGCCGGCGACGGGCGGCACAGACTTCGATGCGGTCGCCGGCCGCGAGCGGCGTGGTCGCCGCGGTCGTCGGCGCCAGGTGCCGGCCGTTGAGCACCACGCTCACCAGCAGGCGGTCGGCGAGGAAGATACGCGACCCGTAGCGTGGCGCCTGCGCCACGGCGGAGCGTAGCGCGTCGGCCACCGTGAGCGCCTCGCAGGCCAGCTCAAGGGCCGGCTCCGGCGAGGTGAGTATGGCGGGCAGATTTACCTGCACGCTGGGCACGTGGCGCCTCCTCTCATCGGGAACTGACCTTGCTACGATTATCCCACGTCACGGCGTCGCTCACGTCGCCGCGCCGCAGCGTCGCGTCACAGCCCAGGCAGGTGGGGTCGGCCCGAGCTACGCACGACGACAGGGTCCCAGCAGGCGGGGCGGCCGCAGGCGCTCCCCGTGTGCCGATCGGCGTTCTAGAGCCGATCGCCCTCATTGTGCGGCCAGCGTCGTGACGTAGTCCTTGACAGGCTTGGTGGCAAGTCCCTAGGGTGCTTGTTGATAGAATTGATAGGGTAAGTTGTAATTAGTCCCAGGGTCACTCCTCGCACACTGGAGCGGGCCTCGTCCCACCAGAAGGGAGATCATCAGTGAAGATCGCAGGCGACATCACCGAACTCATTGGCGGCACGCCGCTCGTTAAGTTGCGCGAGCTCTCCGAACGCTCCGGCGCGACCATCGTCGGCAAGCTCGAGTCGTTCAACCCTGGGGGCAGCGTCAAAGACCGCATAGGCCTCGCGATGCTCGACGCCGCCGAGCAGCAAGGCCTCATCGCGGCGGGGAAGACGACCATCGTGGAGCCCACCAGCGGCAACACCGGTATCGCCCTCGCCATGGTGGCCGCCGCCCGGGGCTACAAGGTATTGCTGACCATGCCGGAGACGATGAGCGTGGAGCGGCGCAATCTGCTGCGCGCCTACGGGGCCGAGTTCGTGCGCCGACCCCCGGCGGCGAAGGC
>CAWKEZ010000037.1:0-56413 GCA_963848545.1 uncultured Thermoleophilia bacterium
CCAGATGTCTTCGGTTGCAGCACTGTCTTGTGGAGGCGCCGACCGGAGTCGAACCGGTGAATAAGGGTTTTGCAGACCTCTGCCTTACCACTTGGCTACGCCGCCCCGGCGCGGGCTTCTTCGCCCCTAACGACCGAAGACAGACGACAGAGCACAGCCTCGGCCCTCTGCCCCGGCGACCCGCAAGTGGAGCGGGTGAAGGGACTCGAACCCTCGACCTTCTGCATGGCAAGCAGACGCTCTAGCCGACTGAGCTACACCCGCAGCAGAGGCGGATGATAGCAGAGTGGAGGGCGGCGGCGCAATTCGAGGAAGGCCGGCGGTCGAAGTCTTCAGCGGCCGCTGCCGGGGCCGGCCGCTGGAGCTGCCGTCAACGCACCAGCCGCGCCCCGCGTTTGTCCGTCCGCTCGATCACAACGAGCGTCGCGAACGATCACCGGCCAGACCTGGGGCCGAGAACCAACCACTGAGTGGGTAGAATTTACCCACTGAGTGGGTAATCCTCGCTAGTTCGTCGCGGCGTCGATCGCCTGATTCACGAGGGCGTCGGCGGCAGCGTTCTGCTCGCGGCGCACGTGCCGCACCTCGGTCTCGTGGAACTGGTGGAGGAGTCGCACGACCTGGCCGTGCATGGCCTTGAGGGTCGCGTCTTTGACCTTGTACTGGCCGTTGACCTGGCGCACCACGAGCTCGCTGTTGAGGAAGACATTGAGGCGCTGCACACCACGGTCGAGCGCTAGCTCGAGGCCGCTCAGCAGCGCCTGGTACTCGGCCACGTTGTTGGTGGCCTCGCCGATGTAGTCGGCGAGCTCGTCGACGACGTCGCCCGCGGCGGTGAGGAGGCGCGCGCCTATCCCGGCAGGGCCAGGATTGCCCCGCGCGCCGCCGTCGGTGTAGAGGTGGTAGCGCTCATCGTCACGGTTGACCGAGTGGACGGCAGACGATGCCTGCGCCGGGGCGGGCCCGGCTGACGGCGCCGCGGCCGCTGCCCCGGCGGCCACGCCGGCGGCAACCGTCGCGCCGCCAACCGAAGGCCCGGCCGCGGCCGGCAGCGACGCATCTCGCCACACGTGTATGCCAGGCTGACCGAAGGTCTCTACGCACGCCGGCGCCGCAGGGCATCGGCGAGCGTCTCGCTCCAGCGCAGCATCGCCGCCTGCTCGGTGACGCCGTGCGGCGCGTCGATGAGCGCGAGGCCCTGAACCTGCGCGCCGCGCGCCTCGTGGTACTTCACGTCGCCGGTCACCAGCACATCGGCCACCTGCGCGACTCCGCGGGCGATGGCCTCGGCGCCCGCGCCGGGCAGGCAGGCGACGCGCTTCACTAGGCGCTCGCTGTCGCCGGCGTAGCGGACCGACGGCAGGCCGAGCACGGCGGCCACCTCGGCCGCAAGCTCCGCTAAGGCATGGCGGACGGCAGCTCGCCCAGCCGGCCCAGGCCGATTGTGGCGATCTCGTTTTCCACCGGGTACACGTCAAAGGCCGGCTCCTCGTAGGGATGCGCAGCAACGTAGGCGCCGGCCACGCGGCAGCGCAGCCGCCGGGGAATATTACCTCGAGGCGCAGCTTGTTGGCGGTCTCGTCGCGGCCGGCACGGCCCAGCGCGGGGTCTGTGCCCTCGCGTCCGAAGAAGGTGCCCTGGCCCTCGGTGGCCCACGAGCAGTGCTCGTACTCGCCGATCACGCTGGCGCTGGCCGCGAACAGGGCCTTGCGCACCAAGTCGGCGTCGTCGGCCGGCACGAAGCCCACCAGCTTGAGCGCGTCGGCGGCGGCCGGCGCCAGCGGCACCAGCGCCTCCAGGCCGAGCATGCCGGCCACAATGTCGGCCATGCCGCCGTGCGCCTTGTCCAGGTTAGTGTGGGCGGCGATCACGGCTATACCTTGGCGCGCCGCGCGCAGCGCCAGGCGCCCGGCCTCGCTGTCGTCGCTGAGGCGCTCCAGCGGGTCGAAGATCAGCGGGTGGTGCACCACCAGTAGCCCGCAGCCGAGGCGCATGGCCTCGTCCAGCGCCACGTCGTCGACCTCCAGGGTGACCAGCACGGCCGGCGTGCCTGCAGCCGACGTGCCTGCGGCCGAGGTGTCGGCGGCGGCGCCTCGGGCGGCGGCGCCTCCCGGCGCCCCCACTTCCTCGTCGGGCGCCCCCACCTGCAGACCCACGTGGTCCCAGGGCTCGGCCAGGTCGAATGGGGCGAGGCGGTCGACCGCTGCGATGACGTCACGTACCAGCATGGCCGGGATTCTACCCCACGGCGGCCGGCGAAAGGCCGTCGGCGCTCTCGCCTACGCGTCCGCCTCGACGCGGTTGCGGCCGTTCTCCTTGGCCCGGTAGAGGGCCGCATCGGCGCGCTTGAACAGGTCGTCGGCCGTCTCGCCGGGGCGGTACTCGGCCACCCCGGCGCTCACCGTGACGCTACCGACCGTGGCGAAGGCGTGCGCCTCTATGCTCGCGCGCATGCGCTCGGCACCCTCGGCCGCGCCCCGATGCTCACGCTGGGAGACAGCACCACGAACTCCTCGCCGCCCCAGCGCGCCAGGCTGTCGGTGCCGCGCAGTCCCGCACACAGCAGATCGGCAATGCCCGTGAGCACCTGGTCGCCGGCTTCGTGCCCGTAGGTGTCGTTGACGGCCTTGAAGTGATCGATGTCGAGGATGAACAGCGAGAGCGGCTGAGAGTATCTGTCGCTGCGTCCCAACTCGGCGAGGGCGAGCTCGTTGAACTTGCGCCGGTTGAACACGCCCGTGAGCACGTCGGTGATGGCCAGCTCCTTGAGCCTGCGAGCGGCCTCCCGCAGATCCTCGTTGGCACGAGCCAGCTCGGTGCGCGCTTCGTCGAGCGCAATCACCATGCTGTTGAACGCCTCCGAGAAGTCGCCCATGAAGTCGACGCGCTGGCTGAAGTCTCCGGCCGCCACCCGCTGCGTCTGCCAGGTGAGGTGCCGCAGGGAGGCGTGCAGCGTCTTCAGCGCCCCGGCCACTGCGCCGCGACGGGGCAGTGCCTGCGCAGGTCGCCTTGAAGAGTGGCCAGCGTGAAACGGTAGAGGCCGGCGAGCTCGTCCAAGGATCGCTCAGCTCGGCGGCGCCCGCCTCGTCCAAGCCGGGCGGCAGCGGCGCGGGCCGCCCGCTGGTCAAGGTCGCCCGCACGGCCGCCAGAGCCTCCGGCACAGCGGGCGTCTCGGCCCCTTGGCTCACGCCGCCGCGAGGTCGGCCGTGAACCGGCATGTACGGTCGCCGGTGCACCAGCAGTCGACCTCCTTCACCACGAAGCGCTTCCCCGTATAGCTTTCCAGAAGCGCGGCGATAAAGCCTTCGTCGTACACGCAGATGGAGTCGCCCGTCTCGGGC
The DNA here is from genome assembly GCA_963848545.1 of uncultured Thermoleophilia bacterium. Lineage (GTDB taxonomy): Bacteria > Actinomycetota > Thermoleophilia > UBA2241 > UBA2241 > CAIXSE01. Next base: position 3,342 of record CAWKEZ010000037.1, read on the forward strand.
AGCCCGGAGCAGTCGAGATCCTCCGACACGGTTACCACGAAGCGGCCCTTCTCTACATCGGCCTCCTCAACGCGCAGAATGCCGATGCTCATCTCGCGCAGCACGCGTTGCAGCTCGGCGACGAAGTCTCCGAGGTCGTCGGGGTGCGTGAGGATATGCTGGGCGAACTCAAAGCCGGCGAGCTTCCCGGCCTAGTAGAAGAGATGGTCGGCCGCCTCAGTGCCGTACTGCTTCTCCAGCACGTCGCGCAAGGTGAACTGCATGAGCCGTATACTTCGAGGCGCGTCGAGTTGCCCAGATTGGGCCGGCCCCAGCTCATGTCGCCCAGCAGATCCCACGAGAAGGCGTACTTGGCCTTGCTGCCCATCTCAACTCCTTTGTCGCCTGCTCTCTGCTTCCCCGTTGGGCGCAGCACCAAGCGCCGGCAGGTGCGCTTCCGTACACTCCGGCAATGTTTGGCGGCCCTGACCCATTACCTGCACCGGCGCCGTCGGAGCGCGCCGGATTGGTGCTGCTCGCCGTCTTCCCAGGCGTCTTCATCACGCTTGCCGACACCACCGTCATGAGCATCGCCGTGCCGCAGATCATCCGCACCCTGACGGCCTCGGTGCTCAGCGTGTCGTGGGTGATGAACGGCTACAACCTGGTGCTCACCGTGCTGTTTCTCACTATGGGCCGGCTGGCCGACCGCTTCGGCCACAAGCAGCTGTTCCTGGTCGGCCTGGCGGTGTTCACCCTGGCCTCGCTAGGCTGCGCCCGGGCCGGCGGCATCGACCAGCTCATCGCCTTCCGGGTGCTTCAGGCCACGGGCGCCGCGGCCGTGATCCCCGCCTCTCTCGCCTTGCTCATGCAGGCGTTCCCGGCCGCGCGGCAGGGCCTTGCGGCCGGGCTGTTCGGAGCGCTCAGCGCCGCGGCGGCGGCCCTTGGTCCGGTGCTCGGCGGCGTGCTGGTGCAGCGCTGGGGCTGGCCGGCCATCTTCTGGTTCAACCTGCCGGTGGAGCGCTCGGGGTGGTTCTGGCGCTGAGGCTCGTTGTGGAGCCCCGCCGCGCGACCGAGGCCGGGCTGGACCCGGCGCCGGCCGAGGGAGGGCGCCAAGCGCTGGCGGCGGCGCCGGCCGGCGCGCGACTGGACTGGCCGGGTGTGGGCCTGAGCTGCGCGGGTCTCTTCTGCCTCACCCTGGCGCTCATCCAGGCCAATACCTGGGGCTGGACGAGCGCCGCCGTGCTAAGCCTGATCGCCGTCGCCGCGGTCTTCGCCGGCGGTTTCGTTGCGCCGGTGATCTGCGCCGCCCCGAGCCCCTCTTTGACTTGCGACTCTTCCGCAATCGTGCCTTCGCCGCTGCCGGCGCCACCATCATGACCGTCGATACCGCGATGATGGGCACCGCGTTCATGCTGGTCATCTTCATGGTCGCGATGATGAATTACTCGGAGACCAAGGCCGGACTCGTGATCGCCGCCCTGCCGGCCGCGATGTCGCTGCTGACCCCGCTCGCCGGCCGCCTCGCCGACCGTGTCGGCCCGCGGCCGTTAGCCGTCACGGGCGCCCTTCTGGCGGCCGCGGGCCTCTTTGCGCTTGGCCATCTCGCCCGCAGCGCGGCGGTTGACCAGGTGGTGTGGCGTGCCGCGCTGGTGGGCGCCGGGCTGGGCCTCTCGCTGCCCGCGCTCACCTCCGCCGGCATGACTGCCGTGCCCAGCGACCGCAGGGGCACCGGCGCCGGCATGCTCAACACCGCCCGCCAGCTCGGCTTTCTGGCCGGCGTGGCCATCCTGGTGGCTGTGTTCGCGCACACCATGCACTCCGCCATGAACCGCTCCACCGACCAGGCTCAAGCGCTGACCAGGGCTCAAACTGCCCTCTCGCCGCCCGTGAGGCGCGACATCGTCGCGGCCCTGAACAAAGCCCGCACGATCGATGCCACCGCCGGCATGAGCGAGATCCGCAAGATTGCCCACCCTTTGGCGGCCGTCATCGCGCCACGGGTAGGCTTCGTCGAAGGACTCGCCCTGCTGCAGCTCAAGGACCGCCTGGAGGCGATCTTCGGGGATCAGGTGTCGGCGGCCTTTCGCTGGCCGTTCAACACGGCGGGGCTGGCCGCGCTGCTGGGGGCCGCCGCCGGGGCGCTGTTGCCGGGACGGCTTCGCGGGCGATAGGTGGCGCGCGGCCTGGCCCTACGACCGGCGGCCCGACCAGCAGCCGGCGCCCGGACATCGCGGCCGGACCCTGCTGGCCGGACCCTGCGGCCGGACGCCCGGAGTGCTGCCTTGTGGCTCGCCAATCAGAACGTGAAGCCCAGCTCGAACTGTTCCAGGGTCTCATCGAACAGCCGGATGTAGTCTACCGGCGGTTCAAGGGCGGTGAAGTACACGCCGCCGAGCGCCCCCACGAAGGCGCCGGCGAAGGTGCGTACCGCGATGTCGTCTGCCGGGGCGGCCGGCACGCTTGCCGACCATCTCGGCGATAAGCCCATGCCGTTGACGAACTCGTCCATCATGCGGGCGCGCAGCTCGGGCACCTCGCGGACCAAGTCTTGGCGCTCCTGCTCGCGGGCAAGCTCCTCGGGCGACATCTGCGCATATACCTCGTGAATGGCGCGGCGCAAGGCAGCGATGAATCCCAACTCGGGCGGTTGCTGGGCCAAGAGCCGAGAACATGAGCGGGTCGGTGGCGTCGAAGAGCACCACGTCTTCCTTGGACGGGAAGTAGCGGAAGAAGGTGCTCGGCGAGACCTCGGCCGCGGCGGCGATCTGCTCCACTGTGGTCGCGTCGTAGCCCTGCTCGCGGAAGAGCCGCAGGGCGTGTTCCTGAATCGTCGCGCGCGTCTTGATCTTCTTGCGCTCGCGCAGCCCCAGGGGAGTGCGCGAGGATGCCACCAGTGGCTCCCTCGGGCGTCCGGACGATGGTTCTGGCGGCGTCCTCGGGCGTGCGGACGATGGTTCTCGCGGCGACGACGGTTTCATGAACCCGATTCTGACCCCTCCAGCGCGGGTTCCGCAAGGTCGGGGCCGTCACGGTACCGTCTTGGCCGCCGCATCGTCTCGCCAGCACGACAACCTGCAGCGTGCGCGAAGTGCACGAGCCGCCGGCGCGGCCTGAGCGGGACCGTCGATACGGTGAGCGGAATCGCCTACTGGCGGTGCCCAGTTGCTAATACACTGAACGTCCGCGCGCAACAGCCGGTCGGCCAGGGCCGCCACCGCCGCGTGGTGGTCGTACCACGTGGCCCACACGGCGTTCGCCCACTCCCGCACGGCGGTGGCGTGACCGGCCACCGAGCCGGCGCGAGCTCCCGCGCGAGCGACGTCGAGCACGGTGAGCGTGGCCGGGCTTGGTGTGGCCTGACCGGCCGCGGCCCGACCGGTCGCGGGAGCAAATTCGGGCCACGCGGCGGTCGGCTTGCCCATGAGCTGGTGTGCCTTCCGCACGCCGGTGCCCAACACACCTCGCTCGAGAGCCAGGTACAGCCCCACCAGGGAGTAGGCTACGTAGATCCGGGGGGTGGGCTCGCCGGCGTGCGCACCGTAGGCGTCAACGGTGAGCTGATGACAGCTGCGCACCAGGCCGGGGTGCGCCATCTCGAACCCCACCACCTCATCGCGCACCTGCGTGCACTCGGGGGAGGCGTTGAGCTTGCGCGTCGGCCGCCAGCCCGAGGCTGTGAGCACGAGGCCGCATCCCGGGCAGGTGATGAACTCGGTGGTCTCTGGCCGCTCCGCCACTCGCCGCTCCACCATGCGCTCCGCCACTCGTCGCTCCGCCGTCACCCGCCGTCGAGAGCGCTCTCGCCGTACACGCAGGTCCGGTTCTTGCCCGCCCGTTTGGCCTCGTAGAGGGCCTTGTCGGAGTTCGAGATCAGCTCGCCGCCCGAGGCGCCGTGCGCAGGGTACGAGGCGACGCCGATGCTCACCGTCACCTGCACGGCGGCGTGCCCATCTTCGCCCTCGAACCGCTGGCCGGCCATGGCGCCGCGGATCTGCTCGGCGACCGCCGCGCCGCTGCGCTGGGCAACGCCGACCGCTTGGCGCAGGCGGCCGGCCAGACTCCGGGCGCCGGCCGCCGCCGTGTTGGGCAGCACCAAGACGAACTCCTCACCGCCGTACCGTGCCACCAGATCGACCTTGTCGCGAGAGCCACTCCGCAGTATCTGCGCCAGCACCCTCAGCAGGTCGTCGCCTCGCGGATGGCCGTAGCGGTCGTTGAACTGCTTGAAATCGTCTATGTCGAGCATCAGCACGGAGAGCGGCATGCCGAACCGCTGCGCCTTGGCGACTTCATCGTCGAGGCGATCAAGCACATAGGTGTGGTTGTAGAGGCCGGTGAGACCGTCGCTGCGCGCCTGCTCGGCGAGGCGCTCGTTGAGACGCCGCAGCTCAACGTCGGCGGCCGCCTTGTCGGCGAACACCTCGATCTGGTGCACCACGTCTTCGCTAGGCAAGCGCCGGTCCAGTGGGTCGTACGCCTCGAGGTAGCCGATCAGGTCGCCATGCTCGCCCACCATCGGCACAAACAGGCAGTCGAGCGGATGCCACTCACCCCTCAGCGCGGTCGCCGAGATCGTCGGGTGGCAGCACGGCGAGCTCTCGGTTGGTCCAGCGGTGATTGCGGTGATCGACGAAGTACGAGGCCGAGATGCGCGTGGCATCGTCGAGAAGGCTGCGCAGCATCGCGGCCGGCACCACCAGGCCGTCGTAGTGCTCGTCGTCGTCGTCGTTGCGGTTGGGCCCGGAGCGGCTGACCACGCGAAAGATGTCGGCGTCGGCGCCGGCCTCGTGCAGATAGACGAGCGCCTTGTTGAAGGCCAGCGCCTCGGTCACCACCCTCCCCACCAGGCCGAAGAGCTCGTCCTCGCCGGTCAGGCCGCGCATCTGTGTCGATAGGTCGACGAGCGCCGTGAGCGTGCGGTTGCGCCGCGCGATGCGCTCGCGCTCGTGACGCACGCGGGCAAAGGCGCGAGCGGTCTCGATGGCGGCGGCCGACTGAGCGGCAATGGTGGTGGCCAGCCGCAAGTCTTCCTCGCCGAAGCGCCGGAACTCGCGCACCTCACCGGCATACAGCAGGCCGACTACCTCGCCACCGTAGGCCATGGGCACATAGAGCTGGCACAGGTCGCCGCAACGTCGCATGTCGGCCATGTCGCCCGGCAGCAGGGTTCCGTCGTCGCCATACAGCGACGTGACCCGGTTCTGCTGCACGGCATCGCCCATGGCGGGCACATCGGCCAGCGAGACCAGCGGCTGCCACAGGCTCGATTCCTTCTCCACGCAGGAGTGCGCCGCCAGCCTGAGCAGGCCGGCATCGGCGTCGTAGTCGTAGGCGGCGCACCAGTACACGCCCAAGGCCTCCATGAGCGTGCCCGCCACCAGTGAGAGCACGGCGGCCACATCAATCGCCGACGTGAGCGCCGCGGCTATCTTGAGCAGTGCCTCGAGCTCTCGGTTGCGGCGTTGCGCCACCTCGTACAGATCGGTGTTGTGCGCCGTGAACGCGTTGGCACGTTCCACCGCCCTCTCCAGGTCGCGGTTGGCGGCCTCGGTTTGCTCCTTCGCCGCGCGAAGGGCCTCCTCGGCCTGCTTGCGGTCCGAGATGTCGCGCGCGAAGGCGAAGTTGTACTCCTGGCCGTTGTGCTCGACGTAGTTGGCCACGATCTCAAGCGGAAAAACGTCGCCATCCTTGGTATGGTGCACGGTCTCAAAGACGGCCGAGCCCCGCTGCTTGATGTCAGCCCAGTGCTGCCGCCACGCCTCCGGGGTTAGCCGTGGGTCGAGGTCGAAGACAGTCATGGCCAGCATCTCTTCTCGCGAGTAGCCGTGCCGGTGGCAGTTGGAGTCGCTCACGTACAGCAGGCGCCCGTCGGGCGTGATCCAGTGGATCAGATCGGCCGCCCGATCCACCGAGAGCTGTGTGAGGCGCAGGGCGTCTTCCGCCTTCTTGCCCTCGGTAACGTCGAGCGCGTACACGAGCACTCGCTCGCGGTCGGGGCTCACGTGGGTGCGGCCGTGGTAGGTGTGGCCGCCGATCTCGACCTCATAGGAATCGTGCGCGACGTCGGCAGACACGCCGCGATCGTCTGGCAGGAAGGCACGGAGGTCGTCGATTCCGCTCGCCGCGGCCGCCGCGAGGGCCGCGGGATTGGCGTAGAGAAGCTCGCCGGCGACGGCGAACGCGAGAAACGGCCAGGGACTCGTGTCGCCCAGAAGCGAGATGCGCGCCAGCTCCTCGGCGGTCAGCTCGCTCATCGGCCGTCCCCGCCTTGTGCTGCTCTTGCCAGGCTCATATTCGCTCTCGTCCGCCGGTGCGCGCAAAGACCCCGGTCCGATGCTGGGCGCCTCCTAATTATCGGCACCCTGAGCATCTGAATAAACGTGAGCAGCGCGCACTCGGCAGGCGAGCACGCTACGCCGGTCTCGTCAGGCGCCGCCTACTTCAGTCGCCCTCGCTCTCAGCCGCCGGCCGGTACGCGCGGGGCGGCTCGTGCTGCGCGCCGTGCGGCGCGCCAGGTTGTGCCGCCGCGCCGGCCTCGGGCAGGGCTCGGTAGCCATGACCCTCCATGCTCACGTTGGGTAGCCATTGCAGCCAGCGCGGCAGGTACCAGTTCCAGTCGCCCAGCAACTCCATGGCCGCCGGCACGATGATGGTGCGCACCACGGTCGCGTCGATGAGGATCGCGACCGCCAGGCCGAAGCCCATCTGCTGGAACATCACGAGCTGCCCGCTGGCCATGCCGGCAAACACGCAGACCATGATGAGCGCGGCGCCCGTGATGATGCCAGCCGTACGGCCCACCCCGTGGGCTACCGCCTGACGCGTGTTGCCGGTTTCGTCGTAGCGCTCCTTGATGCGGCTGAGCAGGAACACCTGATAATCCATGCTCAGTCCGAAGAGCAGGCTGAAGAGAAAGAGCGGCACCCAGGCCTCGATGGTGCCCACCTTGGTGAAGCCGAGAAGGCCGGCGCCCACGCCCTTCTGGAAGACCAGGACCATGAGGCCGTAGGCGGCCCCCACGCTGAGCAGGTTCATGGCGATCGCCTTGGCCGGAATGACCACCGAGCGGAACGCCACGAGCAGCAGCACGAAGCTGAGGCTCAGCACCATGACGAGGGCGATCGGCAGCCACTTGTGAAAGAAAGCCAGGTAGTCGACCACGCCGGCGGTATTGCCTGTCACGTACACCTTGGCGGGGCTGCCGGCGAAGGCCGGGGCACTATTTCGTGGCGCAGGTGCTGCACCACGTTCTGGGTGGCGGCGCCGGCTGGGTCGCCGGCGAGAGTGGTGGAGACGACCGTGAGGGTAGCTGCCTTGTTGACCACGACCTGCGAGGGTCCGAACCTGCCGTCGGCCCGCAGGGCCGCCACGAGCCGCGTCACAGCCGGCTTCACCTGCGGTGAGCCGGCAGGCCCGTCTACCACGATCTGCAGCGGGTTGGCCTTGCCCAGCGAGAACTCGCGGCCGAGGACGTCCCAGCCCTGCTTGGCATACTGACTGTCGGGCAGATAGGTCGCGCTCGTGAAGCTGCTGCCCGTCTTCATCACCAGCACCGGCGACGCCAGCACAAGCAACACCGCCACCGCCACCGCGAGCCAGATCACCGGCCGCTGCATGATGTTATGGGCGAGGCGCTCCCACACGCTCACATGCCCCTCGCCGCGCATGACGTAGCGCCCCAGAAGGGGCACGCGCAGCGCGTTCACGCGGTCGCCGAGCAGGCCCATGACGGCAGGCAGCAACACGAGCGCCGTGAGGAGCGTAGTGACTACCACCAGCATCACGCCGAGTCCCATGCCGATGGTTATGTCGAACGGCACGATCACCATGCCCACCATGGCGAGCACGACGGTCATGCCGCTGAAGAAGATGGCCCGGTTGGCCGTGGCGCCGGTGGCGGCGATGGCGTCTATCTCGACGAGGCCGCGAGCGCGCTCCTCGCGGTAGCGGGAGATCACGAACAGCGTGTAGTCGATGCCCACGGCCAGCCCCATCATCGTGAGCACGTTCAGCACGAACGTGCTCATGGGGTAGACCTGGCCGATCACTGCGGTCAGCGCCAGCGCCAGGACGATGCTGATGATACTCAGCACGAGCGGCATGCCGGCGGCGAGCAGAGCGCCGAACACGAACACGAGCACCACGAGCGCCGCGGGCACGCCGAAGATCTCGCCGCGCTCGAGGTCTGACTTGGAGACCGTAGAGAACATCGCGTTGATGCTGGCGTCGCCTGTCTCGAAGAGCTTGAACCCGTGGCCGCCGCGGCGAGCACCACGGCGTGCAGCAGGTGCACGTTCTTGACGGCGGCGTCCACGCCTCCCGCCATGACCACCTGGACAAGCGTTGCGCGCCTGTCTTTGGAGACCAGGGTGGGGTCGCCGGTCTGGTAGTAGCCCGCGGCACTCTGCACGATGCCGGGGCCGAGGGCGTCGATCTTGCCCACCAGCCTGGCGACAAACGCTTTGTAGGCGGGCTCGCCAACGGTCGCGTCGGCCGACTGGACGATGACGAAGTCGCTGAACTTCTGTGGCCCGGTGAGGCGCGCCTGCATCAGCTCGAGACCCCTGGTACTGTCGGGCGGGGTGCCGTGAAACTTCATGTCGGAGGTCAGTCCGCTGCCCAGCAGCGTGACCACGGCGACCAGGCCCAGGACCATCACCACGCCCCAGATGCCCAGCGTGCGCCAAGGGTGTGTAGCGCTCGCGCGCGCCAAGCGCTCGGTGAACGAGCGGCCGATCGCCCCCTCGCGCCCGGCCCCGTCGCGCCCGGCCCCGTCGCGCCCGGCCCCGTCGCTCTCGGCGTTCGTCACGGCCCTCACCCCATTCGTGCTTCGCGGCACCCCACTTTAGAGGTCTTGTGTGACCAACCCATTAAGCCTGCGGCGTCGGGTGCGGCCACGCCGCGCGGCCAGGCGTACACTCACGGAGAAGACAAGAGGGGGCGGGGCGGGCCGGAGAACAAGGGGGGGCCGGCCCGGCCCGGGCTACCGCGGCCAGAGGCATGCCGGCGGTATGCGGTCGCCGCCGCCCCGCGGCGAGACTTGGTGCATGGCGGGCGGAGTCTGGTGCACGGCGGGGACTAAAGCTCAACTCCCTTGCCGTCTTCGAGGCCACAGCTCTTCACGAGCTCGTCGAGCTGGCCGGCCGAGAGCGGTTCGTCCAGCGTGAGAGCCATCACGGCCTCGTTCTCCACCGCTCCACGGCCCACCGACATGTGGCCGATGTTCACGCCCCACTGGCCCAGCAGGGTGCCCACAGCGCCACCCACGCCCGGCCGGTCGGCGTAGCGCAGGAACAGCATGTGGGGTGCCGGTTCAATGTCGATGTCTTCGCCGAAGGCCCTCACCAGACGGGGCTTGTGCTGCGCTCCCAGCGAGGTGCCCGATACAGACAGGTCGCCGTGGGCGCCGGACGCCGACACAGTGATGATCCACGGGAAATCCGGTACATCCGTCTGGCGCGTCTCCTTGGCGATCACGCCGCGCTCGTCGGCAATGCTCTGTGCGTTCACGAAGTTGACGCGTTCGTGCACGGCATCGTGGAGCACACCCGCCAGCACCCCGAGGGTCAGGATCCGCGTGTCGTAGTAAGCGAAGCTGCCCCCGTAGCGGATCTCCACGGAGCTCACCGGGCTGCCGGCTAGATGCACCACCAGCCGGCCGAGCTGCGTGCAGAGCCCCATGTACGGCATGAGCTCGGCGGCGTCGTCGCCCAGGGCCAGGGGCACATTGACCGCGTTACTGGCGACCTGCCCCCTCACCGCCGCCGCGACCTGCTCGGCCACGGCCATGCCCGCGCGCAGCCGCGCGTCGACCGTGGAGGCGTCGAGGTGCGCTGCGAACAGCACGTTCTCGCGGCTCGCCAAGGGGTCACCATCGACCGCATCGCCCTCGAAGACCATCACCGCCGACGCCGCCACCTTGCCGCTCTCGAGCGCGGCCAGCCACGCCTTGCGGTCAACAACCCCTGGCCGCGACAGACTGATGACCCGCACTCCGTCTCTCATGCGCGCGAACGCGTCGCGGCCCACGAATCCCTGGGCGTCGGCAGAGTCAGGCAGATGCACCACGATGAAATCGGCGGCGGCGTAAACGCGCGCGGGATCGTCTACCCGCATCAGGGGAAGCTCGTGAACGTGCTCGGGCGCCATCGCCGGGTCGTAGGCGACGACGTCCATCCCCAGGGCACGCGCGTCATGCGCGAGCCGCGCGCCAACCCGACCGAGGCCGATGATGCCCAGGGTCTTGCCGCGCACCTCCACGCCGGTGCCCGCCCATTTGTCTTCGTCCCAGCGGCCGGCCTTGAGGTCGGCGTGAGTCTGCGCCAGGTTGCGCGCGCAGGCCAAGAGCAGGGCCATGGCCTGCTCGCCCGCCGAGACCACGTTGCTCTGCGGCGTGTTGACGACGACGATGCCGAGTCTGGTCGCCGTGGCGACGTCCACGGCATCGACGCTGGCCCCCGTGCGGCCCACCACCTCGAGGTTCGCAGCGGCGCGCAGGAGGTCTGCCGTGACTCGGGTGGCCGGCCCTACGATAAGGCCCTGGCAGCTGGCGATACGCTCTCGCACCATGTCTTCGTCCCAGCCGACGGCCGAAACCACCTCCAGCCCCGCGCCCTCGAGATACTCGAGAACCTCCGCGGCCAGATCTTCCTGAACGATGATCGTCTTCGCGCTCATCGGCGGCCCCCACTCACGGACGTGTTGCTTCCCGGGATACTTGACGACAGGCTAGAGCACGTTAGTGGCAACAGTCCACCTTGGGCTCGGCTGATCTAGGCCTCCGCACAAAACTCATCGAGCTGGCGGAGTACCACGGTGTCCAGATCGTCCGGCGGTTCGTAGGCCGCCAGACGCTCCGCGACGGCGCGCGTGGCGGCCCGCGACACGTTCATGGCGTCGCGCGCGCGGCGCGCCGCGGCGGGGTCTCTGCCGAACAGCTCCTCGCGGCCGAACGCGGCGGCGTGGGCGCGGGTGTGCTTGCACCCCAGGAAGGTGCCGGCGGGGCCCACCGCGGCGATTACGTCGAGGGCCTCCGACAGGTCGTCGATGGAGAGGCCGGCGTGATGCTGCAAGGCCATCTCGATCAGATGCTCGTCGAGCACGAACTTCTCGGCTGAGAAGCCGTTGAACGAGCTCAGCATGCCGGCGGCGTGCAGCACAAAATCGACGCCTTCACGCAAGACCACGAGCATATCGGCAGCCGATTCGGCACCGGCCTGGTAGTCGACCGAATGGGCATCGGTGAGACATCCGCCGGCGCGCACGGGCAAACCGAGCTCGTGCCCGAGGCGCACAGTCTCCTCCATGAGCAGCCAGTGTGCGGCAGTGCCGAGCAGCAGTCCGCCGTCGCGCATGGAAGACACCGCCGACGTACCGCCGTAGAGCACCGGGCTGCCCGGCCTGTACGAGCTGGGCCAGGGTGATCTCGGCCAGCGATTCGGCGTGCTGCTGGGCGAGGATGCCGGCCAGTGACAGCGGCCCCGTGGTGCCGCCCATCACGCAGGGCGTGGCACACACCACCTGCCCCAAGCGGGCAAGGGTCTCGATGCTGGTGCAGACCTCGGCCGAGAGCTGTAGCGGAGAGGTGGGGTTCATTACCGCGATCACACGTGGCTCGTTTGCCCACGACTCGCCGAACACGATGCCGGCCACGGTGAGCGCATCGCTGAGCTCATCGGGCGTAGACACGTACGACTGCACCAGCTTGTCGCTCAACGCGTGCGCCGTGCAGAGAACGATGCGTTCGCGCCGCTCCACCGGCAGGTCGAGGGCCGAGGGCCCGTTGCCGTGCACGTGAACCACCGGCGAGCCGTAGCCGAGCTTCACGGCGGCCTCGAAGTCGGCGAACGTGGAGGGCCGCACCGTCTCGCCCGCGACGGTAAACGTGGCCCCCGAGGCGGAGGCCAGGACGGGGGCCGCCCCACCGAACTCGAGGTCGCGAGCGGGCCGACGCCCGCGCACCGTGAAGGTGCGCGGAGCGTCGGCCAGCGCCTGTTCGACCATCGTGACCGGGAGGAACACGCGCCGCCCGTCTACACTGGCCCCGTGCGCGGCGAACACACTCAGAGCGCCGTCGCCGAGGACGTCTACCCCTACCTTCGCCAGGAGCTCGAGCCCTGCGCTGTGTATGCGCAGCGTGTCCTCCGCGCCGGTCATGCCGTCAGGCCTCGGCGGCCGGCTTGAAACCCTCGACGCACTCGTTGAGGAACTGGTTCACCTCGGCGGCCAGCGGCGCCACCTCGTGCGTGGCCAGCAGCTCCCGAGCCTTCACCTTGGCGCGGACGTCCATGTCGAGACTGCCGTCGCGCTCCCAGCGGCTGAAGCCGTTGCGGTTCATGATCGTCGGTCGCCACTGCGCGGCCCGCTGGTGGCGCTTCATGTGCTTGGTCACCATGTGGTTGCCGCCCGGCCCTACCTCGGCGATAGTGTCGACCGCCATGGTGTCGCGCGTCACCTCGACCCCGCCGAGCACGCGGCGCGTCATGCCGACGACCTCGTCGACGATAACGAGCTGCTCCGGCGCCCCGCTGAGCCCGAAGTCGAGGTAGCCGCAGTCGTGGTTTAGGTTGGAGCCCATGAGCAGGCTCAGCATGATGACCTCGGTGATGTCGATGCCGGCCTGGACATCGACCACCGGCGAGTCGGTCATGCCTGAGTAGCCGAAGTTGGGCAGCCCGAGCCACTTGGCCATCTCGACGATACAGGCGTACGAGGTGAGATGCTCGGGCGAGGTGTAGGTGTGCTGGGCGGTCATGAGGTCGAGCACCGACGGTCCCATGCCGAACAGGAACGGCGAGCCCGGCCGCCGGAGCTGGTGGATGACCAGCCCGAAGAGCGATTCCGCGGTGCCCTGCACCACGTGGCCGGCGCGCGTAATGGGGGCGGTGGCCCCGGAGACGGGGGCCGGCGAGTAGATGCACGGCACGCCCCAGTCGGCGCAAAGGAGGAGCTTCTCAAGGGCCGTGTCGCTGTGCGACAGGGGGCTCGAGGGCTCGCTGTAGATGACGAAGTATGGCTTGGCGCGCAGCGCCTCGACGCCGCCGCGGATCTGGCACGACACCTCCCACATGGCGCGCAGGTCTGCGCCGCCCTCGGCGGTCATCACCAGCGGTTTGGTGGTGTTCTGGACCATCACGCGGAACTCTTCGAGGTACGCGTGGTGCGGGTCGAGCTCGTTGGGGTAGGCGCCCGACATGACGAAGTCGAAGTTGGGCAGCGCGTCGCAAAGCCTCGCCACCCGGGCGACATCGTTCAGCGTGCTCGGGCGATGCTCGCCGGTCTCGAGGTCCCACGTGCTCATGAGGTCGGAGCCGGTGCCGAAGTAGCTGTTGAACTCGCCCAGCTCCATGGCGAGCACGCCGTTGCGATCGTAGACAGGAATCATCGGCGGGAGCGCTGGTGCGCGCCTTCTCGACCATCGCCCTGGGGATGCAGATGCGGCCGTCTGCAGCCTCGATGGCGCCCCCGGCCAGGAGCAGCGCGCGGGCCTCGTCGTGCTGCACTACCATGCCCACGCGGCCGATGATCTCGATCGCGGCGGCGTAGATCTCGCTCTTCTGCTCGTCGGTCAAGAAGCGCGGCCTGCCGACCATCGACGAGTGTCCAGTGTCAGTCATGTTTGGTGCTCTCCATGTGAACGCGTTTGTGTTAACGAAGGGCGGGCACGGCTCAGCCGACCCCGAGGATCTCCTTGGCCGTGGCCACGGCCTCGATCGCGTCTTCGGCGTAGCCGTCGGCGCCGATCTCGTCGGCCCAGGCGCGCGTCGTGGGAGCGCCGCCGATCATCACCTTGACGCCCTCGCGCAGGCCGGCGGCCTTCAGCGCCTCGATCGTCTTCTGCTGGTTGGGCATGGTGGTGGTCAGCAGGGCGGAGAGCAGCAGCAGGTCGGGCTTGAGCTCGCCGACCTTGGCGACGAAGGTCTCGACCGGCACGTCGCAGCCCACGTCGGTGACCGTGAAGCCGGCCGCACTGAGCATGGAACTGACGATCGTCTTGCCGATCTCGTGGATGTCGCCGGCGACCGTGCCGGCCACGGCCACGCCGAGTCGCCTTGCGGCCGCCGCCGGCGGCGTCCAGGGAGGGCTGCAGCACGGCCACGGCGGCCTTCATGGCCTCGGCGCCCTGGACCAGCTCGGGGAGGAAGAACTCGCCGCGCCCGAAGAGGTCGCCGACCTCCTCGATGCCCTTGACGAAGCCGAGGTCGAGGATGTCGGCGGGCGGCAGGCCGGCCGCGAGGCCCTGGGCCGCCAGCTCTTCGGCGATCTCGACCTCACCGTCGATCACGCTTTGCTTCATCTGATCGTAGAGCTCTTCTGGCACTGGATCCTCCTTCGGCTCCCTTTGCGGGAACCTTTCGCGACTCCATCGATGTCAACGGGTTGAAGACGCCGCGGGCGGCCGTGCGCAGCGACCTGCCCCCGCCGGGCGTCAGCTCTCCAGGAACGTTTTCAGACGCTTCAGCCCCTCCTCGATCTCGCTGGTGCCGATGCCCCCGTAGGCCACCCGCAAGTAGTACCGCGTCTCAGCGTCGAGCGCGGGACCGAAGTGGGCGCGCGTGCACATCGACACGCCGGTCTCGCGGAGGACGACACGCCGGAACGCCTCGTAGTCCGTGAGCCCCTTGCGCTGCATGGCGCCGGTTACGTCGGGATAGAGGTAGAAGGTGGTGTTGGGCCGCAAACAGGTGACCCCGGCGGTTGAGTCGAGGATGTCGGCCGCCACATCGCGGCGCTCGCGCAGCACCGTGGTGATGTAGTGCGCTCCGCGCTGGTCACCGGTGAGGGCCTCCAGACCGCCCCACTGCACGAACTGGTTGGTACACGACTCGAGATTGGTGTTGAGCTTTACGATCACATCGATGACGGCCTCGGGCCCGATCGCCGCACCCAGCCGCCAGCCGGTCATCGCGTACTTCTTGGAGAATGTAAAGAGGATCACGCAGCGGCTCTGCATGCCGGGCAGCGAGGCCAGCGAGCGGCTGCGGCCGCCGTCGAGACGCACGTCGAAGTAGGCTTCGTCGCAGAGCACCTGCAGGTCGTGCTCGAGCACCAGCTCCGCCAGCCGTTGCAGCTCGGCCGGGGTGCACTCGGCCCCGGTGGGGTTGTGCAGATCGTTCAAGATGAGCAGCCTGGTGCGCGCCGAGATGCTCCGCTCGAGGCCGTCGAGGTCGATGGCAAAACCGTTGGCGCCCTGATGCAGGGTGTAGGGCACCGCGGTGCCACCCAGGTACCCTATCAGCGAGCTGTAGATGGGAAACCCGGGGTTGGGGTAGAGCACCTCGTCGCCGCTGTTCATCATGGCCATCAGGAACTTGCCGATCACGGGCTTGCCGCCCGGCTGCACGGCCACGTTGTCGGCGCCGTAGCTCAGCCCGCGAGCCTCGCCCACCTGCGCGGCGAGCACATCGCGCAGCTCGGGAAGGCCCGCGTTGGGGCAATACATGGTCTTGCCGTCGCGCATCGCCTTGCAGGTGGCCTCGACGATGTTCTCGGGCGTCGGCAGGTTGAGGTCGCCGAGGTGGAACGGGTACACGCGATGCCCTTGCGCCGCGAAGGCGTTCGCCTCGGCGGCCGCCGTGAACGCGTTCTCGGTGCCGAGACGATCGGTTCTACGCGCCAGCGACGCGGTCGCCACGGCAGCCATGATCAGTGTGCCGCCCAGGCGACGAACTTGTCGTGCTCGCCCTCGAGCATGCGGTAGCAGTGCGCCTCTTCGGGGAAGACGCCGCCGCGCACGTCTTTGACGTACTCACGGAGAGCCGCGGTGGCCACCCCGGCCAGATCGGCGTACTTCTTCACGAACTTGGGCGTGAACGCCTGGAACGTGCCCAGCACGTCGCTCACGATGAGCAGTTGACCGTCGACCGACTCACCGGCGCCGATGCCGAGCACGGGAATAGGCAGCTCGGCCCTGATGAACGCGGCCACCTCGGGCGGCACGGCCTCGAGCAGCAGCAGCTGCACGCCTGCCTGGTAGAGGGCGCGGGCGTCTTCGACGACCAGCTTGGCGCTCTCCAGCGTGCGACCCTGGGCCTTGTGGCCGCCGAGCTGCCCCGAGCTCTGCGGCGTGAGGCCGATGTGGCCGCAGACCACGATGCCGGCGTCGAGGATGGCCTTCACGCGGCTGATCACGCGCACCCCACCCTCGAGCTTGATGGCGTCGACGTCCGCCTCCTTCAGGAAGCGGCCGGCATTACGCACCGCCTCTTCATCGGACACCTGGTAGCTCATGAACGGCATGTCGCCGACGACGAACGCGCTGGGAGCGCCGCGACGCACCGCCTCGCAGTGCACGATGCACTGGTCCATGGTCACCGGCACCGTGCCGGGATAGCCGTACACGCACATGCCGAGTGAGTCGCCCACCAGGATCATGTCGATGCCGGCGGCCTCCTCGAAGGTGGCCGTGGGGTAGTCGTAGGCGGTGAGCCAGGTAATCTTCTCGCCCCGGCGCTTCATCTCGTGAAGGTCGAGAACGCCCTTCTTCGGCATGTCGCTTCTCCTCTTCTTCTCGTGATCTTGGACGGTGGAAGGGCTTGGCTCGCCCCCCAGACCGTCCGCCTAGACGTGACTCATCCGCCGTTCGGGAATACCGGCCAGCCTTTGTCTGACACCGATTCGGCGAGCACCAGAAGCGTCTCGAACTGCATTACACCGGGGATCTTGGCCAGGTCTACCCGCACCATCTGGGCGAGATGGTCGAGGTCGCGGACGGCGAGAAGGATGATCATGTCGAACTGCCCGGTGACGTGGTAGCAGACGCGCACACCCAGAACGTGTTTCACCGCCTCTTCGAAGGTGCGGATGGCCTCCTGGTTGTGCTCGCGCAGCTTCGCCATCACCACGGCCTGCACGCCGATGCCCAGCGCCGCCGGGCTGGCGATGGCGCGGTACTCGCGGATGGCGCCGCTGTTCTCCAGCCTGCGCACGCGGCCCAGCATGGCCGACGGGGAGAGGTTGAAGCGGCGCGCCAGGGCCAGGTTCGAGATACGCCCTTCGCGCTGCAGTGCCTCCACTATGTCTCTGTCCAGTGAGTCCAACTCTTCCTCCAGGGTCTCCGAGAGGCGCAATCAGCCTATGGCCGAAAGTTCAGGCTGTCAACACGGAATGTGAATTTCATGCCGCCATATCGCCGCTAGACACTCCTTCTTATCGATTGCGAGATGGCAATACAGTTCATTTGCCCTCGGCAACAACCTCGGCCAGAGCCTCCACAGTGGCCACGCCATCGTCTACCACCGCGACGTCGGCGTTGCCCATGATCGCCGCCTGCTCGTCAAGGTTGATGGCCACGATGAACGCCGCCTTCTCGATGCCCCAGTGCAGCGCCGCCGCCCCCGAGGCCCCGGCGACGACACAGACCACCGGTGCCACGCGCGCGCCGGAGACCCCGACGAGGCGGTCCATGGGGGCCCAAGCGTTCATCGCCACTGGGCGCGTCACGCCAAAGGCGGCGCCCATGCGCCGCGCGGCCAGGGCGATGCGCTCCACCCCATCGCGGCTCCCCGCCCCGTACCCCGCCACCACCACAAACCGGCTGCCGGCGAGGTCGCCGGCGCCCGGCAGATCGGTGAGCTCGAAGGTCTTCGAACGGCGCCGGGGCCGCCTCTGCCGACCCCGCGGGCACGGCCTCGTCCTCCACCTCGCCCAGGATGCGGTGCTCACCTGGGGCGGGGGCGGGGCCGTCGTTCCAGCTGGCGTCGATGCTGACGCACCACGGCCGGGCGCGCAGGGCAAAGCGCCCCATCAGGTGGTTGGAGTAGACGCTCTTGCGGCAGAGGAGGCGCTCCGGGCCCGCCTGCGCGCGCAGCACGTCGGTGAGCAGCGCTCCGCCGCGGCGCACAGCAAGCCGCGCGGCCAGCTCGCTGCCGGCGCAACCGGGGGCGCATACGTGGAGCGCCACGTCGCCGAGCGACGTCGCGTCGCACGCCGCGGCCGCCAGCGCGGCCAGGCGCTCTGGCCGCCGCGCCGCCGTGCGCACCAGCCGCACGTCGCGAGTGGGCGCCAACCCCACGAGGCGCCCGCGCTCGCGCGCATCCGTGTAGAGGATCAACGTCTCCCCCACCAGCTCGCCGCTCAGGCCCTCGGCGAGAAAGCTGCCCAAGGCCCGCGCCTGCCGCGGCGCTCCGGCGATCGTCCCGTCGACGATGGCGACGAATCTCATGACGGCCCGGTCATGCCTGCCAGCAAGCCTTTCAGATGCGCGTCGTAGACCGTCTCCGCCTTCTCGCGCGGCGTATCCCCGGCGGCGATCACGCCGCGCCGGCCGCGAGCGATGGCCTCGAGCCCCGCGAGGACGCCGCCGGACTCGCGGCCCACCTCGGCGGTAACGTCTACGCCCAGCTCCCGCGGCGTCAGAGTGGCGATGACGTGGTCGCGGCGCGCGAGGCGCGCCGCCAGGGTGGGCACGCGCAGGTGCGATACCACGGCATTGCCCACTGCCAGCACGCAGGGGGGTCGCAGCGTGAGACGCAACAGGCCATCGCCCGTCACGCAGGCCACCCGCAAGCGCCCCGCGGGCTGCGGCTCTACCTCGGTGACCTCCGCCAAGCAGGGCCAGCCCAACGCCTCCGCCACGAAGAACGGCACGGCGCCGCTGTCGCCAGGGCCACAACGCTCGCCGAGCAGCAGCAGATCGCTGTGATCTATCGCGCGCGCGTAGCTTGCCAGAAGCGCCGCGGTGACGGCCGGCGCGAAGTCGAGGTTCACCTCCGGGTGCACCCGGGCCACGCGCTCGTATCCCAGCGCCGACAGCGTCTTCAGGAACGGCTCGGCCCCGCGACCGCCCACGGTGACGGCACCGAGGTCGAGCGAACCGCCGGCCGGGCCGCCGCCGGCCGTTGCTTCCGCCAGGCGCAGCGCCAACTCCAAGGCACTCTCGTCGAAACAGTTGAGCACGCGACGCACGTAGGCGATGTCTGCGCCGTGCGCCGCGGCGGCGACCCACGCGGCATCGCGCAACGCCTCGTAATCAGGGGTGACCTTGAAGCACACGAGGATCTTCATGGCGCTCACCCTTCATAGGGCTCACTTCGGCAAGATCGTACCCTTGTTCATGATGTCGTTGGGGTCGAAGGCCTTCTTCAGGGTCTCCAGGATGAAGTACGACGACCCGTACTCGTCTCTCACCCACGGGGTGCGCGCTTTGCCCAGACCGTGATGGTGGACGATAGAGCCGCCCAGGCGCAGCGTCTCCCCACAGATGATCTCGTTGATGGGGGTGTGGTATTTGGTGATCTCCTCCTGGGGCTCGCAGTCGACCACGTTGTAGTAGTAGACGAAGTACATGTTGGTGCCGTTTATGTAGCTGTGGGAAGAGTGACCGCCGGCCATGGTGATGTCTGGGATCTCGGCGATGATGCGGCACCGGGCGCTCTCGTAGATGTCGTAGATGCAGTCCCAGCAGCCGGAGACCTCGGTGGTGAAGCCGACGTTGCCGGTCTGCGCGATCTCTTCACGCTCCTCGGCGATCTTGTCTGGACCCCAGTTGAGGTCGGCGAACCAGGTGGCGATGAGCTTACCATCGACCTCCCGGCACTCGGGGTGGCGCGCCACGATGGCCGCGATGCCCTCGGCCGTGGCCCGGGCCACGCCCGCCGCGCCCTCGGCCATGAAGATCAGGATGCAGTCGTCCTCGGCCGCGAAGTGGGAGAAGTGGAAGGCGCCGTCGTCGGGGTCGTAGAGACGCGCCACCGAAGGCTTGTAACCGTTCACCATGACCTCGCGCAACACCTCGAAGCCGGTCTTCATGCTCTTCAGAGTGTAGCCCAGGAAGGCGTTGTTCTCGGGCAAGTAAGGATACAGCTTCACCGTGACCTCGGTGATGTAGCAGAGAGCGCCCTCGTTGCCGATCACCACATGGCGGATGTCGGGGCCCGCCGCGCGCCGCGGGACGTTCTTGATGCGCGTCACGGTGCCGTCGGGGAACACCGCCTCCAGGCCGACCACCATGTCTTCGATGCCGCCGTAGAGGGTCGAGAACTGGCCGATGCTGCGCGTCGCCACGAGGCCGCCCATCTGCGCCAGTGGTTTGGACTGCGGCGAGTGCCCGGTGGTCAGCCCTTGCTCGCGGGCGCGGTCTTCCAGCACCTGCAGCGGCGCGCCGCACTGTGCGGTGGCCTGCATGTTGTAGGCGTCGATCTTGAGAATCTGGTTCATGGGCGAGCCGTCGAGGACGATGGAGTCGGCCACCGCCGTCTCGAGACCGCCCTCGGTGGCCGTGTGCCCCGTGCGGGGCACCACGTTGATGCCGTGCGCGTTGGCGAACTTGAGCACCGCGGCGACCTGCTCGGTGCTGTGCACCATGACCACCGCGGCGGGGAGCGGCTGAGTATAGACACCGTGAATCTCTTCGAACTTGCGGTAGCGGTCGACGCTGCTCTCCTGGAGCACGCGATGGTCGGTGATGACGGCCTCCGGGCTCAAGATGCTCTGCAGACCTGCGACGATGTCTTCTCTCTTCAAGTGCATGACGGCACTCCCTGGTATGTGTTCGCGGCTTGCGATGGAACTAGTGAAAGATCGGATACGAACGCTCGAGGACCCCATCGGTGGTGTCGCGGATGGTTCTGTAGACGGCGTTCATGCGCGCGTACAGGTCGGCGTTCGGCGGATCTGGGGAAAACGTCTCGCGCTGCTTCGTCATGGCGGCCACGGCGGTAACGAAGTCGGGGTAGACGCCGGTGGCCACGGCCGCACAGATCGCCGACCCCAGGCCGGCACCGCCGCCGGCCACGCTGCGCGACGACGGAATGCCGAACACGTCAGCGAAGATGCGCATGAAGAGCGGGCTGCTGGCGCCGCCACCCGAGACGACGATCTCGTTCAGCACGATGCCCAGCTCGGCGCACATCGCATCGACCCGGCTCTTCATGGTCAAGGCGATGGCCTCGAGGATGGAGCGGTAGATGTGGGCCCTGGTGTGGCGCGCGTCGAAGCCGAGCATGACGCCCTTGCGAAACGGGGCCTCGGCGGGAGCGAGCCAGTCCAGGACGGTCATCAGGCCGTCGCTGCCCGCGGCGACCGACTGTGCCTCGCGTTCCAGGTACTGCTCCCGCGAGAGCCCCTGCGCCCGGGCCGCCTTGGCCACGTCGTCGCCGAGGATGTCCAGGAACCAGCTCACCGTCCACATGCCCCGGCGGATGCCGTGACTCTCATAGAGATACTGGTTCGGCACGCAGGCGAAGTTTGTCCAGAACTCCCTGGGCGTCTTCAAGTTCTGGCGGCCGTGCACCATGGAGGCTATGTAGGTGCCCAGCGAGATGAGGGCCGTCTTCTCGGAGAGCGAGCCCGAGCCCAGGGCCTCCACCGCCTTGTCGTTGGCGGTGGCCACCACCGGGATCCCGCTGGGCATGCCGGTGGCCGCGGCCGCGGCCGCCGTCACGTGCCCAGCGACGCTGCCAGGCATCTGCAGGTTGAACAGCATCTCGCGCGGGATGGCCCACCGCTCGAGGACGGCAGGATCGTTGCTCCACTGCCACGTGTCGGTATCGATCGGCCATTGCCCCTCGATGTAGTTGGCGACCGTGTCGCTGAACTGCCCCGTGAAGCGATGCGTGATGTAGCCCGAGCTCGTGGTCACGTAGGCGACGGCCGGGTTGTCGGCCACGTAGGGCTCATACGCCCGGGTGTCCATCCAGCTCATCGCCGGCGACGCCAGGGAGCCGTCTTCTTTGAGGAAGGCGCGCTCGCAGCGTATGGTGCAGACGCCGACGCCGACGATCTCGTGCGGATCACCGCCGAACTGCGCCATCGCCCGGCGGCTGGCGGCGGCGATGGAGTCCCAGAGATCGTCGTCGGGGTGCTCGACGACCCCGTTTCGTGGGCGGCTCATGGGGCGCAGCGCCTGCCTGCTCTCGCAGACGACGCTGCCTTCGCGGTCGTAGATGGCCACCTTGGAGCTCTGCGAGCCGCCGTCTACGCCGATGATGTAGGTGCCCATCGCGTCGCCGCCCTAGCGAACCCGGTATCCGCCATCCACCACCACGAGGTGGCCGTTCACGTAGTCGGATGCCCGGCTGGCCAAAAAGACGACGGCGCCCATCAGGTCGAGGGGCTCGCCCCAGCGGCCCGCCGGAATGTGGTCTAGCACGCGCTGGTTGGTCTCGGGGTTGCTGCGCGTCGCGCTCGTGATCTCGGTCGCGTAGTAGCCCGGCGCGATGCCGTTGACCTGGATGTTGTACTGGGCGAGTTCGTCGCAGTAGGCCTTGGTGAAGCCGGCGAGGCCGTGCTTGGTGGCCGCATAGGCCGGCGACCACTGCCCGCCGAGGTACGAGAAGAGCGAGCAGGTGTTGATGATCTTGCCGCTACGCTGCGGGATCATGTGCTTCGCGGCCTCGTAGCTCAGCTCGAAGGCGGCGGTGAGGTTGACGTCGATCATTGGGTCCCACTGCGGTCTGCCGAAGTCGAGTACCTCGGCGAGCTTGCAGATGCCGGCGCTGTTTACCAGGATGTCGATCGCGCCGAGCCTCGCCACGCACGCGTCGATGATCTCCCGGCAGGCGCCCGGCGCGGTGACGTCTATCTTCAGGAACTCGTAGCGGCCGCCGGCGGCCTCGATCATCTCCCTGGTCTCGCCGTCGTCGTCCATGATGCTGGGGACGAAGACGTTGGCGCCGCCCTTGGCGAGGGCCAGCGCGAACGCCTGGCCAAGCCCCGTGTTGCCCCCGGTGACGATGCTGTTTCTGCCCTCCAGGGAGAAATAACCCATGGCGAAATCTGTGATGCCCATCGTAGACTGTCTCCTTAGCTGCGGATTAGGCGGCCGCGTGCGACGCGCTACGCGTTGCTCGTGGCGACGCCGTCCGCTGCGGTCTGGAGCTGAAGCAGCTCTTCGGGAGGAATATGGCACTTGTACTGGTGCCCTGTTACGCCCTGCTGAACCGGCGGCTCCTGCTCCGCGCAGATATCGCCGAGGAAGCGGTGGCAGCGCGTGTGAAAGCGGCAGCCCGAGGGCGGCTCGCTGAGGCTCGGCATGGTGCCGCGCAGGGGGATGCGCCGCCGCGTTTCCGCGAAGTTCAGCGTCGGGATAGAGGAGAGCAGCGCCTCCGTGTAGGGATGGTGCGGCGGGTTGAAGACCTCTTCGGCGGAGCCGACTTCTATGAGCTCCGCCAGGTACATGACGCCGATGCGGTCGGAGATGTAGCGCACCACCGCCAGGTCGTGGCTGATGAAGATGTACGACACCGCCTCGTTGGTCTGCAGCTCAACGAGGAGGTTGAGGATGCTGGCCTGCACCGAGACGTCCAGGGCGGAGGCGGGCTCGTCGCAGACCACCAGGGTGGGGTCGCCGGCGAAGGCGCGGGCGATGGCGATGCGCTGCTTCTGACCGCCCGAGAGGTCCATGGGCTTCTGCAGCAGAAAGCGCGGCTCCACGCGCACGTCGGCGGACAACTTGTCGACCTTGGCCCGCACCGAGCCGGCTTTCGCCCCGGCCAGCTTGCGCACCGAGCGCGTGAGGATGGCGCGCGTGCTCCAGGCGGGGTTCAGCGTTGAGTCTGGGTTCTGGAAGACCATCTGGATGGCGCGCAGCGCCTCCTGCGAGCGGCGACCGGCCGTGGGGCGCAGCCGTTTGCCCTCGAAGGTGATGGCGCCGGAGTCGGCGGCGATGAGGCCGGTAACGCACTTTGCCAGGGTGGTCTTGCCACTGCCCGATTCGCCCACCAAGCCGAACGTCTCGCCCCGCCGCAAGTTGAGCGACACGTCGTGCACGGCGGTGAGCTTCTTGCGCCCGTCTTTGAACGTGCGTCTCACGGTGTCGATCTTGAGCACGTCGCCCTCGGTTGCGCCCCTGGCCGCCGCGCCGCTGGCCAGCACCGGCACCATGCGCGGCATCTGTGGCACCTCGGCAGCGAAATAGCAGCGCGAGTAGCGGGTGGCGTCGCCGACCGGCGCGGCGTGATGCGGCGAGTAGGCCTCCGGGTCGGGCGGCATGGACTCGGCCTGCGCACGTCCCTGGGGACCTTCGTCTCCGGGCCACGCGTAGAGGTCTGGCTCGCGCCTGGTACACACCGGCTTGGCCACTGGGCAACGCGCCGAGTAGACGCACCCCTTGAGGGGTTCGCCGAGGGCAGGCAGCGTGCCGGGGATGGTTTGCAGCGCCGCGTCCGACTTGTTCATGCCGAAACGCGGCACGCAACGCAGCAGGCCCATGGTGTACGGGTGTCTCGGGTCGGTGAAGATCTCGCGCGCCGGGCCCTCTTCAACGAGGCGGCCCGCGTACAGCACACCCACCCGCTCGCAGAGCCGGGCGACGAGGCCCAGGTTGTGCGTGATAAGGAGGATAGCCGAATGGATGCGGCCACGCAGCTCCTCGATAAGGTCGAGGATCTCGGCCTCCACCGTGGCGTCGAGGCCGGTGGTGGGCTCGTCGAGGATCAGAAGATGCGGGTTCACGGCCAGCGCCATGGCGATGACCACGCGCTGCTGCTGGCCGCCCGACAACTCGAACGGGTAGCGATTCAGGGTCGCCGCGGGGTCGGGCAGCGCCACCTTGCGCAGGGCCTCCTGGGCGCGCTCCAGGGCCTCGGCCTTGCTGAGGCCCTCGTGGTAGCGGAACACCTCGGCGACCTGGTCGCCGACCTTCATGGCGGGGCTCAGCGCGGTCGCCGGATCCTGGTAGACCATGGCCACGGCCTCACCACGCCACTTGCGCAGGGCCTCTTCGCTCAGCGTGCTGACGTCGCGGCCCTCAACCAGCACCTGGCCGGCGTCGACCGTGCCGTTGCGCGCCAGAAAGCGTAGCGCCGCCATCGCCAGCGTGGTCTTGCCGCAGCCCGACTCGCCGACCAGGCCGTAGGCCTCGCCGGGTTGAATACGCAAGGTGACACCCTTGAGCACCGGCAGGTCGCGGCCGCGACGGTGGAAGGTCACTTCCAGGTCGCGGACGTCGAGCGCGGCCGGCGCGGGCTGTGAGGGGGTAGTCTGGTAATCCACGGCGCTCACTTCGAGAACACCGAGCTGAGGCCGTCGGCGATGAGGTTCACGCCCACCACCAGCGAGGCCAAGGCCAGGGCCGGGAACACCACCGTCCAGGGGGCACCCTGCAGGTTGGCTCTCTCGCTGGCGATAACGAGGCCCCAGTCGGGCGACGGCGGCTCGAGGCCAAACCCGAGGAACGACAGCGTGGCGGCGGTGAACACGGCGTAGCCGAGGCGCACGGTTCCCTCTACGATGATCGGCTGCGTGATGTTGGGCAGAATCTCGCGGGCCATCACGAAGGCGGAGCGCTCGCCGCGCAGGTTCGCCGCCATGACGTACTCGCGCTCGCGCTCGCCGATGACGGCCGAGCGGATGGTGCGCGAGACGACCGGCGTGAACAGCGCGCCGATGACCAGGATGAGGACGCCGTACGAGCGGCCGAGCAGCGAGATGATGAGGATCGAGGTGATGATGATCGGCAGCGCCAGGAAGGCGTCGACGATACGCATGATGATGTCGTCGGTGATGCCCCGGTAGAAGCCGGCGACGAGGCCGACGATGGCGCCCCAGAGCAGCGCCAGCATGGTGGCCAGCGGTGCAATGATGAGCACGGTGTAGGCACCGGCCATGGTGCGCGCGAAGACGTCGCGCCCGAGATCGTCGGTGCCAAACCAGTGGGCGCTGCTGGGCCCACCCAGTATGGTCCCTGTGGGCGTCGTGGGGCTCTGCGTGATGTGCGTGGAGACGAGGGCCATGAAGATCCAGAAGAGCACGATGCAGAGACCGACCAGGAAGGTCGGCTGCGAAACAGTGCCCTGACGATGAAGCGCCGCTGACGCCGCTGCTCCGCCGCCGCGGCGGCGTCTGCCTGCAGCTCCTCCGTGTGGCGATCGGGTGTGATAGCAGTGGCCACCGCGTCAGGCCGCCTTGCGGATACGCGGGTTAAGCAGAGCCACCACGATGTCGGCGGTCAGGTTGGAGATCATGTAGATCACCGCGATGACGAGCACGCAGGCCTCGAGCAGAGGCTGGTCGTGGTTGAGCGCCGCATTGACCGAGTAGTTGCCGATACCGGGGTACGTGAATAGCGTCTCGACCACCACGAGACCGCCGATCAGCCAGCCGATCTGGCTGCCGATCACCGTGACGGTGGGCACGAGGCAGTTGCGCAGCACGTGGCTGAAGACGACGCGACGCATCGGCAGACCTTTGAGGATCGCCGTGCGGATGTACGGCATGTTGAGCACTTGCACGGTACCCACGCGAGCCATGCGCGCGATGTAGCCGAGCTCGATGAGCATGAGCGGGATGGCCGGTAAGATGAGGTAGTAGAAGCGGTCGATGAACGGCCCGCCCGCCGGCATGGCGTACGACGGTAACCAGTGCAGCGTGACCGAGAAGATCACGATGAGGATGACGCCGCTCACGAACTCGGGCATCACGGTCATCGACAGCGCGAAGATGGTGATCGCCCGGTCGGCGATGCTGTCGCGATGCAGACCGGCGAACACCCCCACGAAGATCGACGTGGGCACGATGATCACGAGCGCGAAGCCGGCCAGCAGAAGTGAGTTGGCGAGAGCGTGCCCCACGATGGAAGAGACCGGCAGGTTGTACTGGTACGACGCTGCCCCAGTGACCGGTGATGAAGTGGCCGGCCCATCGACGTAGCGCACGTAGATCGGCTTGTCGAGGCCCATCTTGCGGTCGAGCTGGTTGACAGCCGATTGCGTGGCGTAAGGACCCAGGATGACCCGCCCCAAGTCGCCGGGCAGCACCTCGGAGAGGGCGAACACCAGGATCGATACCAGGATCAGCGTCGGCACGATGAGCAACAGTCGACGACCGATGAAGCGTGCCATCCCGGGTCCCTACGTCAGTTTCTTTCTGTGATGGTCTGTAAGGCCGTTCCTTACTTCGTGATGTAGGCCATGGCTGACGTCGAAGTAGAACGAGCCCGGACCCTCGATGCCGTGCACGGTCTTCTTCTGGGTGCGCAGCTGCGAGATGAAGAACGCTACTACGATCGGCGTCTGCTCCTGCTGGATCGACGACAGCTTGGTGGCCAGCGTCTTGCGCGTCGCCACGTCGGCGGTCGACTCGTACGAGTTGAAGGTGTTGAGCGAAGGTCGGGTTGTTCCAGTGCGAGGAGCTCCAGGCGCTGGTCGGCAGCAGCATCGCCTGCCGCGAACTCGCCGGGCGTGGGCCGGCTGCCCCACTCGACGATGATCATCGGCGCGTTGAGCCACGGCGTGGTGGCGTTGCTGCCGGCGTAGATGGCGTCGTAGCTGATCTCGTTGAGCGTGACGTTGATGCCGGCGGGCTTGCACTGCGCCTGGATGAGCTGCGCGTACGGCGGGTTCTCGAGGTAGTTGGCCACGGTCAGCGTGACGTCGACACCGTTGGGATGACCGGCGGCGGCGAGCAGCGACTTGGCCTTGGCGTAATCCTGGGCACGGGTCGCCGGGGTGGGGCTGCCCGGGAACACCGTGGGCTCCCAGAAGGTGTCGTAGCCGAGGTTGCTGCGCCCGCCGTAGAGCGCCTGGTTGATGGCCGGACGGTCGAGGCAGTAAGCCACCGCCTGGCGCACCCGGTAGTCCTGCCAGGGGGCCTTGTTGACGTTGAAGGCGAGCTCGCGAATGCCGGTAGACGGATACACGTCGACCCGCAGGTTGGGATCGCTCAGCACCGAGGCGCCGCCCTGGAAGACCGTCTGCGGCTGCACATCCACGGCCCCCGACTCGAGCTGCAGGTTGGCCGCCGAGGTGTCGGTGACGAAGGTGAAGTCGAGCTCGTCGAGGTAGGGAAGCTGACGCCCCTGGGTGTCTTTGCCCCAGTAGGTCGGGTTCTTGACCATGGAGCAGCGCTGGTTGGTGACGAAGCTCTTCATCATCCAGGGGCCGGTGCCCACGGCCTTGGCCTGGAAGTCGCCGCTGTAGTTGCGCGGCAGGATGGCGGTGTTGTAGTTCCCGGGGGCTCACCAGGTACGGGAAGTCGGCGAACGGCTTCTCGAGGTTGAACTCCACCGTATGCGTGTCGAGCGCCTTGGTGCCGCCCGCCGAGAGAATCCCGCCCAACTGGGACAGGGCGCCCGAGCCGCTCTTGGGGTTCAAGACGCGATCGAAGCTGGCCACCACGTCGGCCGCCTCGAAGGGGCTGCCGTCGTTGAACGTGACGCCCTGGCGCAGCTTGAAGGTCCACACATCGCCCTTGGTGTTGGGCGCCCAGCTCACCGCCAGCTTCGGCCTGAGGGCGTTCTGGTTGGTCAGGTCGACGAGGTACTCGGCGATCTGGTAGACGAGGACGATGCCGCCCTGGTCGTAGATCGTGACCGGGTCGAGGGTCTTGAGGGGCGGCGGGATGACTGCCTTCATGGTGCCGCCCAGCACTACCGCCGGCATACCGCTGGCGGTCGGCGAAGCGGAGGGCGACGTTGAGCTGCCGCCACAGGCGGCCAGCAACTGCCCGATGACGGTGGCCGAAAGGCCGAAGACCGAGGCGCGAATGAGCAGCTGGCGCCGCGTCATCCTGCCGTTCACCACCTGCTCGACCAGGTGCTGCCCGTACTCCCTTGCGTACTGCTCGTCAGCCATATCGCTTCTCCCCCTTGGTGAACGCCTGCGAAACGACACTAACCGTGACGGCGCCGGCCGGAGCCTCACGGTCCCAACACATTGCGGCCACGATACACAGGCGCCGTCAAATTAGCAAGAGAAGATTGACCGGTTAGTTAGCAGTGAGGAGGCCATCAAGCACGGAATAATTCTGTCTCGGGCCGCCGGATCAGCACGAAGACGCTATCTGGCGGCCAGCGCTAACATATGTGCGATTACGGGCTTCAGTGTTCAGAGCGCTCCGACGACGGCCCGCCGCCGGGCTGAACCGGCACCGCATATGCTACCCTTGCATGGTCCGTCTGCAAGGTGTTCGGTGGATTCTCTTCTTCGTTGTCGCGGAGGGTAGTCAGGGTGGAGAAAAGGCGCCGCGCGCCGGCTCGGTCGAGCCCGCTGTACCTGTGGGTCGCGTCGCTGGTGCGCGACCAGATCGAGGCCGGGCACCTGGAGCCGCACGTCTCGATCCTGTCCGAACGCGCCCTCAGCGAGCGCTACCAGGTCAGCCGCATGACCGCCCGCCACGCCGTGGAGACCCTGACGCTCGAGGGCTACGTCTATCGCAGCCCTCGCAAAGGCACGTTCGTCGCCGAGCCCCGCCTGCGCTTCAGCGTGGGGAGCTTCACGCGCATCATGAGCGAGACGGATCACCTGCCAGGTACCAGGGTCCTCTCGGCCGGCACGTTAGACCCCGACCCCCTCATCGCGAAGCTGCTCGACGTACCGCCCGGGGGCCAGGTGCACCTTCTGCAGCGCCTGCGCACGGCGAACGGCGAGCCCATCGCCATCGAGAACATCCACGTCTCGGCGGAGCGCTTTCCGGACCTCCTGGATCACGACCTCACCGGCTCGCTATGGGAGCTCCTGCGGGCCCGCTACGACGTCCACCCAATGAGAGCCGACGCCCGCGTCGTCGCCGTCACCCTCGACCGCTTCGAGGCAGAGACTCTCGGGGTGAGACCGGGGAGCCCGGCGATCGTCCTCACCCGTACCGTATTCGACGCCGACGACGAGATCGTGGAGCTGGCCCGCGACGTGTACCGCGGCGACCGCACCGAGTTCTACGTGACCGCGCCGGTGGAGAGCATCCCGGCCGCGCTGGGCGAGCGGGCCGTCGCGTACCCGGGCGACGACCCGGCAGACGACGTCTGAGCGCCGCCCGGCGCCCTCAGAAGAGACGCACCCCCTGCCTCTGCAGCGCCCGCTGCAGGCGAGGAATGTCTACCTGGGAACTGGTCGTGCCGTCCCTGAGCGAGACCGCGGCGGCCACGCCGGCGGCCTGCCCGGTGACCGCACAACACATCTGGTTGCGAGTCGCGCCGTGCGAAACTTTGTCGCCGGCCACGCAGCGCCCCGCGACGAGCAGGTTCTTCGACGCCACGCGGGACGAGGATCCCGTAGGGAACCTGGAAGTAGCGGCCCGTGGTCGGCAGGATCAGCACGCCGTATCCGTCGATGAACTCCGGGAAGATGCCAATGGAATCGTCGAACCGGGCCTGGCTGCGCACGTCGTCGCCGGTCAGGGTGTAGCGGCCGCTGATCTTCCTCGAGTCGCGCGTGCCCAAGGTCATCCCGAAGTTCCGCAGCCGGGCATTCTCGAACCCCGGCAGGTAGCGTCGCAGCGCCTCGACGGCGAGCAGCGCCTGAGCCCTTCCGTCGATCTCCGCCCGCGTGAGGTCGCGCACCTCCGTGCAGTCCACGTTGGCCAGGCTGATCAGGTTGAGGCCCGTCGCCTGCCCGTCCTCGGAGACGCTGCTCCAGGTGCCGGCGATGCTCTTCATGCCGGTGGAATAACGCCGTCGCGACGCGCCTCCTCGAACGGCTTCTCCAGGTAAGGGCTGAAGAGCGCGTCCTCTTTGCCGCCGGTCGTCGTGCTCCAGCTCTTGCCCCAGTCGGCGTAGGTGGCGGGATTCTCCCGCACGTGAGTCATGAAGCGCCGCCGGTTCACGCCGGAGCACGAGAACATGACGGTGACGCCCATCATCTCCGCGACGGGCGTCTTGCGGTAAGGAGCCCCCGCGCGCACGGCGATGTCGGCGTCGCCGCTGGCGTCGATGACGCGCGCCGCGAGGATCGCCTGGCGTCCGGACTTGCTCTCGGTGACCACCCCCCGAATGGTGCCACCGTCCATGATCGCGTCGACCGCCAGGCAGTGCAGCAGAGGCTCAACGCCCGCCTCTCGCACGAGCTCGTCGGCGACGCATTTGAAGAGCTCGGGATTGAGCGCCTCGCTCTCTGACTGAGGCTCGCGCTGCGTACCGCCCATGGCCTTCGCCCGGCGTTCGAACTCGAGCCCGATGCCCTCCACGTCAACCGTGCCTGCGTGGCGATACCAGGCGATGCTCTCGACGCCCACCTGCGTGATGACGCCGCCGAAGCACCCGTAGCGGTCGACGAGCATGGTGGCGGCCCCTTCGCGGGCGGCGGCCACGGCGGCCGCCAAGCCGCCCGGGCCGCCGCCGACCACGAGCACGTCGGTCTCACCCAGCACAGGTGTGGTCTTGGGGCCCTCCACTATGTGTCGCATGTGACCTCCCATCGCCTTCCCTGCACCAAGCGCTTCAGACCTGCATTTGACAAAGCATAGCGCGAGGTCCATGGTACATACCAGAAACCCGATGGTACATACCATCGCCGTGGAGGTGGGAAGTGAAGCCGAACGTGCGAACCAGCGCCGCCCAAGAGAGCCGGCGCCGCTCGCTCTCCGATCTGGCCGGGCAAGTCTTCGACCTACTCGTTATCGGCGGTGGCGTGACCGGCGGCGGCGTGGCCCTCGACGCCGCCAGCCGCGGTCTCAGCGTGGCGCTCGTGGAGAAGCGCGACTTCGCCGCCGGCACATCCAGTCGCTCGAGCAAACTGATCCACGGTGGCCTGCGCTATCTCCAGAACCTCGACCTCGTGCTGGTGCGAGAGGCCCTTCACGAGCGCAAGGTACTCGCGCAGAAGATCGCGCCGCACCTGGTTCATGCCATGCCTCTCCTCTTCCCCCTGAAGCACAAGGTCTGGGACCGTGTCTACATGGGCTCGGGGCTGCTTCTCTACGACGCGCTCGCCGGTCTGCACCCCGCCCTGCCGCGCCACCGGCACCTCTCGCGCGGGGCCTGCCTGCGGGCGGCGCCGGCTCTTCGCGAGGACGCCCTGACGGGCGGCATCCGCTACTACGACGCGCAGGTCGACGACGCCAGGTTCGCCCTGATGCTGGCGCGCACGGCCGCCGCCCACGGTGCGCTCTGCATCCCCGCCATCGACGTCACGGCCATCCACCCTCGTGAGGCGGGAATCTCCAGGGTCGCCGCGCGCGACCTCGAGTCTGGCGACGACTTGTCCGTGCAGGCCAGGGTCATCGTCAATGCCACCGGCGTGTGGACCAACGAGGTGGAGCGACTGGCCGGCGCCACGCCTACCATGACGGTGCGACCCTCGAAGGGCGTACACGTCGTCGTGCCGCAGGCACGCATCACGTCCGAGTACGCGCTCATCCTGCCCACCGAGAAGAGCGTGCTGTTCGTCTTGCCGTGGGGCGAGCAATGGATCATTGGCACCACCGACACGGACTGGCATTACGGCATGGATCACCCGGCCGCGACCCACCAGGACATCCAGTACCTGCTCGCGCACGTGAACAAGATTCTCCGAGACCCCTTGACGTTCGCCGACATCATCGCCGTGTACGCCGGCCTGCGTCCGCTGCTGGGCGGCACAAGTGCCGAGACGGCCAAGTTGTCGCGCCGGCACGCCGTCTGGCGCAGCGCGCCGGGGCTCGTGAGCGTCGCGGGCGGCAAGTACACCACCTACCGGTTGATGGCCAGCGACGCCGTCGACCTGGCGGCCCGTGAGCTGCCCTTCGCGGCCGACGCCAGCCGCACCGCCGACATCCCCCTGCTCGGCGCCGTCGGCCTGTCGGGCGCCGTGTCGAGAGCCGCCGGGCACCCGGGCGCCGCGCGCCTCTCGAGCGGGCAGGTGCACCATCTCGTGGCACGGTTCGGAACCCTGGCGCAGGAGGTTCTCGACCTGCTGGCGGCTGAGCCCGAGCTGGCCGAGCCGCTGGTGGGCGCCGAGCGTTACCTTGCCGCCGAAGTGCGCTACGCGGCCCTGCGCGAGAGCGCCTTGCATGTTGACGACGTGCTCACGCGACGCACCCACATCGCCTTCGAGACGCCCGACAGAGGGTACCGCGCGGCAGAGAGCGTGGCGCGCCTGATGGCTCCCGCGCTGGGTTGGGACGAGGCGGCCGTTGAGCGCGAGATCACCCACTACCGAGCGCGCCTCACGGCGGAGCTCGCCGCGCAGGCGATGCTCGATGACGCCGCCTCGGACTCCGTCCGCTCGGTGGTGCGCGACCTGCGGCTGTCGGGCACGCCTCCCACCCCGACGGTGCACGCCGGGCCCCATCGGCGCGCCGTTTGACCCGTCTGATAGGATGCCCATAATCAGCTAATCGACCGGTCAGTCAGTCACCCCTGGGGGCCACTGAGACAGGCGCTGCGGACTCGTTGAAAGCGAGTGAGCAGGGCGGCACAGTTCGGGGTACCGCTGATCGCCGGGAGGTGAAGGAATCGTGACGTCGGATGATCGCCCACAGGCGCCTGCCTGGGCGGCGACGTCGGCGCGCTCGGGCCGGGCGCGTGCGGCCTTCGAAGACCCCCTTCATCCTTGCCGGAGACAGCTCGCAAGCTGCTCATCGCCGGCAAGGAGATCGTGGCCGAGGAGGGCTTCGCAGCCCTCACGCTCAAGGCCGTCAGCGCACGCGCCGGCGAGAACAAGGCGATGGTCTCCTACTACTTTGACAACAAGGCCGGCCTCATCGCCGCTGTGCTGGACTCGGTGATCCACGACGAGTACGTTGCCTCAGTGGAACGCCTGCGAGGCGTCGCCCCCGGCGAGCGCCCCCAGAGCCTGGTGGAAGAGATGAGGCGCATGGACGCCGCCATGGAAGACTTTCAGGTGTTCTTCGAGCTCCTGCCGCACGTGCTGCGCGACGGCGTGCTGCGGCAGCGCTTCGCCACCTTGTACCGCTGGCATTGGAGCCTCAAGTTGGAGTGGCTGGGAGCCACCGACGGGTCGCGGGCGCTGGCCGACCCCGATCTGCTGGGCCTCGCTCAACTGCTCAGCGCCGTCACCGACGGGCTCGCCATTCAGGCTGCCGTCGACCCCGATCTCGACCTGGCGAACCCATATCGCGTTCTCGCCAGAATGCTTAAACGCACCCTCACGGTGCCCCTCGACGGCAGCGGACCGCCGCGCGGCTCCACCTGATGATCACCTCGATCCGCTTCATCTCGCGCTCCTCCGCTCGCTGCTCTACCTCTTGGAGGCTTTAGAGCCTGTCCCGATAGGCTCTTAGCCGCGAGGCCCTTGACAGCGCCCCGCGTATCAGCAAAGGGCCGCTGTCGAGCGCGGACGGAAGTCGGCTAGTCAAACAAAAACGGTCCCGTTTGTCTCGATAGTCCTCCCGCCGGGGACATACCGAGCACCGGTCGGTTTCGGCCGAGGCCCAGGGAAGAGGTAGTTCGATGGCCCCTGGACCACGTTTCACAGGGAGGTTCCAGAATGTCACGCACCGCATTGGTGTTTCCGGTGTTACCGGGCAAGGACGCGAGGGATATCGCCAACGAGTTGAAGTCCCGTCCGCGCGAGTACGAGCAGTCGCGCAGGCGCCTCGGAATCACTTTGGAAAGGGCGTACTTGCAGCACACCCCCATGGGGGACTACGTCATCGCCTACACCGAGGCCGAAGGCGACTGGCTGGAGAAGTTCGGCAAGCTGCCGTCGTCAGTTCTCGACATCGACCGCTACTTCGTGAAAGCCGCCAAGGAGATCCATGGCGCCGACCTGACGCAGCCCATGCCTGATCCCCTGCCTGAGACGGTGGCCGCATGGCTCGACCCGATGGCCAAGGGCCGGGGCCGGGGTATGGCCTTCTGCGCCCCGCTCGCCCCAGGCGAGACTGAGAGGGCAAGGGCCTTCGTCGCCGACGCCTACCACCGGGACGAGTTCACGGCGTCACGCCGGAGGCTGAACGTGTCCGTCGAGCTGATCACCCTCCACTCGACGCCGCAGGGTGACATCGTCGGCATTTACGTCGAAGGCGACGATCCCGTGAAGGGCAACGCCGGCTTCGCCGCATCCAAGGACCCCTTCGACCTGTGGTTCAAAGAACAGCTGACGAAGATCTTTCCATCGTCGATCGACTTCTCCAAGCCCGTCGAGGGTGTGGAGGAGATCTTCGACTCGACCCAGGTCGCTGATTTAAGCTTGGGCAAAGCGGCCTGAGGCAATCGCAGACAGCGGAGCCGGCGGCGCCGGCGGCGGGCGTCGCTTGGCCGTCGCCGGCGCCGCGGCTGCGACCCGACCGGCTGACTCACCAGCGACTCGGCCCGCGCGACGGCCACGCGCGTCGCTCTTAGGGAACCCTCTGACCCCCCCGAGGCGCCGCAGCCGGCGCTGCCGGCGCTCAGTGCACTGGAAGCCGACGAGCTACAGACCAAGTGCCGTCCGCGGCGAGCGGCCCGCGCCCGTGGTGTACGCCCCGGCCGCGGGCTACGAGATGGACGTCCTGGTGAGGTCGAGGTAGATGGAGCCGTTGCCGCCAACGTTGTGCACTCTCTTGCGCACCGCACGCAGCTGGGCCAGCCAGTAGGCGACGATCACCGGCGTCTCCTCTTGCTGCAGGGCGGCGATCTGGGCGGCGATGCTCTTGCGGGCCAGGAGGTCGATGGTGGCGTCGTACTTGCTCACGAGAGCGTCGAAGCGCGGATTCTGCCAGTGAGACGAGTTCCAGATGCCGGTCGACGTGAGCATGGGTAGCATGAACTGCTCGGGCACGGCGCGCGGCGCCCAGTCGGTGAAGCCCATGGGCGCCTCGAGCCACGGCTGGCTGCCGTTGGGGCCGCTGTACCAGCCTGAGTACGATACGAGGTTGACGTCGATGGTGATGCCGGCGGGCTTGCACATCTGCTGCAAGAGGGTCGCGTACTGAGGCACCTCGAGGTACTGCTCCGCGGTGCAGGTGACGGCGATGCCGCTGGGGTGGCCCGCCGCCGTGAGCAGTGCCTTGGCCTGAGCAATGTTCTGCCGGCGCTGGGCCGGAGTCGCCGGCGACGCGGGGTACGAGGGCGCGAACATGTGGTCGTTACCCACTTGCCCCTGGCCGCCGATCAGGCCCTTGATCAGGGCCGGGCGATCGACGCACAAGGCCACCGCCTGGCGCACACGCTTGTCGTCGAACGGCGCCTGGTCGACGCGCATGGCGAGCTCGCGAAACCCGGTTGAAGGAAACGCGAGCACGTCGATGTTGGCATCGTGAAACAGTGCCTCGGAACCCGAGTAGACCGTCTGCGCCTGCACGTCGATGGTGCCGGCCTGCAGGGAAGCCACCTGGCTGCGGTCGCTGCCGTACAAGAAAACCACGCCGTCGAGGTGTGGCAGGCCGCCCTGCCAATAGGTGGGATTCTTCTTGAGCGTCGCGCTCTGCCCCGCCACGTAGCCGGTGAGCACGAACGGACCAGTGCCCACGGGCTGCTTGACAAAATCACCGGCGAAGTTCCTGGGCAGAATGACGGTGTTGTAGGAGCCTGACGACACCAGGTACGGAAAGTCGGCGAAGGCAACATCGAGATTGAAGGCCACCGTGTGGTCGTCGACTTTGACCGTGCCACCGGGCGACAGGATGCCCTTGAGGGCCGACAGGGCCGCCGAGCCGCTCTTAGGGTCGAGCAGGCGCGAACGTCGCCACCACGTCGTCGGCGGCGAAGGGCGAGCCGTCGTTGAACTTGACGCCCTGGCGCAGAGTGAAGGTCCACGTCTTGAGCGTCGCGTCCGGCGTCCAGGATTCGGCCAGCACCGGACGCAGGCTGAGATCGTTCTCCACCCAGGCGGTACTCACCGATGGCATCGACGGTCACGACACTTCCCGCGTCGTACATGGTCACAGGGTCGATGGCGGTGAGGGGTACGGGTCCCCCACGGTCAGGGTGCCGCCGGGTGCCGCGGCGGAAGCGGTTGGCGTCGGCGATCGCCGCCGGCGAGCCGCCGCAAGCAGTCAACAACGAGCCCAGGGCGGTAGCCCGAGACCGAAGACGAAGGCCCGCACGAGAAGCTCACGCCGCGTCAGGCTCCCGCTGAGCACCTCGTCGACGAGGTGTTGACCGTACTCCCTGGAAAGTCGATCGTCACTCACGTCGACTCCTTCCCCGACAGTCGATCGTGTGACTCAAGACGTATAGGAATCCACCACCTCCACGTTCGTGGAGACCTACCGAGACAGCATTATAGGAGCGAATATGCCGAGTATCAAGAGAATTATATTCGCGGCACGTGCGCCACTGCAGACGAATGTTCAGCGTCTGCGCTCTCCTCTCTGTCTGCCACGTTTTCGTCGCAGAACGCAGCATTATGCACAATGCGCCGGCGAGCACTCAGCCGCGACGGCCGCAAGACAGAGAAGTTCCGCAGATCTGCGGACGAGACTCTGAGCGGTGGTCGCTGGGGGGTGAGGACGGTCGCTCCAGGGCGCGCGCCTCGGGGTTCGCCTCGAACGAACGGGAAGGTGGCCGGTGAGCGCCCAAAGCAGGCACCGCGAGGTACGTAGAGGTCTGGAGTCGAGCATGACCATAGTTGCCGCGGACGGAGTCGGAGGGTACGTGCGCCAGCACGGCGAGGCGGACGCTGTCGTCGGCGACCGACCATCGCTGCTGCGGGGCCGGCTTACCCTCCTCGATGCCGCCACCACGCCGCCGCCACGGCAGCGGAGCGACTTCGTCCTGACGATGCCGGCGGCTCGAGGTATTGCTCGCGGCCGGCGCGCGCAGCGCGCCGGCCGAGCTCGCCCTGGAGCTCACAGGGCGACGGCGGCGAAGTGGCACGGGCCTTCTGGAACGGCTGCGCCTACGTGGGCTGACCGTGCCTCAGTGGCGTGCGCCTCAGAGCCAGCGGCGCGCGCGGCAACCGCGGCGATCGCCGCGCGCAGCGCGGCCAGGCCGGTCATGAGTTCGTCGTGCGTGATGTTCAAGGCCGGGAACACGCGTATGCCGGTGCCCTGGGTCTGACGCACGAACACGTGCTGCGCGAGGCATTGGGCGGCGACTGCGGCCGCGGCGGCTTCGGTGTGGAACTCGACCAGCAGAAGCAGGCCGCGGCCGCGCGCGCCGACCACCATGCCGGGGTACATCTCGCGCCAGCGCGCCATCTCGGCGAGCGCCTCGCGACCAAGCTGCGCCACATGCGTCGCGATCTGGGCGTCGAGCAAGTAGCGGACGACGGCGTAGCCGACCGCGCAGGCCAGCGGATTGCCACAGTAGGTGCCGCCGTGGTCGCCGGCCTCCAGCTTGGCCGACACGTCTTCCGACAGCGCGAAGGCGCCCAGCGGAAAACCGCCCGCGATCCCCTTGGCCATGGTCAGGAAGTCGGCCGCGCCCCGGCGGCGGCCGTCGCGAACATCGGTCCAGTGCGGCAGAAGCCAGTCTGTACCTCGTCCACGATGAGCAGGGAGCCGTTGGCCCTGCACAGCTCGGACACCCTTCTCAAGTAGTCGTCCGCCGGAATGCGCACGCCGCCCTCACCTTGAATGGGTTCCACGATGACCGCGGCAACGCCGGCGTCGAGGGCCTCGCCGAGGGCGCTTACGTCGTCGAACGGCACATGTCGATAACCGGGCATCTGCGGCCGGAACTTGTCGCGATGCTTGGCCTGGCCGGTGGCCGAGACCATGCTGATGGTGCGCCCGTGGAAGCTGCCCTCCATGGAGATCACGTCGTCGCGCCCGGTGACCTTGCGGGCCAGCTTCACGGCGGCATCGTTGGCCTCGGCGCCGCTGTTGGTGAAGAAGACGCGCGTGAGGCCGGCCGGCAGGATGCCGGCGAGAAGCCTGAGAAGCCGCGCCCGGGGCGGCGAGTAGTGAGTCCCGAGTCGGGGTTTGCAGAATGCGCCCGCCCTGCTCGGCCAGGGCTGCCTGGATGACCGGGTGGGCGTGGCCGATGCTGGTCACGCCCCAGCCGGCCGTGAGGTCGAGGTACCTCTGCCCCTCCTCGTCCCACACCCACACGCCTGCGCCGCGGGCAACAGAGATTCGGCGCTCGGCGAAGAACGGCGGCATGTGCGCGTTCTCGGTGGCGATCGTCTCAGCGGTTCCCATGGTTTCCTCTTACGTCGTCGCCCTGCCATGCTCGGGCTCTCCGCCGGCGGGGTATGGTCTATCCGCCAATGCGCAGCGTCCTAGGGAGTCTGGCGAGTGCCAAGCAGTACGCCGAGCAACAAGACCAACCAGGCCGGTACAGAACCTCATCCGGTGGCGGTCACCTTCGTGACCACGGAACACTTTACCCTCCAGGGGTGCGTTCCTCAACGATCGCCGAGTCGACCGGCCGTGCGAGCATGTTCCTCAGCTCGGTCACCGGCGGCCTCGTGGCGCTCGGCCTCATGGCTACCGCGGCCCATGTCGGCGCCGCCTTCTACGCCCTCGGTCTCGTCCTCCTCCCTACGCTCGCCTTCCTGGGATTGGTCACGTTCGACCGGGTGCTGCAGTCGGGCATCGAAGACCAAGGCTACGCGCGCCGCATCGCGCGGCTGCGCGGCTACTACTTCAGCTACGCTCCGGACCTTACCGGCCACCTGCTCAGCGTGCCGCCAGCCGGCCGGCTCAGGGTGCAGGGTCTTCAGGGTGGACGCTGGCAGCCGTTTCTGACAGTCGCCGGCATGGTCGCCGTGATCACGGCCGTGCTCGCCGGCTCGTCGGCCGGATTGCTCGGCGCCGTAGTGCTCCACCACTCGCTGGTCGCCGCGCTGGTCGCCGGTGGTGTGGTGGGGGTCGCCTTCCTCGTCGCGTTGATGCGCTACCAGCACAGCGCCTGGGCGCGAG
This sequence comes from uncultured Thermoleophilia bacterium, assembly GCA_963848545.1. Lineage (GTDB taxonomy): Bacteria > Actinomycetota > Thermoleophilia > UBA2241 > UBA2241 > CAIXSE01. Next base: position 42,708 of record CAWKEZ010000037.1, read on the forward strand.
CGGCAAAGGCGGCGCTCTTCGTCGACGAGAACGAGCCGTACCCCGACGAGCTCGGCCGTTGACGAACAGCGCTCTGCGCCCGCCTGATCCCACCGCGCAGGCGACGCCCGGGCGCTTGGATCACGGATGGCACCCACCGCGGCCCTTGTGCTGCCGCAGAGCTTTGTCGAGCTGCTCGAAGCTGAGAGCGGGCACCGGGAGGGCGCTGGGCCCTTCGCGCCGGCTCGCGAGACCGTCGAGCACGAGGTGCAGGTAGCGGATCCACACGTCCGGCGCCACAGCCGCCGTGATGTCCATCACGCTGCCGATCATGGCGCCGATCAGCAGCAGGTCCTGGGCACTCAGATCGGCTCGCAGGGTGCCTTGCTGTTGCGCGCGAGTCGCGAGCTGACCGACGAGCGGCACGAGGCGATCACGCAACAGCTCGATCCGTTCGCGGCCGTGCGTGCGACTGGACACCAGGTCTTTCAGGCCCCGATCGGCCACCTGCATGCCCAGCGTCTGCTCGAGGAAACGGACCACGCCGCGCCAGGCGTCCTCATCCTCCAGAGCCTCCTGGCCGATCGCCACCAGTTGCTGTAGCTGATCCTCGAAGAGGGCATCGATGAGCATTTCCCGGTTCGGGAAGCGCCGGTAGAGGGTGCCTATGCCCACACCGGCGCGGCGCGCGATCTGCTCCAGCGGCGCCTCCAGGCCTTCGTCGGCGTAGACCTCACGCGCGGCGTTCAGGATGCGCTGCCGGTTTCTCTGCGCGTCGACCCGCAGGGGGGCGGCCTCTGCATCGCGCGACCGTGTGTCACCGTTCATGCACACGATTATAACAAAGTGGACGCCAGCCTCCGGTTGATGCTACCCTGCGCGGAGGATTCGGAGCACTGCCTCCAAGCGCTCCCCATAGCGTCCACTAGGAGACTGCCTTGGCCTCATTCGCCCGCTGGTGCTACCGCCACCGTGTCATCGTCGTCATCGCCTGGCTCGCCGTGCTGTTCTCGGTGGTGGGCGTCGAGCGCATCGTGGGGAGCTCTTACGCCAACCAGTTCAGCTTGCCGGGCACCGAGTCATCGCACGCGCAAGACCTCCTCACTGCGGCCCTGCCCAAGCAGGCCGGCGACTCCGACACCATCGTCTGGCACGTGCGCAGTGGGTCGGTGAACGCCCCGGCGGTGCAGGCTCGCATCAAGGCGCTGCTCGCCCTAGTGGCCAAGGTACCGACGGTCGCCGGCGTTGCCAGCCCCTACGTGCCCAGGGGCGCGGCGCAGATCAGCCGCGACGGCAAGACTGCGTACGCCACGGTGGCCTTCAGCAAGCTGGCGCAGTCGCTGCCCAAAAGCGATGTGCGCCACGTCATCAGCCTGGTGAAGAGCGCCGGCACCTCCACGCTTCAGGTGGAGATCGGCGGCCAGGCCATCGAGCAGGTGAGCATGACGCCGCCCTCCAACAGCGAGGCCTTCGGGCTCATCGCCGCGGCGATCATCATCCTTCTGGCCTTCGGCTCGCTGCTGGGCATGGCGCTGCCCCTCATTGCGGCTGTGGTGGCGCTGGGCACCGCGACCTTCGCCATCGACCTCTTCTCACACGTCGTCAGCATCGCCGTGCTCGCGCCCACGCTGGCCGCGCTCATCGGTCTCGGCGTGGGCATCGACTACGCCCTGTTCATCATCACCCGTCACCGCGACGGGCTGCGGGCAGGGCTCTCGCCGGAAGAAGCGGCCGTGCGTTCGCTGAACACAGCCGGTCGGGCCGTGCTCTTCGCCGGCGGCACCGTGTGCGTGGCGCTGCTCGGCCTGCTCGTACTCAGGCTGAGCTTCCTCGACGGTATGGCCTACGCGTCGGTGCTGACCGTGGTGCTCACCATGGCCACGGCCCTCACCCTGCTACCCGCGCTGCTCGGTTTCATGGGCGTGCACGTGCTCAGCCGCCGCGAGCGCCGGCGGCTGGCCGAGAATGGCCCTCAGGACGGCCACACCACGGGCTTCTGGGCCCGCTGGGCGAGGTTCATCTGGCGGCGGCCCGCCGTGCTCGCCCTGGTCGCCATCGCCGTAATGCTGACGCTCGCCAGCCCCGTGCTCAGCCTGCGCCTCGGACTCTCCGACGCCGGCAACGACGCCGCCTCCAGCACCACGCGCAAGGCCTACGACCTGCTCGCCGCTGGTTTCGGCCCGGGCTCCAACGGGCCGCTGCTGCTGGTCGCCCAGGTCGGCTCGCCGGCCGACACCGCGGCCCTGGCCAAGCTCGCGCAGACGCTGCCGCACGTGCCCAACGTGGCCGCCGTGGTCCCGTTTCCCTCCAAGCCCGGTGCCAAGGTGGCCGTCGTCGAGGTGATACCGACCACCTCCCCGCAGGACGTGAAGACCAGCAATCTCATCAACCATTTGCGCGACACCGTGATCCCCATGGCCGAGCGGGGCACCAATCTACACGTCTACGTCGGCGGCGCCACAGCCATCTTTGACGACTTCGCCGCCATCATCACCGGCAAGCTACCGCTGTTCATCGGCGTCATCGTGGGCCTGGGCTTCGTGCTGCTGCTCATCGCCTTCCGCAGCCTCGTGGTGCCGGCGACCGCGGCGGTCATGAACCTCCTCGCCGCCGGTGCCTCGTTCGGCGTCGTGGTCGCTTTCTTCCAGTGGGGTTGGGGCTCCGACCGCTTCGGGCTGGGCAGAGCCGGGCCGGTGGAGGCCTTCCTGCCGGTGATCATGCTCGCCGTGCTCTTCGGTCTCTCCATGGACTACCAAGTGTTCCTCGTGAGCCGCATGCACGAAGAATGGGTGCACACCCGCGACAACGCTCACTCGGTGATCCTCGGGCAGGCCACCACCGGGCGCGTCATCACGGCCGCCGCGGCCATCATGATCAGCGTGTTCGCGGCCTTCGTAATCGGCGGCCAGCGCGTGATCGCCGAGTTCGGCATCGGCCTGGCGGCGGCGGTGTTCCTCGACGCCTTCATCTTGCGCACCGTGCTGGTGCCGTCGGTGATGCACCTCTTCGGCCGAGCCAACTGGTGGCTGCCGCGCGCCGTCGACCGGCGCATGCCGCATCTCTCGGTGGAGCCGACGGCCGACGCCGAAGAAGGTGCTACGGCGCCCTGAAGGCAGGCGCCCACGCGAGGTGCGGGCCGCCGGAAGTGTCAGGTTCACTCTCCGGCGCCGGCGCTGGCACGCACGAAGCGCCGCGCCGCGTAGCCGCCGAAGGCGGCGGCCAGCAAGCACACGACCCCGCCGACCACGATCGGCGCCCGCCCACCGAGGATGTCGGCGAGCCCGCCCAACAGGGGGGCGCCGATCAGCGTTGTGCCGCCGATGACTACGGTCTGCAGGGCGAGCACCCGCCCGTGCATCTCGGGCCTGGCCTCGACCTGCACGATCGCCGTCGTGGCGGTCAGGTAGAGGATGCAGGCCATGCCCACCAGGAACACCTCCGGCACGGCGACCGCCACCCCGGGGGCGGAGGCCAGCAGTAGCATGGCAAGGCCGAGGGCGAGGGCGCCCATGACGGCGTGGCGTAGGCGCACCAGCCCTCTGTGGGCCACGATCAGGCCACACACCACGGCACCGCCGCCGAAGACCGAGTAGAGGATGGTGAAGACGCCGCCAGACCTGTGCAGGGCACTGGTGACGAAGAGCGGCAAGGTGACGGTGAAGTTGTACGACAACATCTGGATGGCGATCAGCATGACGAAGCTGATCCAGAGCGACGGCATGCTCATCACGTAGCGCAGGCCGGCCCGCACTTCACCTTTGGCTCGCGGCGCGCGCGGCCGCCGGTAGAGCTCGGCCGACCGCATCATCACGAGGCAGAGCAACACGGCAATGTACGTGACGGCGTCGGTCGTAAAGCACCACCCGTAACCCACGGTCACCACCAGCAGGCCCGCCAGCGCGGGCCCAAATATGCGTGCCAGGTTCACGATGATGCTGTAAAGCACCACGGCGTTCGGGCGGTCCTCGGCCGGGACCATCTCGGTGACGAAGGAGCGCCGCAACGGGTTGTCGAAGGCCAGCAGGGTCCCTCCGGTGAGGGCCAGCGCGTAGAGGCCGGCGAGTGGTGGATGCGGCAAGAAGGCGAGGATCGCCAGCCCCATCGACTGCGCCATCTCGAGGCTCTGGGTGAGCAGCAGCAGACGCCGCTTGTCTGCGCGGTCGGCGATCGCCCCCGCCCACGCAGACAAGAGAAGAATCGGGCCAAACTGACAAGCGGCGAGGATGCCAACCGCCAACCCGCTGCCGGTGATCTTGAGCACCAGCAGGACGAGGGCCACGTTGGTGAGCCAGTTGCCCGTGTTGGAGATCACCTGACCGCTGAAGTACAGGCGGAAGTTGCGGTTTCTCAGTGAGAGAAAGGTCTTCCCCAGCCTCTGGCTGAGCCACGCTGCCACGGGCTTGGCAGGTGGGCCTGTGCTCAGGCGCAGGTTCGCGGATGTAGGAGTTTCGTGCATGAGGCGTTCCTCGCGCTCAGTGCTTCATGCCCCCGTGGGCGCGCGCAGACGTTCCGCCACGAGCATGCCAGAGGGCTAGGCGTCGGCGCCGGCCTGAAGTCACGCCGTGGCGCGGATCTTCTCGAGGCCGTCGAGGATCAGATCGAGCCCGAAGGCGAACTCATCGGCGTAGACGTAACCGGAGCTCATGAACTCCAAGACGACGGCTGTGAGGTGGGGGTACGCATCGCCGAGAGACTGCCGAAGCATCATCTCCCCCACATCCGAGAGCTCCTCTGGGGTCGCGAACGGCAGGCTCGTCTCCTGCAGAGCGAAGCCATAGACGTAGCTGTCCAGGACGTTGTAGGCGCGAGTGGCCGTGAGGCTCGTCGTGAAGCCGGCCGCGCGCAGATAGCCGAGCAGCGCGTCGTGGTGACGGAGGTTCGCGGGGCCGGCCCGACTGCGCGATTCCATGAAGACGATCACCCACGGGTGCCTGGTGAGAGCCGCGCGGACCGAGATCGCCCAGTCACGCATGGCCCTTCTCCAGTCGACACCGTCGGCAGGTAGCTCGATCTCGGCGAAGACGAGATCGACGATGCCGTCGAGCACGTCCTCCTTATTGTGCACGTGCCTGTACAGCGACATCGCCTCGACCCCGAGCCGCTCACCGATCTTGCGCATGGTCAGGGACTCGATCCCGCCCTGGTCGGCGAGCGCCATGGCGGCGCGCAGCACCTGCTCCCGGCTGAGCCGCGCCCTGCGCCCTGTCCTCGAATCGGTCCCTGAGCTCATCTGCGATCCCCCGTGCCGTGCAGTTGACATGTTTATCATATCGCGCTAGCGTACATTGTAAGTTTACATCATAAGCTTACCCCGTACGCAACCCAGGAGGAACACCATGAAGGCCATCATGCACGAGGGAGAAGACGCCACGACCTCAACGAAGCGTCTCGCCAGAATCGCCGGCGCCCTCTACCTGCTGAACGGCATCTTCGGCGCCTTTGCCCTGCTTTTTGTGGACCACAAGGTGTACGTCGCCGACAACGCGACGGCCACAGCCGGGAGGCTGATCGCGCACTCCGGACTGGTCCGTTTGGGCGTCGCCGCCGATCTGACCCAGGCGACGCTCTGGGTCTTTCTGGCCATGACCCTCTACCTGCTGTTCAAGAACGTGAGCAGGAGCGCGGCGAGCGCGCTGGTGGTTCTCGTCGCGATCGGGACCGGCATCGTCTGTCTCAACGCGGTCTTCCGCTTCGAGGCCTTGCGTGTGGCGACCGGCCAGGTTGGATCTGCCGCCCTTGGCAGCACCACTTCAAACGTATTGGCGCTCCTGCTGCTCGACACCCAGCACTACGGCATCCTCGTCGCGCAGATCTTCTTCGGCCTGTGGCTGGTGCCGCTGGGGTACCTCGCCTACACGTCGGGGATGTTCCCCAAGTGGCTTGGCGGCCTGCTCTTCGCGGGAGCCGCCGGCTACCTCGTCGACACGCTGGCGCTGTTCCTGGCGCCCGGCCTTGGCCAGAAGATCAGCACGGTGGTCGTCATCCCGTCTACAGTGGCCGAGATCTCGATGGTCGTGTACCTGCTCGTGATCGGTGTGAAGACGGCGCGGCCGGAGAGGCGCGTCCCGCCCGTCCCCTCCCCCGGCATCCAGGCTGCGCCGCGAGGTGGCACGCGATGAAAGCGACCGGCGGCCCCTCACGAGACGCCGCGCCACTCCTGGCGCGCCAAGACGAAGCGCGCCGAAGGGTCTGTCCCTCGAGACGGCATAAGGGCGAACACAGGACGCCCGTCTTCGCCCGGCTGCCCATGGGTCGCCCACCCGGCAGTCCTCTCGACATCCGCGACGGCGAGAGCCTTTGCCGGGCACGCCGCCATGCAGACGGGGGAGCGGCCGGCGGCGCGCAGCTCAGGGCAAAGGTCGCACTTGCGAGCGAGGTTGCGCACCGTGTCGAGGACGATAGCCCCGTAGGGGCAGCCCTCGACGCAGGCGCCGCACCCCGTACACTTCTCGCTCACCACCAGCCTGACGCCGTCCTGGTCTCGGACGATGGCATCTTCAGGGCACGAGTCGGCGCAGGCGGGCGTACGGCACTGCTGGCAGGTCACCGGGGCGTAGTACATGTTGAGGTCGGGGAAGCGGCCGCTGGGTCCCACCTGTACCACGCGGAGGAAGGACAGGCCGAGCGGCATGTCACGCTCCTCCTTGCAGGCCGCCACGCAGGACAAGCAGCCGGTACAGCGGTCCACATCGGCGATGATCGCGAGCTGCGTCATGATGACCCCACCTCCCGCGGTTTGGTGGTGCCATAGTAGGGCGGCTCCCAGACGAAGGGCGGCTCCTCGGCCCTAAAGATCTTACAGAGTTGTGATCGGGCGCCGGGGACACCCAGGGCCGGGTCGTGATCGTCCCCCGAGATAAGCACGTTGGCGTTGGCGCCGTCCCAGCCGTACCCAGGCAGGTCCAGCTCCTTGCAGCCCTGCCACCAGCCGTGTGCCGTTGACACCACGCCGGGGAGGATGCCGGCGGTCACCTTCGCCTGCATCCTGGTCTTGCCCGTCGTGGTCTCTATCCAGATCCAGTCGCCGTCGGCGATGCCGTGCTCTACTGCCGTGTCACCATTAACCTCAGCCTGAGGGTGAGGGAATAGCTCTCGCTGGAGCGAGTTGTTGCGATGCTGAGAGTGGTAGAACACCGGCAGGCGTGCCCCAGTGGTGAGGACCAGCGGGTAGGCGGCGGCGAGCTCAGGCGTCGAGTAGGGGCTCTGTGCAGGCTCCTTGTAACCCGGCAGAGGATCCACGCCATGCTGGAAGGCGGTGACGCTGTAGAGCTCCAGGCGCCCCGTCGGCGTGGCGAACCCGACCGGGCGGCCGGTGGCCGGGTCGGCCTGCGCGTAGAAATCGAGCGGCGGAGCCACCGCTCCTCTCTCCACGGCGAAGCCTGCCGCACGCGCTGCCTGGAGGTCCCGAGCGCGCGTGGCCGCCGCCCACTCCTGCCACTCTTCCACGCTGGCCCACGGCCACATCGCGGGGTTGAGCCTGTGCCCAAGCTCTACGTAGAACTTCTCGTCTGCCCACCGTTCGTACAGCGGGTCGATGCATTTCTCGGAGCCCTTCTCGAAGGGGCCCAAGGCGGCCGGCAACACGATGTCTGCCAATGAGTTCGTGGGCGTAATGTAGAGGTCCATGTCGACTAGAAAGTCCAGCGCCAGGAGCCCTTCCCGCACGGTCTTCTGATCCTCGCACCACCCGCCCAGCGGGTTGCCTTGCACCATTACATAAGCCTTGATCGGGTACGGACTACCGCTCTTCATGGCGCGGAACCCGTCGATCATCGCGGTGAGACCAGGCTGCAAGGGGTACTCGCCCAACGCGGGCTCATGCGGGTGCGGACCTTCCATGACGACGTCGAAGTCGTCGCCCGGGGCGCCCCATGGGCTCATGGTGCGCGGGCCACCCTCCCGCTGCCAGGAGCCGCTGATCCAGCGCCAGTGAGGCGTTCCCACCTCTCCCCCGGTCCGGTTGATGTTGCCCGTAAGGGCCGCCAGGCAGAACTGCGCGCGGAGGATGTCGAAGGTGTTGGTGTGGCCGCCCTCCAACCCCTGGATCCCGAAGCTACCGAGGTCGGTACAGGCGCTGGCACTGGTGGCATAGAGGCGAGCCGCCTCGCGGATCTTCTCCGCCGACTTCGTCCAGCAGATCTCTGCGGCCCTCTCAGGCGCGTAACGGGCAGCGCGCTCGCGCAGCAGCTGGAGCACTGTCGCGCACGTCCGCCCGCCGACCTCGAAGGCGCCGAACAAGGCCGGCTCAACCCCCGGCGACGAGACCGACCGCACCCCCTCGCTGCTTGCGTCCCACACCATGAGCGGGCGGCGGTTCCGCCGGTCGGCGACCGATTGCGGGTACGGCAGAAAGTCACGGTCGTCTCCACCCTTGCGGACCTCGGCTTCTTTGACGAGCGCGAGGGTGTCGGTCCACACCAGGGCGGGCCCGTTGGTCCACCTGGTCACGAAGTCCGCATCGTAGAGACCCTCCTCGAGGATCACATGGATCCAGCTCAACATCAAAGCCGCGTCTGAGCCAGGCCGCACGGGCAGGTACACGTCCGCCTTGTGGGCGAGGGGATGCTCGTAGCGGGGATCGACGACGATGACCTTGGCGCCGCGTTCCATGATGGCGTCCATCACCATCCCGGTGAGGAAGGCCGGGTGAGCCCAGGGCTCGTTGCGGCCCCAGTAGACCTGGCACGCGGCGCGGGGGTAGTCGCCGCGCAGATGGTGACCGACGGAGAGAGTTGTGCTGGCCGCCATCGGTCCACGGCAGATGTGATTGGGCCCGATCGTGTTGGGCGTACCGAGCGAGTTCCTGAGCCGCAGGTGCTGGGCGACGGTGCCGCGACCGGTCCCCTGACCGATGGCGATGGCACGCGCACCGTGCTCAGCCTCAACCTCTTTGAGCTTCGCGGCGATCCTGTCGAGGGCCTCGTCCCAGGTGATCCGCACCCAGCCCGGGTCGTCGTCGCCCTTTGGGCGGGTGCGCATCAGCGGGTAGTTGAGGCGCTCCGCATGGTACAGGTTGCGCAGGCTGGCGAACCCCTTCACGCACAGCGCCCCTTGGTTGACGCACGTGGGGTCGCCCTCGAGCTTGACCACCTTCCCGTCGCGCACGTGAACCAGCATCCCACACTGGACGTGGCACTCGTGGCAGCGGCCCGGGACTACTCTGCTTTCGTCTGCTCCACGATGGCCCGTAGCGACGGTAGGTTCGGCTGACGACATGACTGCCTCATTCACTCGAGATTCGCCTGAGCCCGGCTTGACCACTTCCATGATAGCCCCGTCGCGGCGTCTGCGTGGTTACCGCCGGCCGACTGGCCAAGCGCCTGCCGTTTGCGGCGGCAGACGTTTTGCGCCCTGGCGGGAGGGGATGCTTGCGCCAGCGAGCGAAGTGCGGCGTGACGACTCGCTCGCTCTCGGCACGAGATCCAGCTGAGCATCACGGTCGCATGGACGGCGTCGCAGAGGAGGCAGTGCCAAGCAATGGAGATCGCCAGGTCTGAACAGCAGGCTCAGGTCGTGTACCTCTCGCACGGCGGCGGGCCCCTTCCCATCCTCGGGGATGCCGGCCACGCCGCCATGATCGAGTTCATGCACAAGCTCGGCACTCAGCTGCGCCGGCCAGACGTCATCCTGGTGGTCAGCGCGCACTGGGAGGAGAGGGTTGCCACCGTGCAGGGCAGCGCCGCGCCGCGGATGTTCTACGACTACTACGGGTTCCCTGCCGCGGCGTACGACATCGTCTATCCTGCGCCGGGCAGCGCCGACACGGCTGCACGGATCGTCGAGATGCTCAGCGCCTGCGGGCTTCCCGGCGGCGTCGACCGGGAGAGAGGGTTCGACCACGGGCTGTTCATCCCGCTGAAGATGATGTTCCCCCAGGCCGACATCCCGGCGCTGCAGCTCTCGCTGCTCAGCAGCCTGGATGCTCAGTCCCACCTCCAACTGGGCGAGGCGCTCAGCGGCCTCATGGCGGAGAACATCCTGGTCGTGGGATCCGGCTTCTCGTTCCACAACCTGGGAGCGTTTGACTGGCGAGGGCGGGACGCCCCCGACCCACACAACGACGCCTTCCAGGACTGGCTGATCGAGGTCTGCAGCGGTGCCGCTACTTGGCCTGAACGCAAACGGCGCCTCGTCGAGTGGCAGACAGCACCGTCGGCGCGCTACTGCCACCCACGGGAAGAGCACCTGCTGCCTCTGCACGTCTGCATGGGCATGGCGCGCAGACCGGCCGAGGTCGCGTTCGACGACTCCATCTTTGGCAAACGCTCGGTCGCGTTCCGGTGGTCTTGACCTGCCTCGGCGAGCCCGAAGTGCCGCCCCACGCTGCTAGCCGCTGTCTGGTGGATATCGGCGTGCACCTTCATGGCGTTCCGGGTACGGCCAGGTCCTCCGACCTGCGCTGGGCGACGCGGAAGAGTCGCCGTGGGAGATCGCCCTCCTCGAACTCGACGATCTCGAGCAGCGTGAAGCCCTGAGCCAGCCGCTGCACCAGCTCGTGACTGAAGAAGTGCACGACGAAACCACGCGCTCGACTTTGCCGAATCCGGCGCCGCGGCTATTCGTGCCAAGTCCGGGGACGCGGCGCTTGCCGGGTCGCTGCACGCGGTGGTGCACGACACGTGCATGCCAAGGCGAGCGAAGTACACACTGTCGCGCCCCTGCCCCGCACCCAGCTCGAGCACGTCTCGCGCGCCATGCTCCTGGAAGAACCCGGCAGCCCATCGGGCCGGCGCACTAGGCTCGCGGCCGTAGCGGTCGCCTCGGCTGGCAAGCACGCCGCTCCAGTGCCGCCGTTGATTCGCGCTAAGACCCACCGCTTGACGCAGGGCGGCGAGCAGGAGCTCGTCGGGAGGCACGCCGCCAGATCCACCGGGGCCGACGTAGGTCCGTCATCCGAGGCCGTAGTCGGCCGGCGCTCCCGCGGCCGGCGGCTCGATGTCCCGCCCCTCGATGAGAATGGTGGGCGAACCGCGAAAGTACCGGGCCACCGCTTCGCCGAGGCCATCGATACTCGTCTCGTTGACCACGACCGGGATGCTCTCGTCGCGAGCTAGCGCGTCTATGCGCTGGCGGACTGCCGGCCAGTGAGGCCAGGTGGGTGTGTGGAGGATTCCATCTCGCGCTGTCCCATGGCTCCTCAGGCGATTCGGCCCGCTCTCATGATAGCGGTCTGCGAGCTACCGAGACCCGGAGCCGCCCGACAAGCTCCCGCGGGCCAAGGACTGGAAACGGAAGGATGCCTAGAGGTCACGCGGACCTTTCTCGGTCGCCAAACCGCGGACCCACACTACTGATCTGCCCCCCTCATCGAGGAGGTCACTTCGTCGATCACCCGCAGCGCGTTCAGGGTGCGGGGATAGCCGATGAAAGGCAGCAGCTGGGTCACGACGCTGAGGAGCACCTCACGGTCGTTGCCCACGTTGAGGTTGGCGGCCACATGGCCCCTGGCCTGCGGCTCGCAGCCTCCGAGCGAAACGAGCATGGCGAACGTGAGCAGCTCTCGCGTCCTCACGTCGACGCCGGTGCGTGTGTAGTGATCGCCGAAACAGTTCGCCGAGAGCAAGCGCTGGATGTGGAGCTCGTCGTCGGGCGCGGAGGCGTAGAGCTGCTCGACGACGTCGGCGCCGACGATCTCCTTCTCGACCGCCAGGCCCTTCTCCGCGCGGGTCTCCGGGCGTCGTCGTCGACTGCCCCTCGAGCGGCAACTCGACGCCACGCTCGGTGAGCACCTCGTTGGTCGCGTGGATGAAGTCGAAGACCTTGGCCATGCCGACGTAGGGCACCGCCTGATAGACGATCTCTTTGACCTCTACCGGCGTGACGCCCACGGTGAGCGCCGCGCCGAGCATGACCCGGAACTCGCTCAGGGCCTGGCAGGCGATCAGCGACGCGAGCTGCACCATGAGACGGGTCTTGCGTCCAGATTGCCATGCTGGAGCACCTCGTCGAAGGCGAAGTTGTCGAAGGTCTCGATGAGCTCGGGGTCGGTGACCTTCAGAGTCGAGACGTGACCCGGGAACAACTCATCGTGGTTCTGCTGGGCTCGTTCGCTGATAGCCATCGTCACCTCCTCGTTCAGATGGATGCCACGCGCAGGAGCGACTTGATCGCCCGGCGCTCATCCATGGCCGCGTAGGCCTCCCCGATGCCGTCGAGGTCGGTCTCGAAGTCGAGGACGCGGCCCGGATCGATGCGGCCCGCCGAGCACGTCCTTCATGAGCTCGCGGATGTAGGTCCGCACCGGGGCCGAGCCGCCATGCATGCCGACGTTGCGATAGAACATCGTCTCGAGGGGCACCTCGACGCCATGGGGGACGCCGACGTAGCCGACCATGGCACCGGGTCGCGTGATGGCGAAGGCAGTCGCCATCGACTGGCGGGTGCCGACGCACTCGAGCGTCGCGTCGACGCCGACGCCGTTCGTCAGCGCCATGACCGCCTCGGTCGCCGCCTCGCCGCGCTCCGCGACGATGTCCGTGGCGCCGAACCGCTCGAGCCAAGTCCTGGCGGTCCTGGTGGCGGCTGAGGGCGATGATCCGCGCCGCGCCGAGGCGGGCGGCGGCAAGCACACCGCAGAGGCCGACCGCACCATCGCCGACGACGGCGACCGTGCTACCGCGCGTGACGCTTGCGCTGACCGCGGCGTGGTGGCCGGTGCCCATCACGTCGGAGAGCGTGAGCAGCGAGCGCCTCATCTCCTCGGAGTGACCGGAGCCGGGGATGCGCACCAGTGTGGCGTCGGCGAACGGCACGCGCACGGCCTCGCCCTGACCGCCGTCCATGCCGCCATAGGCCCAGAAGCCGCCGTGGACGCAGCTCGTGGTGATGCCCGCCTGGCAGTGCGGACAGGTGCCGTCGCTGTAGGCGAACGGGGCGATGACAAGGTCGCCCTTGTGGAGCGCGCTGACCTGAGAGCCGACGTCCCTCGACCACGCCGATGAACTCGTGGCCGACCGGCCTGTCTGCCTCGTATGGCGTTTGGCCCCGGTAGAACCACAGGTCCGAGCCGCAGACGCTGGCGAGCACGACGCGCACGATGGCGTCGGTCGGCCGGACGATCTGGGGATCGGCGCGCTCGGCGACTTCGATCTTGCCGGGCTCAACGAAGACTGCTGCACGCATTGACTTGCTGACCTTCCTTCGTATTCCTGTTCGGTGACGTGGTCTCCGGGTTACCTCCCGGTTCTCCGCTCCAGCTCCTCGGGATACCGGTCTCCTTGGATGCCGAGCCGCGAGGCGGCGGGCGATCTCAAACAAGTCGTCGGGCGTCAGCTCCAGCTCTGCCGCAGCGAGGTTCTCCTCCAGTCGGTGCTGCTTGGTCGCGCCGGGGATCGGGGCGATCCACGGCTTCTGCGCGAGCAGCCAGGCGAGCGCGACCTGCGCGGGCGTCGCGCCTTTCTGCCCCGCGATGCGGGCCAGGAGATCGACGAGGGCATGGTTCGTCTTGCGCGCCTCAGGGGTGAAACGCGGGACGATCTGGCGGAAGTCGTCCGCCGCGAAGGTCGTGGTCTCGTCGATCGTGCCCGTCAGGAAGCCCTTGCCGAGCGGGCTGAACGGCACGAAGCCGATGCCGAGCTCCTCGAGCGCCGGCAGCAGTTCCTCTTCCGGCCGGCGCCACCAGAGCGAAGCACTCGCTCTGGACGGCGGTCACAGGCTGGACGGCGTGGGCGCGACGGATGGTTTGCACGCCGGGCTCGGAGAGGCCGAAGTGTCTGACCTTCCCTTCC
>CAWKEZ010000038.1:0-4596 GCA_963848545.1 uncultured Thermoleophilia bacterium
GCGACCTCCTCGTAGAAGTCGTGCATGCCCTGGGAGACGTCGGCCTCGGTGATGCTGTCGGGCAGCTCCGTCGCCACCGCGCCCGGCGAGATCACCGTCGTGCGGATGTTGTACGCCTTCACCTCCTGGCGCAGGCCCTCGGAGAGCGCCAGCACGGGCATGCTTGGTCGCCGCGTAGACCGCGCCCGCCGGGAGACCTTGTGGCCCGCCACGGAGGAGACGTTGATGAAGTGGCCGGCCTTCTGCTCTTGCATGTACGGCAGCGCCGCGGCGATGCCGTAGAGCACGCCCTTGAGGTTGACGTCGATCGTTCGCTCCCAGTCGTCGACCTTGAGGCGCTCGAGCGGCGAGTGGGGCATCAGCCCGGCGTTGTTGATCATCACGTCGGCGCGCCCGTAGGTCTCGACGGCGGCGTCGACCAACGCCTTGACCTGCTCGCGGTCGGTCACGTCGGTCTGCACGGCGAGCGCCTTGCCGCCATCGCTGCTCAGCTCGTCGGCCAGGGCCTGGATGCGGTCGACGCGCCGCGCGCCGAGCACGACGGTCGCGCCCTGCTCGGAGAGGAGCCGGGCGGTGGCCTCGCCCAGACCGCTGCTCGCGCCGGTGATAACGACGACCTTGCCTTCGATGTTGGCGCTCATGAGGCTGGGATTCCTTTCAATCGAGTTCGTGAAGGCCACACCGACATCTGTCAGGTGCACGGTTTAGACTACCGGCTGCTTGCACAGATTCAAATACACAGGCCTGCCTAACTATTGCCTGATTCTGTCGACCGAAGTAGAATAAGCTCGTTGACACTTCCTGAAGGAAGTCACCTTGCCCGAACGCACGAACCGCCGGCTCGCTGAGCTGCTGGCACCACTGATCGAGGCCGACGGCTTCTCACCCACGCCACTTCCGGGCGTGGGGTTCATGCGCGCCGCCGTCTCAACGCCGCGCCACCCGATCGTCTACACGCCCGGCATCATCGTGATCGCCCAGGGGCGCAAACGCGTGTGGCTCGGCGAGAAGTCGTTCGTCTACGACCCGGACCACCTGCTCGTCCTCTCGGTCCCGATGCCGTTCGAGTGCGAGACCACGGCGTCGGAGGAGGAGCCGCTCCTCGGCCTCGCGATCGGCGTCGATCCCATCCTTGTCGGCGAGCTCCTGCTCGCGATGGGCGATGCGGCGCACGACGAGCCATCGTCGTATGTCAGCTCCACGGCCCTCAATGAGGAAGTCGTCGACGCGGCGGTGCGGCTGGCGGAGACGCTCGGTTCACCCGCCGACTGCCGGATCCTTGGGGCGCAGATCGTACGGGAGATCGTCTACCGGGTGCTGACCGGTGAGCAGGGCGACGTCCTCAGGCTGCTCACCTCGAACCCGAGCCGTCACGGCCAGATCGCCCGTGTGCTGAGGCGCATCCACACGGACTACGCTGGTGACCTCGACGTGGGGTCGCTCGCTCGCGAAGCGAACATGGGGGTCTCGACGTTCCACCACGCCTTTCGCGACGCCACCGCCAGCTCGCCGCTGCAGTACCTGAAGAGCATCCGTCTCCACAAGGCGCGGGCGCTCCTCGCGACAGAGGGCCTGAACGCCCAGGATGCGGCGCGCCGCGTCGGCTACGCGAGCGCCTCCCAGTTCAGCAGGGAGTACCGGCGGATGTTCGGCACTACTCCCGCGTCCGAGAGGGCGGCGCTGCTGACGTAACGTCTGGTCGGCTGGCGTCTCGGCTTTCTGCAAAGTGAGGTTGCAATTCACACAATCCGCGCACGCGGAGAAGCTGCTGGACGACGAAGCGGCCGATCTTGCCGCTCGCGCCCAGGACGGCTACGCGCACCCTCAAGACCCCGAGACGGTGATGGCGAACTTGCCGACGGTTCCGGCCGGGAAGTCGGCGACTGCCTTCGTCGCTTCCCCAAGCGCGTAGGTCCGCGCGATCGGCACGACGATGCGACCAGACGCCACATCCGCCGCCAGCCGGTCCAGCGTCGCGCTGTCGGGGTCGGCCATCAGCGCTACCGCGGCGGCGTGCTGGTCCGGCCCGAAACCGACGGTGGAGACCAGGCGGCCACCGGTCGCAAGGAGTCTGGCCAGCTGGGAGGGATCGCCGGCGAAGTGCAGGACGGCGTCGACGCCCTCGGGCGCCAGCGCGCGCACCTGGGCCTCAAGGTCCGCCGCGTAGTCGACGACGTTCGCCGCGCCGAGCTTCCTGACGAGCTCCTCCTCGGCGCCGGGCCGGGCGGTGGCGATCACGTCGGCTCCCGCGGCCAGCGCGTATTGCAGGGCGATGGCTCCCACGCCGCCGAAGCCCCCGAGATCAGGACTTTCCGACCCGACAGCGGGGAGAGCGTCTCGACGGCCTGCAGGCCCGCCGTGCCGGCGAGCCCGAGGACTCCCGCCTGCGTCGCGTCGAGTGCCGCCGGTACCGCGGCGATCCCGTGCTGCTCGCCGACCACGAGGTGCTCGCCCCAGCCGCCGTCGCCGAGATACGGCTTCATGACGACGCCGAAGACCTCGTCGCCCGGCGCGAAGCGCGAGGCGCCGTCCCCGACCGCCTCGACCGTCCCGGCGAAATCCTTGCCGAGCACGACGGGATAGCGGTGTTCCATCATGCCCTGGAGCATCCCGGCCGCAACGGCCACATCGAATCCGTTTACCGAGGACGCTCGCACCTTCACCAACACCTCTCCGGCTCCCGGAGAAGGGATGGGGATGTCGACGACGGCGGGGCTCGCTCCAGCCTCCGGGACGGCTACTGCACGCATCTCAGCCTCCTTGCACATCCAGTCAGTTCGTCTGTGCTGGAATATGATTTAGTGACATAAACGATTGTGACGGGTAAGCTACCCACGGCAATGAAAGCCGACACCTCACAGCGACACGAGAGGATCCTCGCGGAGCGCCGGTCGAGCCCGGGCCTCCTGCTGGCCTTGCTGGGGCAGGAGGCCATGCGCAGGCTGCGCGATGCCCATGCGGCGGTCGACCTCTCGCCGCGACACTTCCAGGTGCTGGGGCTGCTTCACGAGCGGGGGCCGCTCGGTCAGCGGGAGCTGGGCCGCGAGATGGGCGTCGAACCCAGCGTGCTCGTCACGCTGCTGAACCCGCTGGAGGCAAGAGGCTTGGTCGCCCGCGAGCGCCGGCTCGATGACCGGCGGCGACACACCGTTTCCCTCACCGCCACCGGCGAAGCCAAGCTCGTCGAGGCCGCGCAGGCGCAGCGCGACGCCGAGGACGAGTACTTCGCCAGCCTGAGTGTCGCGCAGCGAGAGCAGCTCGCGAGTCTGCTCCTCGTGTTGCAGAGGGGACGCGGGCCCGGCGGCTGTTCGTCGGGCTCGAAACGGTGACCGATGGCACGGCGCAGGGTAGGCCGCGGTGAATCTACCGGCGAGGAGACTGCGATGAGTGAGACCCAGCGCGACTGGTACACCAGCGACTATCCCGAGCTGCGCGACGGACCGCCGTGGGTGATGGAAGAGATGATCCTTGCTCAGCCGGACCTGGTCGGACCGATCCTGCGCGACGGCCAGCCGGCCGTGGCGGCCCTGCGTGCCGCGGTCGCGGCTGCCGGCAGCGCCGGCAAACCCGTCGTGATCACCGGGTGCGGCACTTCTGAGCATGCCGCCCTGGCAGTCGCAGAGCTCGTCTCCGAGGCCTTCCGCCGGACTGGCGTCGATGCTCGCGCCGAGGCGCGTGAGGCACTCGACGCGGCGCTCGACCCCCGTTTGGGGGGCGTCTGCATAGCCATCTCGCACAATGGCACCACCTGGGCCACGCACGTCGCGCTCGACGCTGCCCGAGCCGGTGGCGCAACCACCGCTGTGGTGACCGCCCGCCCCGATGCGCCCATCGCCGGTTCTGCGGATCATGTCCTCGTCACTCCCGTCCACGACGACTCGTGGTGCCACACGCTGGCCTACACGAGTGCGATCCTGTCGGGCGCCGGCATCGGCGCCCCCGACCCACCCTCCGCCGAGACGATCGGGTTGGCACACGCTGCCGTTGAGACGACCATAGGCCGCCGCGCCGAGTTCGAGGCGAGCGCCGCGCGACTCGGCAGCTCGGGTCGCATCGTGACTGCCGGGCTGGGCATCGACCACATCAACGCGCGAGAGCTCGCGCTCAAGATCGAGGAAGGCGCTCGCCTTCCGGCGACCGCTCTACAGCTCGAGGCGCTGCTCCACGGCCACCTGGCAGGCTGTGACGATGCGACCACGAGCCTCGTGCTTCTCGGCGTGGATCCACGTCTCGGCGCCCGACGCGACGCCCGACTTGCGTTTGCGGCGCAGGCGGCCGCCGCCATCGGCATCCCGACCATCGCGATCGCGTCGCCGGCAGTGCTTGCGGGCCTTCCAAGTAGCGTTCACAAGATCGGGCTCGACCTGCCCACGGGGCCTGATTCGTTGCTTGTCGCTCTGCTGGCGGGCGCGGTAGCGCTGCAGCTCCTGACGCTCGGCCTTGTGCATCTCGCCGGCACCAACCCCGACTTGATCCGTCGCGAGGAGGAACCCTACCGCAAAGCGGCCAACCCCGCCTGAGCGACTCCCGGCTGACAGGTATCACCTCGCGGTGCGACTCCACGGCCTCGCCTGCGGCGAGGCCGTTGTCGTTTCG
>CAWKEZ010000039.1:0-26522 GCA_963848545.1 uncultured Thermoleophilia bacterium
AGGCCCACCAGGTCGGCCTTCCGGAACGGCTCGTCGATGTCGGCCTTGAAGACGGCCGGCGTCTCCTGGAAGAACGGGTCGTGGTAGTGCCACGGCATCAACTCCTCGGGCTTGACCCCCGCGTGCGACGCCAGCTTCGCGTCAAGGTCTTTCTTGGCGGCGGCGAACGGCTCCGCGCATCAGCTCGTCCAGCTCGTCAAACAGCTTGATGAGCTGCTCGCCGTCCTGCTCGTTAAGGTAGAGCTGAAGGGCGTGGTAATTCTTGAAGTTGAGCACCCGGGCCGCCTCGTTGCGAGGCTTGACCAGCTCCTTGAGGTCGGCCTCGACCTTCTCGCCCACCTTCTTGCTCGCCTCCCAGACGGCCTGGCGGCACGCCGAGTCCTTCGACTCCTTGAGCACCTTGCGCACCCGCGGTATCGGTCATCTCCTTGCCGTCCACCGTGGCCCGGAACTTGTTGAACGCCTGCTCGACGGCGTTTCCCTTGGCCGCGATTTCGAGAAGCTTCTTATCGACCTGCTTCTCGAGGTAGGTCAGGTAGAGGACGGCGACGGCGCGGCGTAGAGCACGGCGTCGTCGATGTCCTTCGCGTCGTCCTTGAGCTTCTTGACCTCGGCGAAGGCCGCGCAGGATGGCGAGGGCCTCGTCGATCGCATTCTGGGCCTCCTCCTTGGCCTTGAAGTCCTTGTCACTGCCGGTGGTGTTGGCCTCCCACCAGGCGAGGCTGCGGTGACCTTGAGCGGCCGCAGCTTCTTCGTGTGGGCGTCGAGGAACTTGCGGGCCCGCTGGGTCACCTCGGGGCTGGCGCTGGCCGCCGGCGAGTGGCAGAGGAGGATCGCCAGTGTACACGCGGCCGGCAGCACGACACGCAGGCAGAACATCGGGTCAATCCTTTCGGTCTCGGGAGGTCACGCCCCCGGCGACGGCACCGGGGCAGGTCGATTGTTGCAGGTCGCACGGGCGGCCGCAACGGTGAGTCCCACGGCCCCGTATCACCCGCATAGACTTTCCCCAACAACCCGGGGAAGGACGGGCCAAACCTTGCCTTGGCGGCTCGAAACGCTTGACGGCGCGGCCGAATCGATCGAAAATGACCTATGCGAATCGGCGCAAGTCTCCTGTAGCGCCGCGTTCCAGTCAATAACGGGTAAGGCTGTCTGCGGCGTCGTTTCGCACCGGGCGGCCCCCCTGGGTGATGCCCGGTCATTTCAACGCACCGGGACATTCCTGATCCGAGGATCTTCATGATTCCCTCCAACCTCTTCAAGATCGGCGGTGGTGTCGCTCTGGCGGATCGGCTTGGTGCTTCTCTTACAGAGCGGCGGGCAGGCGAAGCGTTACCGCCTGACCCTGCCCGGGCCGCCCCAGATTGCCGCGATCAACAACGGCACCGGTAACAACAATGGCGGCAACAACAACGGCAACAACGGCGGCGGTCTAGGCGGCCTCGGCGGCGGTCTAGGCGGCCTCGGCGGCGGTCTAGGCGGCCTCGGCGGCGGTCTCGGCGGCCTTGGCGGCGGTCTCGGCGGCCTTGGCGGCGGTCTCGGCGGCCTCGGCGGTTTCGGCGGCGGCATTGCCGGCGGCATCGGCGGCATCGGCGGCGGCATCCAGGGCGGCTTCGGCGGCGGCATCGCCGGCATCGGCGGCGGCATCGGCGGCTTCGGCGGCGGCATCCAGGGCGGCTTCGGCGGCATCGGCGGCGGCTTCGGCGGCATCCAGGGCGGTTTCGGCGGACTTGGCGGCGGCCTTGGCGGCAAGATCGGCTTCAATGGCGGTCAGGCCCAGTAACCGGCGGCCCCGACCGCGTAGGGAGCGGGCCGGTTGCGGTCTTTCGAGATCGCACCCGGCCCTTTCCGTTGTATCTCCCAATCCGGCGCCGGCCGATTCCACGGGCGCAATCCCACCGTGCTGCCTCGGAAAACCGTAACGGCTGGGCGGGAATTGCTTGACGGACCTGTCGCTTGACCCTTCGACAATGATTCATTAAGGCGGCACAAGTTCCCTGTCCCGTCACGTTCCAAGCCACCGGGGAAGGTCCGCAGAGAGCCAGGCCCGGCGACCTGAACCAACCGGGACATTTCCTTTCAGGAGCGTTCATGCCTTACTCCCCCGCCTTGAAGATCGGCATCGGGGTGGCAGCGGCGATCGGCGTGGTACTGGCCTTGCAGAGCGGTGGGCAGGCGGGGCGCGACCGACTGACCCTGCCGGCCCAGCCGCAGATCGCCGCGATCAACAATGGCACCGGCAACAACAACGGCAACAATAGCGGCAACAATAGCGGCGGCCTCGGCGGCGGCCTCGGCGGCGGCCTCGGCGGCGGCCTCGGCGGCGGCCTCGGCGGCGGCCTCGGCGGCGGCCTCGGCGGCGGCCTTGGCGGCGGCCTCGGCGGCGGCCTCGGCGGCCTCGGCGGCGGCATCCAGGGCGGCTTCGGCGGCGGCATCCAGGGCGGCTTCGGCGGCGGCATCCAGGGCGGCATCGGCGGCTTCGGTGGCGGCATCCAGGGCGGCATCGGCGGCTTCGGCGGCGGCATCCAGGGCGGCATCGGCGGCTTCGGCGGCGGCATCCAGGGCGGCATCGGCGGCTTCGGCGGCGGCGGGCATCGGCGGCATCGGCGGCATCGGCGGCGGCATCGGCGGCATCGGCGGCGGCGGCAAGATCGGCTTCAACGGCGGCCAGGGCCAGTAACCGGCGTGTTCAATGGAAACGGCCGCGGGCGGCACGGCTCAGGAAAGCCGTGCCGCCCGTGGCCGTTTGCAGGGGTGCCGCGCTCAGGCCACCAGCCCAAAGAACAACTCCTCCAGATCGTCCTCGTGGTAGCGCCTTGCGCAGCTCGGCGAGGGTCCCACACGCCTGCACGCACCCCTTGCTGACCACGGCCACCCGGTCGCACAGCCGTTCCACCTCGCGCATGATGTGCGTCGAGAACAGGACGCACTTGCCCAGGTCGCGCAGCCGCTCGATGTTCTTCATCACCGACCGCGCCACCAGCACGTCGAGGCCCGCCGTCGGCTCGTCGAAGATGAGCACCGGCGGGTCGTGGACAATGGCGCGAGCAATCGAAACCTTCTGCCGCATGCCGGTGCTCATCTTGGCGCCGAGTACGTCGCGGAAGTCGTTCATTTGCAGGGCCGCGAACACCTCGTCCATGCGCGCCGCAGCGACTCGCCCTCCAGCCCGTACAGCCGGCCGAAGTACTCGACCATCTCCCAGGCGGACATGCGGTCGTAAATGGCCGTGTTCATCGACATGAAGCCGATGTGCCGCCGGACCTCGGCGGCCTGAGCGACGATGTCGTAGCCCGCTACCCGCGGCCATGCCGCCCGTGGGCCGCAGGACGGTGCAGAGCATGTCGCAGCACAGTCGTCTTGCCGGCGCCGTTGGGGCCGAGCAGCCCGAAGACCTTCGCCGGGGTGCGCCTCGAACGTGACGCCGCTGACGGCGTGGAC
Organism: uncultured Thermoleophilia bacterium; assembly: GCA_963848545.1. Lineage (GTDB taxonomy): Bacteria > Actinomycetota > Thermoleophilia > UBA2241 > UBA2241 > CAIXSE01. Next base: position 3,445 of record CAWKEZ010000039.1, read on the forward strand.
CAGGCCGCGACGCAGGTCGCGGAACGACTTCGTCAGGTTTTCGACGTGGATCATATCACCGCCTCGGGAGCTATGGCGCTGGCTCGACCCGGGCCTGCGGCACCTTCTCGGGAGGTGTCGTGGTGTAGTCCGGGCGGATGAATCGTAGCATGTAGTAGACCTCGACGCTCTCGACGGCCTCGCCGCGGTGCCCCTCGTTCCAGCGGCGTCCGAGGTAGTCGGCGAAGAACGGCCGATACGGCTCGTAGGCCGGCCGGTGCAGCAGCGACAGGTAGGCCGCCCAGCGGACGCTCGGGTAGATGGCCGAGATCCTCGCCGGCTTCTACCCAGCACTGACGGGGGCGTTGCGGAACGGACAAGCTCACGGGCCTCCTCAACCGGCGCGGCTTCTTCGCCATGGTCGAGAAGACGGCACCGCGGGCGCAGCGGCGAAACGCGCAGCTTCTTCTGATGTACGTTGACGTCGACGGCCTCAAGCAGGTCAACGACAGACTTGGGCATGCCGCCGGCGACGCCCTCCTGGTGGCCGCCGCCGAGACCCTGCGCGCCACCTTCCGCGAAGGCGACGTGCTGGCGCGCATCGGCGGTGACGAGTTCGTGGCCCTGGCGTTGCTGGGCGAGGATGAGCGCCTCGAGCAGCAGGCACTCAGCGAACGCTTGGAAAGCGCGGTGTGCGCCAGGCGAGCCGAGCTGGGAGATGACTACGACTTCTCCCTCAGCTTCGGCAGTCTCGTCGCCGGATGGCAGGAGCTGGACCGCATCGAGGAGCTTCTGGCGCGCGGCGATGAGCGCATGTACGAGGCGAAGCGCGCCCGCCGGCGGGCGAGACGGCCCACCGGCGCCGGGCCGTGTTAGCACTCCGCGTGAGCGACCAGCCGCTAACGCGCTTCCATACCGGGGTAACGCGCGAGCAGCGCTGCCAACAGCAGCGCCGCCGCGCCGGCACAGCCGAGGAGCAGCCCAATCCAGGGCGTGGGCCACACGGAGCTCCAGCTTGTGGACGGGTCACCGAGGTAGAATCGGGCCTGGTCGGGCTGCACCAGCCGGACGTCGAGGACGAAGGCGAGGGCAAAGAGCCCGAACACCATGAGCAGGATAGACTCGCGCGCCGGCAGGCCCCAGCGGCCCCTTGCAGCGCGCAGCAAGGCGACAAGCGCCGCGCCGCATGCACAAGCTAGGGCTCCAACGGCGAAGTTGATGCTGGCCCCGGCGAGCTCATAGTGCACATGCCAAGGGACAGACTCGAGGCGGTACCAGGGCAGCAACATGCTCACGGCCAGCGCGACGCAGCCGGTGAGTGCGGTGAGTTCGGCCGACCGCAGGCCCCGGCGCCGGCGGCGCCGTCCCCAGAGCTCGATTGCCAGGGCCACGAGCACGAGCACGATGACGAAGGCGAGCAGCGGTCGGGCGTACTGATACGCCGGGCGATCAAACAGGCGCCAGCCGCGATAGGGTCGGAGGGAGACGATCATCTCGAGGAACTGCTGGCGAGTGAGGACGCCACGTAGCGACACCTGGGGGTCGCTGGCGTTCTCGTCGACGCCGGCGTTGTGCCAATCCGCGCTCCGCGGATCGGCAAGCTCGGGCACCGCCAAGCGCAACGGCCAGCCGTCGAGAGCCCCACCACGAGTGGCGACGACCGTGCCCTGGCTCGCCGCGGGCGTGTCTGGGGTAAGGTCTACCCAGGTCGCACGGGCTCGTTGCGGCCACTGCGTGGGCACCGTCACGCTGAGGTTCACCGAGTCGAGGCCGCGCGCGTACCAGAACGTGGTCGCCAGGGGGTAACTGGTGGCAACAGCCGCAAGGCGATAGCCGCTTGGCAGGCGTCCCGGAAGCAGCACCGGGGAGCCGGCCGTTCGTACCGCTCGGGAAACCGATGTGCTTGCGTAACCGTCGTCTACCGTGTAGGGCCGCGGATCGTGCCAGCCCAGCGGGATTGGCCGGTAGCTAGCGTCCAGTGAAAACACCGGCGGCACGGTGAAGCGCGCGCGGGCGAGCGGCTGGTTCACACGCAAAGTGACAACGTGGAAAGACTCGTAAGTATCGGCGCTCAGCGGCGCTCCGGATGGGGCCTCCGGCGAGAACGAGAGCACGAGGCCATACTGCTTGTCGATGAGGGAGACCCAGCGTCGCCCCGCGATCGTCAGCACGGCGCGGGTCACGGGCCTGCCGCTGTAGCGCGCCTCGCTCAACGTCACCGCACCGGGGTCCGCGGCGATCGCGACGCGCACGGCACTGGAGACGCCCCAGACGTTGGCTTCGTCTGCGCTGGTCGGCGTCGGCACGCCGACGAAACGGGCATCGCTGTGAGTCTCACGGGAGTAGGCGATGCCGACGGCTCTGCCGGTGAACGCATCTATCATCCAGGCGCGCCCGGTCCATACGTGTGTGCCGGCGTCGCCGGCCCACTGGCGTCGTACGGCAACGGTGCGGTCCTGGCGCAGCCGAGCGCGGTCCCAGGGCCGGCGCCCGGCGCGCATCTCGGCGAGCTCTTGACGGAAGTACTGACGGGTGATGCGCAAGACGGCCGCCGTCTTCGGCAGGGGCTCATTCACGTAGGCGTCGCCTGCGGACGTGGCGGCGAAGACGACGCGAGAGCGCAAACCCTGCGGATCAATCGTGATCATGGTGCCTTGCAGCGTGCGCACTCTGGCCAGGCCGGCGTCGACGGCGGCGAGCAGGCGGCCCACGGCCCCAGCCGGAGCGGGCCCCAGCTCCGTGCTGCCCGGCACCCCGGCGAGGACGAACGCGAGAGCGGCGCAGGCGGCCAGTGCCGCTGCCGCCGCCATCGTCGGCCGCAGCCAGCCACGGACGCCGCGGCGAGGCCCAACGACCTCTGGACGAGGGGCGGCCGCCAGTTGCTCTTCGACCGCGTCCCAGAAGCCGTCTCGGTGATCCGGGGCATCGAACACCCGCAGCTGCCCGCCGAGGTCTGCGACGCGCGGAGCTCTCATCGTTTCACCTGCGCTGGGATCGACTCCTTGAGGGCGGCACGCAAGGCGCGCCGGGCGCGATTGAGACGCGAGGCCACCGTGCCCGGGCGCACGCCAAGCACTCCCGCCGCGGTTTCGTAGTCGAAGCCCTCACGGTCGACCAGCATGACGGTGAGGCGCTGTTCGGCAGGCAGCGCCGCGAAGGCCTCGCGCAAGAGCGACTCAACGCCGATCGCCTCGGCGGGGTCGGCGCCACTTGAGGGATCGGCCCAGAGCGGAGTGACGGCAGCGTTCGCCATGTCCAGCGGTCTCTCGGCCGGCCGGCGACGCAGCAGGTCTACGCTGGCGTTGTAGGCGAGTCGGCCGAGCCAGGAACCAAGCTGCGCCTCACCACGATACCCGGGCAGCGCGCGCCACGCCTTCAGCGCCACCTCCTGCAGGGCGTCGTCCATCAGGTCGCGATTGCGCAGCACCTGCCAGGCAATGAGTCGCAGGAGACGGTCGTAGTGGGCAAGCACGGCGACGAACGCCGTCCGGTCACCGTCGATGGCAGCGACCAGGAGTCTTGCCACAGTGTCTCCGCGCGACGCGCTGTCCGCCGCCACAGGCCTCCCGTCTGTGATGCGTGCGACCGCGATGGACCCTACCATGGCCGGCATCGGCTGCCCCTTCCCGTCACTCCTATTGACGCAGGGAAGCTGGTGATCCTTCCCGGGGCCCGTGGGGGAGCGACGCAGGCGGGCGGTGAGGGGACGGCTGGGCGGGCTGATCGCTCAGCGCACGAGGACGAGCGCAGAGTACCTCACGACGAGGCATCTTCGACGGCAGACTCCCCGGCAGGCCGCTGGCCAGCGCTGACGGCCCGCGGGAGGACCCTGGCCGTCGCCGCTTCCGCCGCCATCCCCTGCGCTCGCTCGGCGGCGACCGCCTGCGGCCCGCCGCCCTGCACGAAGACGGCGGCAGCCAGCGCTCCCGCGGCCAAGGCGCAGGCCGCGACCACCATGGCCGCGTGCATGCCGGAGACGAACGCACTGCCGGCCAGGGCGTGTAACGCCGCGCCGTTCACGCCTGGCGGCAACGCCGTGGCGGCGGCCTGTTCGGCGCCGTGACTGGCCCGGTTGAGGATGAGGTCCTTCAAGGCTGTGGGCAGCCGTAAGGCGGCGATCGAGCGGCTCAGGTCGCCCGAGAAGATGTGCGTCACGATGGCCCCCAAAAGGGCGATGCCGAAGACGCCGCCGATCTCGCGGCTGGCGTTGCTGGTGGCCGAGGCCATGCCGGCGCGCTCGCGTGGCACGGCGCCCATCACAGCAGCCGTCATGGGGGTCATGACGAGGCTCATGCCGACTCCGGCCATGAGCAGCGGAGGCCAGATGTGGCCGTAGCTCGTGCCCGCGTCGATGGTCGTGAAGACGGCCATGCTGGCCGCGTTGAGCGCCAGGCCGATCGCCATGGGGAGCTTGGAACCAATGCGCCCGGCGACACGCCCTGCAATGGGCGCGATGATGACGATCATGCCCGTGGCCGGCAGAGTGCGCAGGCCGGCCTGGAACGGCGTGTAGCCCTGCACGCTTTGAAAGAACAGGCTCATGAAGAAGAACATGCCGAACATACCGAAGCTGATGAGCCCGGCGCAGGCCACAGCCGCCGCAAAGGTGGGGTTGCGGAAGAACTTGAGCTGCAGCATGGGACTCGCGCTGCGCACCTCGACCCACAGGAAGGCGACCGCGCCGGCGGTCGCGGTGGCGAACAAGCTGATGATGACAGGCGAGGTCCAGCCGTAGTTGTTGGCCTCGATCAGGGCGTAGGTGAGCGAACCCAGGGCGACGATGGCCAGAGCCTGCCCGGGCAGATCCAGGCGACGGCCTTCGGGGTGCTTGGACTCCTGGACTGCGAGCAGCGCGACCACGAGGGCGACAATGCCGATGGGCACATTCAAGAAGAACACACTCTGCCAGCCGAAACGATCGACCAGGGCGCCACCGACGAGCGGCCCAAGGGCCAGCGCCAGGCCCGAGACACCGGCCCAGATGCCGATCGCCTGGGCGCGCTCGCGGGGATCGTGGAACGTGTTGGTGAGGATCGAGAGGGTACCCGGCAGCAGCGCCGCAGCGCCCAAGCCCTGAACGGCGCGTCCCGCGATCAGGACGGCCAGCGAGGGCGCGAGGCCGCAGAGCAGCGAGCCGGCCGTGAACACGCTCAGACCGATCAGGAAGAAGCGCTTCCGCCCGAAGATGTCGCCCAGCGTGCCACCGCTCAGCATGAGGCTGGCGAAGACCAGCGTGTAGGCATCGATGATCCACTGCAAGCCCGAGACGCCTGATCCCAGATGAGCCTGGATGCGCGGCAGAGCGACGTTGACCACGGTGTTATCGAGCATTGCCATGAAGAGCGCGAAGCACATGGCGCCCAGGGTGAGGAGCTTGACGCGGCGATCTACGGGAAACACGTGCGAACCTGCTTTCGCTCAGGAGGACCAGTCGGCCTTGAGGCCATTGACGAACGCCTGCAGCAGTTGGCGCTGCCGGGCGAGCTTCAGGCGCGTGATGACGTGCGAGGGCTGACGCTCGAGCAGCACGGCCATGCCGTGAACCAGCGACCAGATGCCGTAAACCATGAGCTCCACGTCCTCGTCCGATGAGGCGCTGAAGAGGCCCTGGGCGACTCCCTCCCGAAAGACGCCCAGCACCAGCTCCTCCAGGCCGGCATGGCCGCCGGCGTGCGTCATGCGCAGCGACTCGTGGAGCGCCACCAGGGCGATGTCGTGCGGGTTGCGGCGCGCAAAGTCGAGATAGGCCATGCCCATCTCCACGGCACGCTCGTCGGGCGGAAGCGCCGGCGAGACGCCCGCGAGGGCCTCCGCAAGACCCGCCATGGCACGGTCGGCAAGCGCTTTGATGAGATCGTCCTTGCTATCGAAGTAGCGGTAGAGCGCCGCCGGCGTGAAGTCCAGGCGACGCGCGATCTCGCTGAGCGAGAAGTCGACCGCCCCGCTCTCGGCGAAGACCTCGCGAGCGGCCTCGAGGATCTCCTCGCGGGTCTCGACGCGGCGCCGGTCGCGCCGGCTCAGGCGCCGCCCCGCGAGCACGGTCTCGCGGATCTCGTGGTGCACCGCGCGACGCAGCCCGCGGCGCAATCCGTCGCCCTCCTCACGGTAACCCATCACCGATCGCCCGCCTCGGTTGTGTAACGCCTGGTATCCATCGCAACTTAGTGTAGCCATAGTCAATAGTCGTGTCAACTGTGAATTGCCTTAACTACCGTAGGCTTGGGTCAGACGCGCGACTGGGAGACGGCGACGGCCCAGGGTGAGGGCGACGGCCCGGGGAAAGGCGATGATCCGCCAACGCGGCTCCTGGGAATGTAACGACGGCAAGCTCGTGTGGAGCACGACCACTCACCCCATGAAGATAACGACCCAGACAGCCGGTACCAGCGCTGCCCGCCCGCAGGCCCCCGATGCTGGCCCTCACGCATTGGCCGCGGACGCCCAGACCGCCGCGCGGCCGCCGTCGGCTCTGCGGCTCGTGCTCAAGCTCATACACGAGGCCGGCGGCACCGGCATCGACACGAGCGCCGGCCCCCTCTTCAACCACAGCGTATGGGCCCGCGACCGGATCATCTCCTCCTTCGATCTGCTCCCTGAGCGCCCGCACGTCGCGCACGACACCATCCGCACGCTCGCGCTCCTGCAGGGCACGCGTTACACCCTCCGTTCCGAGGAGGAGCGCGGCCGTATTCACAATGAGCTCCGCGACCTCCGGCAGTGGCGCGCGCCACTGCGCCTCAAGGCACTGTTCGGCCTTGTGCTCGCGCCGCTTTGGGGCGGTTCGCCGCGGGGTTACATCACCTACTTTGGTTCCGACTCCACGCCACTCTTCATACTCCTCGTGGCCGCCCTGGCGAGGATCGACCCTGGGATCCTCGACGAGCGGGTGACGAGACGCGACGGCAGCTCCGCCACCATCCGCTTCGCCGTTGAGGAGGCCACACGCTGGATCGAGCGCCACATCGCCGACAACGGTCTCGTGGAGGTGCCCAAGCACAACATCTTCAGCCTGCCACCGCAGATCTGGCGTGACAGCCCCACCTCGAACTTCGACGAGCACGGCCGCATGGCCAACGTTGTAGAGCCGATCGCGTACCTGGACATCCAGGCGTTCTGTGCCGACGCCCTGGAAGAAGCGGCCTCACTGTTTCGCCACAACATCCCGCTGCCCGCCGGCCCCCAGATCGCCGAGCGCACAGTTCACGACCTCGCCTGGTCCGACGAGCTCGACGACCAGGCGCAGGCCGTGAGGGCGGCGGCGCAGCGCACGTTCTGGATGGAGGATAGCGCGTTCTACGCCTTCGCCGCCGACCGCGACGCGCACGGCGAGCCGCGCCTGCTGCGAGCTCTGCAGTCGGACGCCGGCTGGCTGCTGGCGACCCGCTTCTTCGACGAGCTGCCGGCGGCCGCCAAGGCGCACCGCGTCGGCGGGGTCGTGCGCATGCTCTTCTCCCCCGAGATGCTCACCCCGGTGGGCATCCGCTGCCGGGCGCTGCGCCACCACAATCCTTCGTTTCGCAACTACCACGAGGACGTCTGGCCGGTGGACACGTTCATGATCGCCAGGGGCCTGCGGCGGCAGGGCTTCCACGAGCTCGCCGACGAGCTCGAGGCGCGTCTGGCCAATGCCATCGCGGCCCTGGGCGGCGCCTGGGAGTTCATCGTCGTCGATAACGCTGGCCACGTCGTGGCGCCGCGCGCCGACAGAGCCGGGCCGGCACCGCCGGGCGCTCGCCCCCTGGCTTCGGAGATGGCCCCGGAAGAAGACATAGGCTGGACGGCCACGGCCGTGCTGCGCCTCAAGCGTGACCGCGCCAGCCGCGCCCGGGCCGGCGCGGCCCTGCAGGCCGCCTTGCGCAGGCGCGAGCCCTGGGTGGTCGAGTTGAGCGAGGAGGTCCTTGCCGGGCTCCACAAGACCGTGGCCGCGCGTTCGCGAAGTGAGCTCACCAGCGCATCTCTGCCCCTGTCGGCCTTCTACCTCGATCAAGGGACCGGCCTGCGGCGCGCCGCAGGCGTCGTTTTCGTGCAGGGCTTCGGCCGCGTGCTCCCGCTCAGTCTTCTGAGTCTTGCCAGTAGGAGCCTCCGTCGATTTACTCCCGGCGGCCGATCGCCGGGCACGCGCCGGCGTCGGACCACCGTGAGGACGACGCCGCCCTGAGCCCCGCCGGCTGGGTCTACCATGCGCGACGCCCGCCGGCTGGCCAAACACGCTGCCGCAGTGCAGAATCGCTCGAACAGGGATCGAGCGAGCGGTGGAGAAGGTGGACAACCCGATCACGCCGTCCGGGATCACAGACCTCGGCCGGCGGCAAGGACAGCCGCGAAGAGGCGGCGGGCGCGGCGGCGCCTCGGGCTGGCCCTGGTTGTGATCGCGGCCGTGGCCGCCGTAGCCGGCCTCGCCCTGGGGCACTCCGCCGGCGGCGGCTCACCCAGCGCGCCCGCCTCAGGCCCTCCCGGTCGGGCGGCACTCTTACGGTCAGTTTCGCCGGTGAGCCGGCGAGTCTCGACCCGGCGGTGGCCTGGGACGTCGAGTCCTGGAGCATCGAGCGCCTCACCTACCAGACGCTGCTCACGTACGCGAGCAAACCCGGAGCGGCCGGAACGCGGCTGGTGCCAGACCTCGCAACGGCGCTGCCCAGCGTCGCCAACGGCGGCATCAGCGACGGCGGCAGGGTCTACACCTTCCACCTCAAGCCGCACATCAAGTTCGCGCCGCCCGTTGACACAGTGGTCACGGCGGCGGACTTCAAGTGGAGCTTCGAGCGCATGATGAAGCAGCCCCGCGCCGTGGCGACCTATTTCTACACGGGCATCGTCGGGGCGCAGGCGTATGTTCGACGGCACCGCCACGAGCGTCTCCGGCTGCAAGGCCGTGAACCCGCAAACGATCCAGATCACCCTGGAGAAGCCCGATGCCGCCTTCCTTTACACGATGGCCATGCCCTTCACGGCGGTGATGTCCAAGGCCTGGTGCGCCAGGGTTGGGGCGCAGATCGACCACAAACCGCTCGGCACCGGCCCCTACCTCATCCAGAGCTGGACGCCCGGCCGCGAGATCGTGGCCGCCAGAAACCCGAACTTCGTAAGCCAGGGCGTGAAGGGTCAACAGTACGTCGACACCATGGACTTCCTCTTCTCGTCCACCGCGGATACCGCGCTCGGCAACCTCGAGCGCGGCCAAGTCGACGTGCTCGGCGACGCTATCCCGCCGGCCGACTACCAGAAGACCATGCAGAACTCACAGTGGGGCAAGTACGTCGTCAACGCGCCGCAGCTCGCCCTGTACTACCTCTTCCTGAACCTGCAGGTGAAACCGTTCGAGAGCCGGACCATCCGGCAGGCCATCAGCTACGCGATCGACACGCAGAAGCTCCAGAAGCTGCTCGACGGCCAGGGCCAGCAGCTCATCCAGATCTACCCTCAGGGCCTGCCCGGGCATGTGGCCGGCGCGCAGTTCTACGCACACGATCCCGCCGAAGCCAAGCACTTGCTCGCCAGGGCCGGCTTTCCGAGCGGCTTCTCGACCACGCTCTACGCCGACAACATCTACCCGCAGCCCCTGCTCGCCAAGGCTATCCAGAGCGACCTCGCGGCGGTCGGCATCCGCGCCACCATCACGACCCTCGACCCCGAGACCTACTGGAACTTCATCACCCTTACGAGGTCGCACGCACGGCATCGGCCTCGGCAACTGGTATGCAGACTTTCCCGACCCGGCGGACTGGATTGGCCCGCTGTTCACGAGCCCGACCGACGGCAGCAACAACTCGAGCTTCTACCAGAGCCCGCAGGTGACGCGCCTCTACGAGGCGGCGAGCGGCCAGCTCAACCTGGCCAAGCGCCTGCGGATGTTCCAGCAGATGCAGGCGCTCGTCATGCACGATGCGCCAGTGGTCCCGCTGTTCCAGCCCGTCTGGAACGGCATGCGCGGCAAGGACACGGGCGGCTTCTACATCCATCCCGTGTGGATCTTCGACTTCCAGGAGTACTGGAAGCTCGACGGCCGCTGAGGCCCGCAGCCCCCGGCCGCGCGTGCTGCGCGACGCGCCGGCCGGTGCGAGCGGTCCCGCCTCAGCCGGTGCTGAGCGGTGCCCAACGCGCTGGCGAGAAGGCCGTCGCGGTCCGCAAGCTCTCGCCCGTGCCGCCGCCTCCGGCTAGACACCGCAGGCGATCTAACGAGTGGGGCGCGGCAGGTGCACCACTCACTAGCGCCCGCGGCGGCCCCCAAAGATGCCGAAGGCCGGGGAACCGGCGCCGATCAGGAAGCCGAACTGGTACCAGCCGCCGTTGCGCGCCGCGCCGTATACCGGGTACTGATGCAGCCATCCGAAGACGTGCACGATGAGCAGCGGCCAGGCGGTGATGCCGTTCCACAGGCCATACAGGAAATCGATCATGTCGTCACTCCCCGAGGTTGCTCTCCAGTACCTGATGGTCGGTCTATCTTAGGACGTAGTAGTGATTCCACATTGCTTATCCTCGAACTCGGGGTCAGTGTTGGATCGCTGGCACGACACGGCGGGAGGATGAAATGAGGCAGGCAGATGGGCAGGCGTCCAAGGACGGCGAGGAGCTCATACAGGGGTTCCCGGTGACCGCCGGACGCAGGGTGGCAGCAGACGACGTCTACCGCAGCCAGGCGGCGACGCGCTGGTTCATGCAGCACGTGCGCGAGGTGCTGGGAACGGCCGATCTGCGTGGCCCCGCCGGTGCCCATCGTGCGGTGGAACTGGCCCATGAGCACCGCGATCTGCAAGCGCTGAGGACGCGCGACGAGAGCCGCGGCCGCGACTCGAGCCTCGCCGCCGTCCTGCACGACACCCACACCGACGCCTTCCTGGTGCTCCACCGCGGCGCCGTCGTTTACGAGACGTACCTCAACCGCATGACTGCGCAGACGCCGCACATGTGGCAGTCGGTCTCGAAGTCGCTCATGTCCTGCGTGACAGGCAACCTCGTCGCCGACGGACGGGTGGCACTGGACACGCGCCTCACCGACTACGTGCCCGAGCTCGAAGGCAGCGCCTACGGCGACGCGAGCGTTCGTCACCTGCTCAACATGCAGGTCGGCATCGACTACTCGGAGGACTACGCCGACCCCGACTCGGAGGTGAACGAGCTCGACCGCCTCTACGGCGTCAGACCGTCACGAGGCCCCGGCCACCCCGGATCGACCTACGACTACGCGACAACCACGCGCAAGCGCGGCGAGCATGGCGAGGACTTCAACTACGTCTCACTCAACGTGAACGTTCTCGCCTGGGTCTTGGAGCGCGCCACGGGCGTTGGGCTGCCCGAGCTCATCCGCAGCGAGGTCTGGGACAAGCTCGGCGGCGAACACGATGCCTACATCGCCCTCGACGTGGCCGGCAGCGCGCAAGCCGAAAGTGGGATGTGCTCCAGCCTGCGCGACCTGGCGCGGCTGGGCCTCGGATTGTCGCGCGCAGCCGTGACGAGTGGTCGCGGGGTGGTGCCCGCAGCGTGGATTCGCGACGTTATGAGCGGCGGTGACCAGGCAGCCTTTGCGCGTTCCGAGGAGGCCGGCGCACTTCCCCAAGGGTCGTACAAGAACAACTTCTGGGTCGCGCGCACGGGCGCACGGGCAGCCTTCATGGGGCGCGGCATCTACGGCCAGATGCTTTACGTGAACCCGGCCGCCGACGTGGTCGTCGCCAAGTTCTCCACGCAGCCGGTGGCCGACAGCGCCGAGTTCTTCAAGCTGGAGTTCACGCTCTGCGAGCGGCTGGCCGAGGCCCTCTAGCGACTGGTGCACCTGCGGCGCCCCACTCGTTAGACCGCCTGCGGTGTCTAATCCGGCCGGCCTTCATTCACCACCGTCACGGTTCGAGGGGCGCCTTCTCCGGGTCGGCGGAGTGGTCGTACTCCTCCTCCGTAAGGCGACGAACCATGAGCATGGACCGCATGTAGCGCGCGGGCTTCACGTTGCGCGGGTCGAGCTTCTCGCCCTTCTTGCGATGGTAGGCATGCACGCGCTGGAGCACCAGGAATGGGGTGAGCGTGCCACCCCAGGCGAACGCTTGCGCCTTCGTGTCGCCCGTCACGTTCCTGGGCAGAAGGATGACGTCTCCGACCTGGGCCAACGGCGGCGCCGGCGGCAAGTACTCGAGCGCCCCCTCGAAGCTGAACGGCGGACGGGCCTGACCCGGCTCCTGCAACCATACCTCGACCGGCTCGAACGGCTCGCCGGTGATTCCTTCACGCGCCATCGCTGCCTCCTCCTCGAGAGATCCGGGCGGCCGCGGCGGCTCGCCACGAGCCGCCTTCGCCGCGCCGTCACTCCGTTTCTGGCGACGCTGTCCCCGTACGCTCCCGCAGGAAGCGCACGGCGTGTAGCGCCGCCACCTGGCCCTCGCCTACTGCCTTGGCTATCTGATACGGCTCTCCCGTGCAGTCCCCTGCCGCAAAGACTCCCGGGATGCCGGTTTCCATCTGTCTGTTGACGGTGATGTGGCGGCCGTCGGAGGCGAGGCCCTCGAGAAGAGTACGCGGAGACACGCTCGGCTTCGCGATAAACACCGCATCGACGAGCAGGTCTTCGCCGGGCAGCGAGACCTGCACGCCCCCGGCGACTCTCGCGAGCCGCGCCGGCCGCGCGCCCTCGATCACGCGCACGCCCTCGGGAAGCCGGTGGTCACCGCCGTAGAGGGGAAGGTACGTGACGTCGACGGCGTAGTCCTCGGCCAGCACCGCTGCCTCCTCCTCACCCTGAGCGGTGGAGCTGATGAAAGCCGCGCGGCGCCCCGCGAACAGCCTGCCGTCGCAGGTGACGCAGTAACTCACCCCTTGACCGACGAGCTCCTCTTCACCCTCGATCTCGGCTTCGCGATACACCCCCGTGGCGAGCACCACGGCGCGGGCGTGGTAAACCTCCCGTTCGCTGAAGACGATGAACTCGTCTTCGCCTTGCAAGATCTTTCCCGCCTTCTCCCGAATGAGCGGCACGTCGAATTCCTCGAGGTGCCGCAAGAGCGCCGCCGCCAGCTCCTCTCCGCTGGCGAAGGTGAATCCCGGGTAGTTGGGGATGGAGTGTGCTTTGCGCGTGCGGCCGAACGGCGTCTGCCCGTCCATGACAACCGCAGTGCGCTTGCGATTGGCCACGTTGATGGCGGCCGAGATGCCCGCCGGCCCCGATCCCACCACGATGACATCGTATTCGTGTGCTCCGACGGCAGGCTCGTCCACTTCGTTCCTCTCGTCTTGGTATCTCGAGCTCCATTGGTCGGAGTTCGCCTCAGCAGAATACCCCTCAATGGCGCCCCCGAAAACGCTGCTCGTTGGCGCAGCGCTCCGTCACCCGGACGTCATCCGCTAGCCGACCACCCTGCCCGGTTCCAGCGTCATGATGCAGGGCGTGTCGTCAACACGCCGCCCGTATCTCGCGGGTGAGCCGGCGGTGGTCAGCGCACCGGCCACGCGTGGTAGAGCTCACGCAACGCGGTAAGGAGCCGCTCGTACTCTTGCCAGCGCCTGTCCCAGGTGCGCCCGGCGGCGCGCTCGGGTGAGTAGCGCAGCACGTCCCCCGCGGCGCCGGGGAGAGCCACGCCCGCGGCGGCGGCGGCGAGCCGCGCCGCGCCGCTGACCGATGAGCCCGCCGCCGCGTCGCCGACGACCACGGTGCGAGCGCTGGCGTCGGCCAGGCGCTGGCAGAACCAGGGGTCGGCGCCACGCCAGGCGACGCTCACATCACCCTCAGGCAGTTGCAGCTCACGCAGACGAGTGAGGCAGCGCCGGCTCTCCAGGATGATCCCGTCGAGCATCACGCGCGCCACGTCGGCCGGCCCATGCGAGAGATCGAGTCCCAGAAAGGTGCCTCTGACATCGCTATCCCACAAGGCGCCCTGCTCACCGACGCCGACGAAGGGCAGGGCGACCGGGGTGAATCCGTCGGGCGCCGCGGCGGCGGCGGCGAATACCCGCGCCTCCCCTGCCTCGCCGAACCCCAGCATGCGCGCCAGCCAGGCGACCGCCGCCCCGGTGCTCACGAGGTCCATCTCAACCCCCCAGCCGCCCAGCACTAGCGGCGTTACCAGGCAGCGCCGCTGAGGATCAGTCGGCAATGAGTCGGCCGCCCCGAGGATCACGGTGCTCGTGCCCCACACATAGGTCACGGCCCCGGGTGCCACGGCGTCCAGCGCCTGCGCCGCGAGCACCGAGTCGGCCGCGCCCACCGCGACCGGCAAGCCCTCGGGCAGGCCCAGGTCGCGCCCTAGCTCCGGCGCCAGCGGCTGGGTCGCGGCTGACGGCACGACGGGCGGAAGCCCCGGGTTGCCGGGCCCGCCGCCGGTCACCGCGGCACCGGCGAGCGCGACCACCTCCGGGGCCCACCTGCCGCTTGTCAGGTCGTAGGCGCCGTAGCCGCTCGCCGTGCTGGGGTCAGTCGCGACGTGGCCGGTAAGCCACGAGAAGAGGAAGTCCTTGGCTCCGAGGATCAGCACGGTCCGCGCCGCCCGCGCGGGGTCGTTCTTGCGAATCCAGGCGTACATGGGCAGCAGGTAGCGGCCGTCCATGGGCTGACCGGTGCGCCGGTAGAGCTCGGTCTCGCCGAGCTGCGAGGCGATCTCCCGCGCTTCGCCGTGGGCCCGGCAATCCTCCCACGTGAAGGCCCTGCCCACGGGGCGCAGTTCCTCGTCCACGGTTACTAGCGTGGGAATCATGCCAGAGAGCCCTATGCCGGCCCAATCCGCCGCCGAGGAGGCCGCTGCGAGGGCGGCCAGCGCCGAGCGCGCCGCCGCCACCCAGTCGCGTGGTTCCTGCTCCGCGCGACCGGCCTGCGAACGCACGGTCTCGTAGGTCCGTCTCACTTCGGCGACGGCGTGCCCAAGGGCGTCGAGGACGACGCCCTTCAGGCTCGAAGTGCCGAGATCGAGACCGACATAGAGATCGCCTGCGGTCTCGCGCCGCACCGCGCGCCCAGTCATCGTGATCTGTCTGTCGCGACACCCCAATCGCGCAGGTCCGCCGGACGGAAGAGCCGGCTCGCGGTGCGGCCGGAGATGTAGAACACGAACTCGTCGGCTGGGTAGACTTGCTCGAAACAGTCGAAGGGCACGTCGTCGTCGGTGAAGCTCACGCCGCGCAGGCGCACGATGCGCGACCTGGCACCTAGCTTGAGCAGGCGCCGCTCGCGAGCACCGGCTTCGAGCACCTCGAGATACTGCTCCTCGTGGTCGTCCACGATGCCGTGGCTGGTCGCCAGCAGGTTGTAGAGCGAGCTCGTGAGCTCGCGGCGGCGGCGGCCCAGATCGGGGGCCAGCGCCTGCGGGATGAGGGCCTGCTCGATCACCAGCGGCTGGCCGTTGATCTCACGCAGGCGCACTACATTCCAGACAGGGTCGCCGGGGGAGAGATTGAGCGCGTACGCCACCGTCGGTCGCGGCCACGCCGAGCGCAGCTCCAGCACCTTGGTGGTGACCTCGCGAGATCCTTCCTGCTCGGCCAAGGTAGCCAGAAGGCCGCCGCTGCGCGTGGGTTCGCTGACGATGCGCGGGCGGGCCACGAAGGTTCCCACACCTTGATGGCCGGTCACCCGGCCGCAGCGATCGAGCTCGTCGAGCGCACGGCGCACGGTGATCATGCTGACGCCGGCCATCTTGGCAAGCTCCTGCTGCGTGGGCAGCTGGTCTCCGGGAGCGAGGCCGCGCTCGACGATCAACCCTTCGATCAGGTCGATGACCTTCTGGTAACGCAGCTTGGGGCGAGCGCCGCGAAGTCCTGGTTCACGCCGACGCCCCGGCGGCGCCGAGAGCCCAATGTCGTCTAGCAGGCTCACGCCCGCCTCCTCTCCACCCTGCCGCAAGGTCGATACACGTTACCTGTTGATCCAGTAGTGCTGGAAGTCGAAGATCCAGACGGGGTGCAGGTAGATGCCGCCGGTGCGCTTGGAGTGCAACGTGGTGACCTCAGACTGATACAACGGCACGATCGGAGCCTGGCTCATGATGTACGACTGCATGGCGTCGAACTTCGCCAGGCGGGCGGTCGGATTGAGCATCGCCTGTGCCTGGACCAGCGCGGTCTCGATGCTTGGGGCCCACCAGAAGCTCGGATTGCTGCCCAGGTTGATGGCCGTGCTCTTGCTGAGCATGCCACTGATGAAGTCGAACGGATCGGGGTAGTCCATCCACCAGTTGTTCAGACCGATGCCGGCGCCTCCCTTCTTGCCGATCGCCGTCCAGTACGACGACTGGTCCATCAGCTTGATGGAGGCCTTGATGCCGACCTGGGAGAGGTCGTACTGGATGGACTGCAGCACGGTTGGCCAGGGCGCGACGTTGCTTGAGTAGAGTGTCGTCGAGAAGCCGTTCGGAAAGCCCGCCTGGGCGAGCAGCGCCTTGGCCTTGGCCGGGTTGTAGCCGTAGAAGTTGCCGGCCGGGCCGCCGACGTGGCCGGGCAGGCCGGCGGGGTAGATCTGATTGAGCGGCATGCCCGTACCAGAGAGCAGCTTTACGATCTTGCTGCGATCGACCGCCCACTCGATAGCCTGGCGCACGACGAGGTTGTTGAACGGTTTGACGGTGACATTCATGAACAGGCAGTTGAGCGCCACGGCGGGCTCGACCACCACCTGGCTCTTCCACTGCGGATTAGCGATCAGGGTGGGATAGTTGGCCGGCGGGATGTAGTCGCCGAGCAAGTCGGCGTCGCCGCCTTCCACCTTGAGCACGGCCGTCGAGGGCGTGATCGAGAACTCGAAGTGGATAGCGTCGAGGTAGCCCGCCGTCGTACCAGTGTAGTTGGGGTTGCGCGTGAGCAGGAGGTCCTGACCGGCTGTCCAGTGGTCCAGCATATAAGGGCCGCAGCCCAGCGGGTGCCGGCCGACCTGCGAACCCCACTTGGCCACCCATTCCTTGGCGACCGGCGCGCCGAAGGGCATCTCCATGATGTTGAGGAAGGTGGCGATCGGCTTCTGCAGGTCGACCTCGAGGGTGTACTTGCCGGTCGCCCTGTAGCCGGTGATGGTCTTGGCCTTGCCGTTCAGGAAGGCCTGCAGACCGACGATGCCGGCGTAGTAGCCCTTGGCGGGCGCCGCCGACAGGCTCATCATGCGCTGGAAGCTGTAGACGAAGTCTTGTGCGGTGACCTCGCGGCTGACGGGGGGCGCGAACTTGATGCCCGGCCGGATGTGAAAGATGTAGGTCTTACCGCCATTGGTGATGCCGCCGTTGGCGGCGGTCGGCACCTCGGTTGCCATGTCGGGGATGATCTTCGTGCCAGCCGCACCCGGCCCGCTGCTGTAGTTCAGCAGGTTGCCGAAGATGCAGTGCTCCATGGCCCAGCCGGGGCCCTCGAAGTCGATCGCCGGGTCGAGCGACACCGGCTCAGACTGGAAGGTCACGACCAGTGTGCCGCCGCGCTGCGGCGTGCTTGACTGAGCGGCGCCCGAGTTGCCACCGCTTGTACTACTGCCGCAGGCCGAAAGCCCCACGACCAGGACCGCGACCAAGGCCGTGAGCAGCCCCCCGAGCGCCGCCCTATGTGACCCCCGCCACGGCAACACGATGCGTCTCATGAAGGCTCCTTCCCCCGTTACATGCGGCTCATCTCGGACAGTATACTCAGTATGTTCAGTTTACCACAGGCCCTGGGGACCAGAATTCGAGGCTACGGCCCCGACGAGCCACGGGCACTGAGCAAGGTCACAGGGACCACGTGAGTCGGCGGGCACCGATAGGCCTGCGCGCCCCCTGACATGTGGCGGCGCACGCTACTTGTTGATCCAGTAGTGCTCGTAGTCGTAGATCCAGACGGGGTGAAAGTAGAAGCCGCCGATGCGCGTGGAGCGTAGTGTCGAGTCCAGCGGCTGGTACAACGGCACGATTGGAGCCTGGCTCATGATGTACGACTGCATGGCGTCGAACTTCGCCAGGCGGGCGGTCGGATTGAGCATCGCCTGTGCCTGGACCAGCGCGGTCTCGATGCTTGGGGCCCACCAGAAGCTCGGGTCACTGCCCCCGTTGACGGCCATGCTCCTGCTGAACATGCCGTAGATGAAGTCGAACGGGTCGGGGTAGTCCATGTACCAGTAGTTGAGGCCGATCCCGATGGCGCCTTGCTTGGCGATCAACGTCGCGTATGACGGCTGGTCGAGCAGCTTGATCGAGGCCTTGATGCCGACCCTCGCGAGGTCGTATTGGATGGACTGGATCAGCGTGGGCCAGGGCGCGACGTTGTACGAGTAGAGCGTCGTCGAGAAGCCGTTCGGAAAGCCCGCCTGGGCGAGTAGCGCCTTGGCCTTGGCCGGGTTGTAGCCGTAGAAGTTGCCGGCCGGGCCGCCGACGTGGCCGGGCATGCCGGCGGGAAGAATCTGGTTGAGCGACTGCGCGGTGCCTGAAAGCAGCTTCACGATCTTGCTGCGATCGACCGCCCACTCGATAGCCTGGCGCACGAGCAAATTGTTGAACGGCTTGACGGTCATGTTCATGAACAGGCAATCGAGCGCGACGGCGGGCTCGACCACCACCCGGCTCTTCCACTGCGGATTGGCGATGAGGGCGGGATAGTCGGACGGCGGGATGTAGTCGCCGAGCAGGTCCACGTCGCCGCTTTCCACCTTGAGCACGGCCGTCGTTGGCGTGGTCGAGAACTCGAAGTGGATAGCGTCGAGGGAGCCCGCCGTCGTACCAGTGTAGTTGGGGTTGCGCGTGAGCAGGAGGTCCTGACCGGCTGTCCAGCGGACGAACATGTAGGGGCCAGTTCCCAACGGATGCCGGCCGACGCGCGAACCCCACTTGGCCACCCATTCCTTGGCGACCGGCGCACCGAAGGGCATCGCCATGATGTTGAGGAAGGTGGCGATCGGCTTCTGCAGGTCGACCTCGAGGGTGTACTTGCCGGTCGCCCTGTAGCCGGTGATGGTCTTGGCCTTGCCGTTCAGGAAGGCCTGCAGACCGACGATGCCGGCGTAGTAGCCCTTGGCGGGCGCCGCCGACAGGCTCATCATGCGCTGGAAGCTGTAAACGAAGTCTTGTGCGGTGACCTCGCGGCTGACGGGGGGCGCGAACTTGATGCCCGGCCGGATGTGAAAGATGTAGGTCTTACCGCCATTGGTGATGCCGCCGTTGGCGGCGGTCGGCACCTCGGTTGCCATGTCGGGGATGATCTTCGTGCCAGCCGTTCCTGACGCGCTGCTGTAGTTCAGCAGGTTGCCGAAGATGGCGTGCTCGATCGCCCACCCGTTGGTTTCGAAGTCGATGGCCGGGTCGAGGGTCTGCGGGTCGCCCTGGAAGGTCACGACCAGTGTGCCGCCGCGCTGCGGCGTGCTTGACTGAGCGGCGCCCGAGTTGCCACCGCTTGTACTACTGCCGCAGGCCGAAAGCCCCACGACCAGGACCGCGACCAAGGCCGTGAGCAGCCCACCGAGCGCCGCCCTATGTGACCCCCGCCACGGCAACGCGATGCGTCTCATGAAGGCTCCTTCCCCCGTTACATGCGGCTCATCTCGGACAGTATGCTGCAGTATGTTCAGTTTACCACGGGGCCTGGGGGCTACATTCGATGACACGAGCGACTCCGTCAGATGATGCACTGATCGACCTGCTCCGCGATCTCGTCGCCATCGACTCCACCAACCCCGGGCTGGTGCCCGGGGGGCCGGGCGAGGAAGCGCTGGTGCACTACCTCGCCCGCCGGCTCACGGCCGCCGGCCTCGATGTCGATGTCTGGGAGCCGCGACCCCGGCGGCCCAACATCGTCGCCACACTGCCCGGGCACGGGCACGAGGCTCCGAGTCTCATGCTGGTAAGTCACCTCGATGTCGTCGGCGCCGCCGCGGAGCTGTTTACACCCCAAGTCCGCGACGGCCGCCTCTACGGACGCGGCAGCAACGACATGAAGGCCGGCCTCGCAGCCGCCGTCATCGTCGCCGAACGCTTGGCGGCAGAGGCCCGTGCCGCGGACGGCAGGTCCCCTCTGCGCGGCGATCTGCTCGTGGCCGGCTGCGCCGACGAGGAGTGGCAGAGCTTCGGCGCCGAGGCTCTGGTGACGCGCTACCACCCCGACGCCGCCATCCTGCCCGAACGCACTGACCTCGACGTTGCTGTCGAGCACGGCGGATTTGCCTGGTTCGACCTCGAGAGCCGGGGCGTCGAGGCCGCCGGAGCTGAGCCCGAGAATGGTGTCGATGCCATCGCCCTGCTGGGCCCAGTGCTCGAACGGCATCGCACTGCTCAACCGTGAGCTTAGCGCCCGGCCGCGGGCAGCGTACGGACGTGGCTCCATTCACGCCTCGACGATCGAGGGGGGGACCCAGCTTCCGGCCTACCCCGGTGTCTGCCGGCTGAGCATCGAGCGTTGCCTGATCGCTGGCGAGTCAGTGAGGCAGTCGCGGGACGAGATAGAGGCGCTCCTTGCGGCGGCGCGCGCCGCCGATCCCCGTTTCGAGGCCAACGCGCGCCTGGTCGTGGGCCGCGAGCCGGTCCTGCTGTCGCGCGACGACCCGGTCGTGGTGACGCTCGTGGCAGCGGCGACCGCCGAGCTCAACCGGGCGCCGCGCGTGCGCGGCGATATCGCCTGGGCCGACTCGGGCATCTTCACCGAAGCCGGCATCCCCTGTGCACAGTTTGGCCCTATCGGCGGCGGCGAGCACACCGCCGGCGAGTGGGTAGACCTCGCGTCGGTCAAGCTGGTGGCGCGAGTACTCGAGGCTACCGTCAGACGCTACTGCGTCTGACGCGTCCAGGTCACGCTGGCCACGAACGGGAAGGAGGCACGGATGGCAGCGTCAGTCAGCCTGCCCGGCGCCGTGCGGTATCTGGCCAGCGTGAACGGCCGGCTCGGTGACCTCGCCGACGCCGTGATCCCGGCCACAGACGACGGGCTGCTTCGTGGCGACGGTGCATTCGAATACCTTCGCGTCTACCTGGGAAGGCCGTTTCTGCTCTCCGAGCACCTCGACCGGTTCGAAGCGTTCCTGTCACGTGCTCCGACTGCCGTGCCCGCGCGCTGCAATCGAGGAGGAGGTCGCCGCGCTACTACGCGCCATGTGCGCCGACGGCCAGGCGGGCGTGAGCTACGACATGCGCATCGTTCTGACGAGAGGAAGCAATCGCGTGGTCCTTGCCCAGCCACTCCTGAAACCTCTCGACGTTGTCGCTCTGGCGCTGGTGACCGACGTGCCGCGCCCGCCTCTTGTCGGGGCCAAGACGATCTCGTACGCTGCGAACATGCTGGCACAACGTCTCGCGCGGGAGCGGGGCTTCGACGAAGCTCTGCTGATAACTCCAGGTGGTCAGATCCTCGAGGCCCAGACAGGCGCATTCTTCTGGGTCAGCGATGACGGCGCCGTGTGCACCGCGCCACTCGCCGAGGGCATCCTCGACTCGATCACGCGGCGTCTTCTCAGACGGCACCTCGCCATCGCCGAGCGGAGCTGCCACGCGAACGATGCTCTGGCCGCCACCGAGGTGTTCGTTGCTTCAAGCAGTTGGGAGGTCCGCCCGGTGAGGCGCATTGAGGATCGGGAGTTCGGCGACGCGCCGGGGCCGGTCACTCGCGAGGCCCTCAAGGTGATGTGGCGTGAGATCGAGGCCCATGCAGGCCTCGATCTCACGCCCCACTTCGCCCAGGCCGACAGCCCGGGGTTCGTGGCGACCGCTTGGCAGGAGAGGCACACAGTTACCGGGTAAGGTTGCCAGTCGCCAGGCGAGCCGCTAACATGACCGGCAAACTTAGCATACAGACCATAACAAGTCTGCTCGACGACGACGCTCTCGGGGAGAGTAGATGGCCGTGAAGTTCGACGCAGGCCTTCATTCGAGTCTCGTGTCAACGCACGGAGACAATCTGCTCGAGGTCACCGACCTGGCGGTGACCTTCGACATCCAGGAGGGCCTGGTCCAAGCCGTTGACGGCATCAGCTTCGGCATTCGCCAGGGCGAGACCGTCGGCCTGGTCGGCGAGTCGGGCTGCGGCAAGAGCATCAGCGCGCTCGCCATCCTGGGGCTCGTCCGCATGATGGGCAACGCCACGGTGACCGGCAAGGTCGAGTTCATGGGGCGCGACCTGCTGGCCTTGCCTGAGCGCGACGTGCGCAGGGTTCGCGGGCGCGACATGGCGATGATCTTTCAGGACCCGGTAACGTCGCTGAACCCGGTGCTGTCGATCGAGCGTCAGACGACCGAGGGCATGGAGAATCACCTCGGCCTGAGCCACTCTGACGCCGTGAAGCGAGCGATCGAGCTGCTCGAAATGGTCGGCATCCCCAAGGCGGCCGAGCGCATTCACGATTACCCGCACCAGTTCTCGGGCGGCATGCGCCAACGCGTCATGATCGCCATCGCCCTGTCGTGCAACCCGAAGCTGCTCCTGGCCGACGAACCAACCACGGCGCTCGACGTCACGATCCAGGCGCAGATCCGCGCTCTCATGAAGCAGCTCTCGCCACGACTACGGCTCGGCCATCGTCCTCATCACGCGACGACCTCGGCGCGGTCGCTGGCATGTACCGAGCGCATCGGTGATGTACGCCGGCAGGATCGTCGAGTCGGCGGCGGCGGCCGAGCTGTTCGCCGACCCTCACCACCCCTACATGTAGGCCGCCGCGAACTCGGTACCGCGCTCCTGGACGAGCCGCGCAAGGGATCGCTGCATCGATCGAGGGTCTGCCGCCCGACCTCGCCCATCTGCCCAGGGGCTGCGCTCTTCGCGGCGCGTCCGCCGCTGCGCAGCGAAGCAGCGCTGCTACGTTCGCCTTCGCGCTGACGACCCCGGTCGCCTCGGCGCGCTTCACGCCGACGGCTGATGGCCGCGGTGGCTGTAGCCTGACATGAGCCCGTGGCCGCCACGAACCATACCGTCACAGCCGACGACAACGGGCGAGGTCCTGGTGCACATCGACGATCTGAAGGTCCACTTCCCGATCACCTCGGGGGTGGTCGTGGAACGCCGCATCGTGCCGTGCGCGCCGTCTACGGCCTGACCTTCGACATCGTGCGCGGCGAGACGCTGTCCTCGTCGGCGAGACCGGCCTGCGGCAAGTTCTACGACCGGCCGCGCGATCCTGCGCCTCGAAGAAGCTGACGGGGGGCCACGTCTTCGATGAGGCGCCGACCTGGCCAGGCTCCATCGGCGGCGCGCTGCGC
>CAWKEZ010000040.1:0-34763 GCA_963848545.1 uncultured Thermoleophilia bacterium
CGACATGAGCGATCAGACTCGTCGCGCAGCGTGAGGACGCGGGTGCCGAAGGCGGCGGGTGTCGGGGTGGCGTACGCCACCCCGACACCCGCCGCACGTACGGACCGCAGCGGCGTCACTATTGACTCGGTGCGTGCGACTGGGTCGCGTCACGGAGCCGCTGGGCGTGCGTGTGGCGTAAGGCCTAGGAACGCACCAGCCGTAAGAACTCGTCGGCGTCGACGTGCACGCCGAGCTGTTGCGGCGCCGGCAGGCTGGAGCGCTCAAAGCGCGGCTTGCCGCTCAGCGTGCTCATCTGAATCACTGCCTCCATGGAACGGGCGCCGTGCGATGTACTCGGGCACCTGCAGGAAGGCGCGCAGCAGCCCGTCGTCGATGGCGAGGGTAGGCTCGCCGGCGGTGGGGTGCATGATCTGCGGCGCGCGCGCCGCCGATGAGCGAACGGAGCAGCAGGGCACGACGCAGCGACCAGGCCACGTCGTCGCTCGTCCTGCCGGTTGGGACCGGTGACGTTGATGTAGCCGCGCAGGCGGCTGATGAAGTCGGGCTTCTTGGCGGCGTTCTCGGCGCGGGGATCGCCGAAGGCGACGAACGCTTCGAAGCGCGTCGCCGTGCCGCCGGCGAAGACGAAGATGGCGGGGCCCAGCGGGTGGTAGACGCTACCCCTCGCGGAAGCGGCCGTTCTGCATGGGGGAGAGGAAGAGGTGCAGCCACCCGAGTGGCGTGCCGTCCATGGGGCAGTCGAACTCGTCCCAGAAGACCAGTGGAAGATCGCCCTCGAGGGCAGCGTCACGCACCACGTGCAGGGCGGAGTGCAGGTCCGCCTCGGTGTGCAGCTCGGAGAGGTCGAACTCGAGGCGCCGCGAACGGCCCGGCATCAGCATCGGTGGCCATCTGGCGAACGGCGAAGGTCTTGCCGGAGCCGGGCGGGCCGAACACGGCACGGAGGGGCCGGCCGTGGGGCCGCCCCGGGAGCGCCGCAGCACGTACTCCTCCACGATGTTGCGCATGCTGCGCAGGTTCCTCGATCTCGGCGCGGTCGACCGACGACCAGGCGCCGATGGTCTCCACGGGGATGCCGTGCGGCAAGCTGCCGTGCCGTGCACCGCGGTCGCCGCGGCGCACCTCCGCGAGGGACGTTCCGGCGTAGGTCTGAGCCAGGATCGAGGGTCCGCGTCTGGGCTGGTACACCGCGGCGGCGAGACCTCGTCGTCGCGCAGGAGGGTCTGGCTACCTCGCCGAGCGGAAACGGGCTGCGTCGGCGTCGCAGGCTGCCGTCCACTTGCAAGCCGGCGACATGGGCGGCGCGGGCGGCGGCGAGGCCGCGCTTCACGGAGTCGAGCAGCGAGGGCTCGCCGCCGCCCGCCAGCCCGAGCGCGACCGCGGCGTCGATGCAGCGTCCGTACCCGGCCCCGACCCCGGGTGGCGCCGCCCCCAGTCGCTCTCTTGCGAATGATGGTCGAAGCACCAGCACGGCGTCCGCGTCGCGCTCCACGATCACGGCTCCGGAGGCGCCGATGATGACGATCACGCGCCGTGCGGCGCCAGGGGGTGCGCGCTGCACCGCCGCCACGATCTCCTCGGTGATCTGCTCCCAGGAAAGGGGATAGCCGACTTCGGCTCCCGATTTGCGTAGCTCGTCCGACGAAGTGATGGCGGTGAGGCAGTCCGCGTGCTCGCCGAGCAACAGCTCGGCGAGACGGGAACCCACGAGTGGTGCGCCGGTCTGCCAGACGATGTCGCGCGGCTCCGCGGCGAGCAGCGCCGGGAGGTCGGCACAGCGCTCACGGTAGCCGACCGCGTGGTCGACGATCGTCAGCGTGTCGATGCGCCGGCGCGGCCAGCGGCGCGGCTCGCCCTGCGCGGTCGCGGCGCGGCCTTCGGGCCGGCCCGCCGGGTTTGGCGCGCTGGCCTCCGCTCGTGTCATGTCGGTGCCCAGGAACTCGCGGATGCGCCAAGCCTGGCCGGCCTCGCCCAGCCGTCGGGGAAACCGCTGGATGCGGGCGAAGGTGTGAGGGTAGCCGGGGTGGAAGGGCGAGGCCAGGGCCTTGCGCGGAAGTCGAGGTCCACGCACGATCAGGTCGCCGCGCCCCGAGGCCTCCACCGTACGTCGCAGGATGTCGGCGTGCGAAGCGGCGCCGCCGGCGCTGACCAGCGCGCGGCAGGAGTAGTCGCCACCCCACATCCAGATGAAGTCGACCACGCCGCGCTCGCCGTCGCCGGGCAGGAGCAACCAGTCGATCGTCACGTCGCCGGTGACGAACATGGTGCGTGGTTCCGTTGCCATGGGTTGGTCTCCGTTGGTCGCGTTGTCATGGCGGTTTCGTAACGAGCCGCGAGCCGGTTGTGACCGGCCGCGGCTGCCGTGCGCTCTCTTACCCGCTCAGCGGCGGCGGTCAGGCGCGAACTGCTGCGCCCAGTCTGGCGGGCGCACCTTGGCGCAGGGGCGCCCCGGCTTAGAGTCCATACTTGAGCGCGAAAGGCAGGCCGCGCGAGGCGCGCAGACGGCCGTCGGCGGTAACCACCAGGGCGTGGTACCCGTAGAGCCGCGAGATGCGTTCCAGGGCCTCGCCGCCGGAGGCGAACAGCCCCGTAGCGAGGGCGTCGGCGAAGGCCAGGTCTGGCCCGATGACGGTCGCCGATATGAGGCCGTGGGGGGGAACAGCGCCGCCCGGCACCAGGACGTGATCGCCGCGCTCGTATGCGCCCGACGTGGCGATGGCGCCCGGTCCGTCGATCTCGGCGGTGAGCAACAACTCGTCGGCGACCAGGGGATGGCGAATGCCGATGCGCCACGGCTGGCCCGGCTCCGGGTGCCCATACGTGGCGATGTCGCCGCCGGCGTTGACCATGCGCCGCCGGCACGCCGCCGCGCTTGAGCTCGTCGAGGGGCACGCTGCGCGGCCCAGCCCTTCACAAGGCCGGTGGGGTCTGCCCGCGGGAAGCTTCCAAGGGTCAGACCAACCGCCCGAGGCGTCGCGCGCGCGACGGCAGAGCTCGAGCACCTCTGCCACCTCCCGGCGGCGCCTGTTCGAGCTTCCATCTCGCCGCGCCGCAGCCGGCTGAGCGGGCTCTGCTCTTTCCAGGTGCTGAACACGTCGTCTGCCCAGCGCAGTTGGGCTTGCGCGCGCGCGAGGGCGGCGGCTTCGCGGTCGGCGCCGCTCTTCTGGTTGCCGGGCGGCGCCGATCCTCGAGCGCGTCGCCTGGCGCCGCCGCGCGACGCGCCGCCGGAGGCCGCGTCCGCGGTCGCCGCCCCGGCTGCGTCCGTCAGTTGTCGTTGCCGCCGCCGTCCCCCTCCACCAGACTGAATGAGACGTACCGTTCCCATTACCTGCTGCAGCGAGAGATGCATTGATCCTCCGAACTTGACGAGGGCGGCCTGCAGCGACCGGGCATACGCCTGGCTCGTGTAGGTGGCACCCGAGACCCCATGGATGGGGCCGCCGTTGCTGGCGATGGTCTGCTGCTCGAGCTGGGGGATGATGCCGGCGGAGATCTGCTGCGACTGTGGCCCGTGCAGGTTCATCTGCGCCATGCCGACGCCGGTGATCTTGCCCGGCCTGCGGCGGTGACCTTGACCTGGATGTCGCCGAGGCCGCCGGCCGGGCCTGATCGGTGCCCACCACGGTCTGGCTCCCGGCTCCGCCAGTGCTTCCGGTTGAGAGGCTGGCCAGGGTAGCCGCCGAGGTGGCGGAGTGCGGTCTAAAGCTCAGGGTGAGACCCAGACCGGCCGCCGTGGCAGCGATGATGATGATGGAACGCTTCATGATGGCGCCTCCTTGTGCTCCAGTCGGATCTCGTCGCCCTAGAACGTGAAGTCTTCGTAGTCGATCTGCCGGTCGGCACGCCAAGCGACCTCGCGTCCGCGACGAGGGCCTTCATGAAGCCGCTCGGACCGCACACGAACAGGTCGCGCTCCGCGATGTCGGGGACCATGTCGCGTAGCGCCGGCGCGTCGAGGTGCTTGCGCGCGCGGGCCGACCACTTCGTGGAGCCGGCCGCCGCGCTCGCCCACCAGTAGTGTGATCTCCTCGCGCAGCACCAGATCGTGCTCGGCCCTGCCGCGCAGGATGGTGACCACGTCCACGTGCCGGGGCAGGTCGTCCAGCATGGCGCGCACCGGGGTGGCGCCGACGCCGGCGGCCACCAAGAGCACGCGGTCGTGGTGGCGTGCCTGGTGGGTGAAGGCTCCATAGGGACCTTCGATGGCCACGCGCGTCCCGGCGTGAGCTGTGCCAGCGCTTCGCTGTGGTCGCCCAGACGCTTCACGGTGATTCTCATCCGGCTGGCGGTCGGCAGCTCCGAGAGCGAGTACGGGTGCGCCTGCCACCACATGCCGCGCTTGAGGAAGCGCCACTGCAGGTACTGCCCGCCGGAAACGGGCAGGCGGTCGAGATGCCGACCGCGCATGACCACCGACACTACACCGGGCGTCTCGGCCTCTACCGCCTCCACGGTGAGCTTATGGCGCAGGCTGCGCACCAGCGGCAAGCCCCAGCGGTAGACCAGCACGGTTCCGGCCGTCATCGCCCAGAGGGAGATCCACCAGGCTCGCGCCGCGGGGTTGCCGATGAACGGCGCGCCGGTGAGGATCTGGTGCGGCAGCGACAGCGCCACGGCGAGGTAGGTGTAGAGGTGCACGGCCCACCAGGTCTCGTAGCGCATCTTGGCGCGCACGTAGCGGTACGAAGTAACCCCGGCCAGCACCAGCAGACCAAAGCCCACGGCTGCCGGCAGCATGGTGGGGAAGGTGGTGATCATCGCCACGAGCTCGTGCACGAAGCCGCTGCGCAGCTGCTGCGCATAGCCGAGGGTCACGAACCACACGTGCGCGACCACCAAGCCCAGCACCCACGGTCCGAGACGGCGGTGCATGCCCACGAGCTTGTCTTGGCCGAGGGCGCTCTCCACCGCCGGAATGCGGGCGATCAACAAGAGGGCGATGAGCATGAGGTACGCACCGGCGAGGCCAGTGGCCCGGCCGAGCGCCGTGAGCACCCCGCCTGAGGCGGTGAGCACGCTCAGCTTCTCGACGGGCACGAGCAGCGCCAGGGTCACCAGCATGCCGAGGCCGGCGAGCCACCCGAACAGGCGGGCGGCCCACGGGTTCGGCGCCGGCGCAGCCGCTTGCCGGCGCGCCGGCGCCTTTTCGCGAGCGCGCCACCCGACGCGCTCCGACCTGCCCTCGAGTCCTCCCACTGCGTGCTCACGTGATCCGCTCCTGAAGTCGAGTGTCTGGCGGGTTGTTGCCGCCCATCATGAACAGCACATGAACGGGCGCAATTACGGCGCCGGCGGGGCATGGTCATCTGTTCTATCGCAGGTACGAGCCGGGAGGCGGATACTCGCTCATGGGGTACCCGCGCAGCGGCGCGTAACGAGCCGGCGATATGCGACGGGAGGAGTCATGCAGCTTCTAATCTCACACGGCGACAGCGCCGCGAGGCTCGCCCTGCGGCAAGTGGTGGCCGCCGCGAACCCCGAAGACCTTGAGGTGGTGGAGTCCGGGGAAGGCGCGGAGACCCTCGAATTGCTCCTCGAGCCTCACTCGCCGGCCGTCGCGCTGGTGGATTGGGACCTGCCCGGGCTCGACGGCCCGGAGCTCTGCCGTCTAGTACGGGCCTACCACGAGGCGGGGCCGCCCTACATCATCTTGCTGGTGCGCTCCGGGCACGACATCGCCGAGGGGCTCGAGGCCGGCGCCGACGACGCCGTGCACACTCCGGCCAACGCGGCCGAGTTGCGGGCCCGAATCACCGTGGCGCGGCGCTTTGCCGGGCTCCCCTGGGAGCGCGTCGGCCGCTCGGCCGGGCTGGCGGCGCAACGCTCGATCAACGGTGACGACAGCGACGGCGCGGACGGCGCCTCAGGGCAGAAGTTCGAACTGGCGTCGCTGCTTGTCGCGCAGTAGCCGCGGGCCGCAACATACGCAGGCCCCGCCGTCGCCCTCGCGTCAGCCGAGGCGGGCGATCAGGTCCGCCGTTGTGACGATCTCGGCGAAGCCGGCGCCCAAGGCTGTAGTGGTGTTCGCCAGCACCTTGTCGTGCGTGACTTCGCGGCCCTCCGCATCCTCGAGGTCGGGACCCTCCACGGCGTCGGCCACGAAGAGCACCTCGTAGTCGCGGCCGTGCGCGTCGCGCGCCGTGGTCTCACAGCAGAAGCTCGTCATGAGGCCACAGATAACCACCGCGCGCGTCTGGGCGGTGTGCAACACAGCCTCCAGGTCCGTGCCCCGGAAGGCGCTGTAGCGGCGCTTCACCACCACCACGTCGTGCGTCGCCAGGTGCAGCTCGGGGATGAGCTCCACGCGCGGCGTTCCCTCTATGAATGAATCTTCCTCGTCAGGGCCGGCGAAGTCGGACATGCGGCCCGCGTCGCTGCCGTCACCGCGCTGCATGTGCTTGACGAACACCACGGGCAGACGCTCAGCGTGAAAGACGTCAACGAGACGGTTCACGTTGGCCACGATGTCACGGGCGTGCTCCACGTAGGCGGGGCCGTCTTCGTCGAAATACTCGCCCTGCACGTCGACGACGAGCAGTGCCGCTTGGCGGTGCTCCAGATCGTAGATCATGACAGGGAGATGCTAGCACTGGGGAGCGCCGCCGGTGCCGTTCCACGGCGGCGAGTTGCGTCGTCCGCGGCGCGCGGCGGGTCTCAGCGCGCCGTCAGCGCGCGCAACGCCTTCAGCGTTACCCAGCGGCTCGGCCTACCCTTGGTCTCGATATCGCAGACGAAGCGTCCGTTGAACGTGCTTTGCAGCGCCCAGCGGCCGTGGACGTCGGCCCGGGAGGCGACGAGCTTGCGCGCGGCGCCCGCCCGCTCGTCGTCCAGCTTGCCGAGCTTCGCCAGCAGGCCCAGTATCTCGAGCACGTCGGTCTGATACATGAGTGGAAAACCGAGGCGCGTCCAGCCGGGTTTCGATACGCGCGAGAGGTCGTGGCTGCGCTTGTACACGTGGTGGCGCAGCATGAACTCCGCGCCCTCGTCGAAGTGTGCGCCGTACCGCAGGTGAGCGTCGCTCCGCGGGGATCTCGGCCAGCGCTTTGAGCGTCTTGACCACACCCATGTGGCAGCTGTGGCGACCCCAGCACATCTCCCAGCCGTCGTACGGCCAGCCCACAGGAGCCGTGCTTTCGCCGTCGTCACAGCGCGCATACGTAGTCAGCCAATCGATGCCGGCCTGCAGACGCGGATCACCGAGCATGCCCAGGCGGATGAGGCTCCACACCATGTTGCCGGTGAGACACGGGATCACCGCGCTGGGCAAGCCCCCGCCGGCCTTCTTGGAGCGGTTGGTGGAGAATCCGCCCGAGGCGGGGTGTTGAGCGTCGCGCAAGATCGGCCTCGCAGCCGCGCCGCAGGCGCTCGTCACTGCCGTCGGCACCGAGCTCGGCGAGGACGATGAGCTGCCACACGGTGCCGCTGTACTTGGCCCTGTAGAAGCGCTCACGGCCCTGCCAATGGCCGTCGTCGTCTTGTGCCGCCAGGATGGTCGGCACAATGCCTCCGGCCATGATCTCGCGGCGCGCCGCGATTGCCGCAGAAGACGTGGGGGAGGCGCCGAGCAGGTCGACGAAGGTGAAGAAACGCACCGATGGGTCGTCGCCCGCGAGGAGCCAGGCGACCGTGGCGGGGTAGCTGCCGGCGATCTCGCCGGTGTGGGTGTCGGTGGAACTCATGGTCGCATCCTGCCGCCGCGTGGTCAGCCGCATCCTAGCACGGCGCGGTCAGCCGGACTCGGCCGGCTCCTCGGCGGAGACCTGGCGGCGCATCAGATCGTCGATCCCGTCGAGCATGATCTCGAGCCCAAAGTCGAGCGGTGTGTAGGTGAGGCCTTGCGCGGCGGCGAAGGCGCCCTCGCTATCCTCTGCAGCCCCGTCTTCGGCGCGAGCCTCCGCCTGTCGCAGTGGGCGATGGACGTCTCGCCCTTCACTCATGAGAAAGCGCCCGCGGTGGCCGTCAGTGCCGAGGCGATCGCGGTCATGATCGCCGTCGCCACAGGCCTCGCGGCTGCCGGGCTGGCGGCGTTTCGGCGGCGCGACCTGGCACCCGGATGACGGGCCCGCACAGCGGAGAGGGCGCAAAGCCCGCGGCGTCGACGCAGCGGACGCGTGGGCTCAACTGCCTCTCGAGGGCCGGGTACACTCTCCCGGTCAACAGCCCCCGCAAGGTGTGCGGGCGCGCGAACAAAGGACCGGTGAAGACGCATGTCCCTGCACGTCACCCTGCCCGACGGCTCCCCTCTTGAACTCGGCGATGATGCCACCGCGCTCGCTGCCGCACAGGCGATCGGGCCGCGTCTGGCGAAAGCCGCCATCGCGGCTACCGTCAACGGCAAGCCGGTCGACCTGACGCACGTCCTGGCCGACGGCGACCGGATCGCGATCGTCACGCTGAAGAGTGACGACCCCATCGCGCTCGATATCCTGCGTCACAGCGCCTCGCACGTGCTGGCCCAGGCCGTCTTGCGGCTCTGGCCGGGCACGAAATACGCGATCGGGCCCACGATCGAGAACGGCTTCTACTACGACTTCCAGTTCGCCGAGCCCATCAGCGACGGCGATTTCGCCGCCATCGAGGCAGAGATGGCCAAGATCGTCGCCGAGGACCACGCGGTGACCCGCGGCGAGCTGCCTCGCGCGGCGGCACTCGACCTGTTCCGCGCGGCGCAGCAGCCTTTCAAGGTTGAGCTCATCGCAGATCTGCCCGACGAGGAGACCATCTCAACCTATACCCAGGGGGAGTTCGTCGACCTCTGCCGCGGCCCGCACCTGCCCAGCACCGGACGCCTGGGCAAGGGCACGTTCGAGCTCACCAGTCTGGCCGGTGCCTACTGGCGCGGCGACGAGCACAACGCCATGCTGACGCGCATCTACGGCACTGCCTTCGCCAGCAAAGACGAGTTGACGGCGTACCTGGAGGCCCTCGAGCTGGCCCGGCAGCGCGACCATCGCCGCATCGGCCGCGACCTCGACCTGTTCAGCTTCCACGAGGAGGGCCCCGGCTTTCCGTTCTTCCATCCCAAGGGCATGCGCCTCTGGAACGCCATGGTCGACTACTGGCGCGGCGAGCACGTGAAGGCCGGCTATGAGGAGATCAGTACGCCGGTGATTCTGCGGCGCGAGCTCTGGGAGCGCAGTGGGCACTGGGACAACTACAAAGACAACATGTACTTCACCACCATCGACGGGCAGCCGTATGCGGTGAAGCCCATGAACTGCCCTGGCGGCCTGCTTATCTACAAGAGCCGGCGGCGTAGCTACCGTGACCTGCCGCTGCGCATGGCCGAGCTCGGCCGCGTGCACCGCCACGAGATGAGCGGCGTGCTGCACGGCCTCTTTCGCGTGCGTTACTTCACCCAGGACGATGCCCATATCTACTGCACCCCCGAGCAGCTCGCCGACGAGGTCCGCGGCGTGCTGCACTTCATGCTGCACATCTACGCCGCGTTCGGGTTCAGCGACGTGAAGATCGAGCTCAGCACGCGGCCTGCGAAGAGCATCGGCAGCGACGAGGTGTGGGCGCGCGCCGAGGGTGTGCTGACGGAGGTGCTGGGCGCCGAGGTCACGGCCGATGGTCGGCCACTGGACTACCAGCTGAACCCCGGCGATGGCGCTTTTTACGGCCCCAAGATCGACTTTCACATCCGCGACGTCATGGGCCGTACCTGGCAGTGCGGCACCATCCAAGTCGATTTCGCCATGCCCGAGCGCCTCGACATCACCTACACGGGGGCCGACAACGAAGAGCACCGGCCGGTGATGGTGCACCGCGCGCTACTGGGGTCGATCGAGCGCTTCATGGGCATCCTGCTGGAGCACTACGGCGGCAACCTGCCCACCTGGCTGGCGCCCGAGCAGGCGTTGGTGCTGCCCATTGCCGACCGTCACGGCGAGTACGCGCGGGAGGTGCTGCGCACCCTGCGCGGCGCCGGCGCCGCGGACCCGTCCCGGGCGCCCGTCACCCTCTATGTTGACATAGACGACCGCGGCGAGAGCGTGGGCAAACGCATCCGCGACGCGCAGTTGCAGAAGCTGCCGTACATCCTGGTGGTCGGCGATCGCGAACAAGAGAGTGGCACGGTGGGGGTGCGCGAGCGTGGGGAAGACCGGGGCCCACGGCCGCTCGACGAGTTCGTCGCCGAGCTCGTCGAGGAGGTCCGCGAGCGGCGGCTGCCGCCGGCCGGCTGACGCCGGCCGCGCCGAACCCCAGACGGACGTGCGCGACGTTCCACGACGGCGGAGTCAGACGAAGACAGTCGGCCATTGTCATCTTGACTACTTCTGGTCATACTGTGACCATGGATCGCGTGACCGTCGCCCAGCTCAAAGCCAAGCTCAGCTTCTATCTTCGCGAAGTGCGCGAGGGCAAGTCGTTTACCGTGGTCAGCCGCGACATCCCGGTGGCCGTTTTGGGCCCGTGGGCGCCAGCGGAGGCCGACGATCTTCAGGTCATCGAGCCCAGTGAGGACCCTGCCAAGTTCGGCGAGGTCAACCTCCCGCCGCTTGGTCGGTTCATCGATGTCGTGGCACTGCTGCGCGAGGACCGGGAAGACCGCGACCTGCGCCTGGGCGCCATCGTTGACCCAGCGCTTGACTCACGGCATGCGACCGAACAGGGGGAGACGTAGGCGCACGCAACGAATCGTTGCCGGTCGAACCGTCAGAGGGCGGTCAGGAGACGGCCGCGTCCGATTCTGGGTGCGCGTCGGGTGGGAGCGAAGGCGGGTGATCGCGTACGTCGACTCATCAGTGTTTCTGCGCTTTGTCTTTCAGCAGCCCGACCCGCTGCTCGAGATAAGGGGTTTCAATCAACGTATCACCTCCCTGATCACAGAGGTCGAGTGCATGTGCGCCATCGACGCGGCCCACGCGCGACAGGCCCTTGATGCCAACGAGTCGATGGAGCGACGCGTTGTCGCTCACGCCCAGCTCAAACGCACCCAGCGTGTGCTGCCATCGCCGTCCATCATCCGTCGTGCCGGACAGTCGCTGCCCGTGCCCCTACGGTCGCTCGACGCTATCCACGTCGCTACTGCCCTGCTGTGGCGGGAGCGGTATGCTCCCGACCTCGTGTTCGCGACCCACGACCGACAGCAAGCACGCGCCGCCGCCGCGCTGGGCTTCGACGTGTTGGGGGTCTGATCCAGCCTGCGCCGGCTCACCCGGCACCTGGACCGCTCGCTCGGCGGCCTGTAAGCTCCGCCGTCGGCCGCTGCGAGCTGGCGCCGGTCGTTCGCCGCGGCCCGGCACCGTGAGGTAGCATGGCGGGCATGCGCGGTTCTTCGTCAACGGGTGACACGTGGCGCGCTGAGAGCTGGGCAGCCACGCCCGCGTTGGAGCGCGAGCTCGTCAAGCTGGCGCAGCAGCTTGTTATGCTCGCGGCGGGGGTGCAGAGAGCCGCCTTGAGCGATGAGGTGCCCGGTGGGCTCGCCGTCGAGTACAAGTCCTCGGCCACCGACCTGGTCACCCGTGTCGACAAGGAGGCGGAGCGCCTCGTCGTCGAGACACTCACACGCAGCCGGCCCTCCGACGGGCTGCTGGGCGAAGAGGGCGCGCTGCGCGAGGGATCGAGCGGCGTGCGCTGGATCATCGACCCGCTGGACGGCACCACCAACTACGTTTACGGGTACCCCGCTTTCAGCGTGTCTATCGGCGTAGAGATCGACGGCCGCCCGGCGGTCGGGGTGGTGCACGATACGATGGCCGGGCATACCTACGTGGCCGTCGCCGGGTACGGCGCCGAGTGCGACGGCCGGCCCATCCGCGTGCGCGCCACGGGCGATCTGGCCGAGGTGCTGCTCGCCACGGGGTTCTCGTACGACGCCGAGGTGCGCGGCCGTCAAGCCCGTGCCCTGACTACGGTCCTGCCGCGTGTGCGTGATGTGCGCCGCGCCGGCTCCGCCGCGCTAGACCTCTGCCACGTGGCGGCAGGCCGCGTCGACGCCTACTACGAGCTCGATCTCTCACCGTGGGACTGGGCCGCCGGGCGCATCATCGCCACAGCCGCGGGTGCCGAGGTGGAGGTGCTGGAGGAGCCGGTCTACGGTGTCCCCGTGATCGTCGCCGCGCCTTCCGCCCTCATGCCGAGGTTCCGCGAGCTGCTTATCGAGGCCGGCGTTATCGCCTGAGAACGTGGCGCCCGCCGCCCGGGCCACCGTCAACCCCACCGGGTGCTGATCCCTCACCTGCGGTGCTGATCAGTGCCGCCGGCACCGTTCTTGCGCTATGCACAATCACTACGGGGTAGTGACGGCGGCCAAGGGCGGCTGGACGCTCATCCGTCCCTGGGGGCTCACCGAGCTGTGCGGCCACCCGGCGACTTCTTCATGCGCTGTTCATCTCCACCGGGAATTGGCTCTTGGGTAACGGACCATCCCTCGAGATGGAGGTCGGCGAGGATGAATAGCAGGATCATCGCCCTGGGAGCCATGGCGTTGTTACTCCTGGGCATCACGGGCGCCACCGTAGGCGGCCACCTGGCGAGCATGAAGGCCAACCAGTTCTATCCAAGCCGGCGCGTCAGCTCGCTGACCGGCTCGCCGGCGCCGGCGGCCGCACAGAGCGGCGCGTCGGTCGCCAAGCAGACCGGTTCGCCGGGCGGCGCACGGATCGGCGCGTCCGCGGGCGTACAGGGCGTGAGCACCCCGGCAGTGCCGCGCAGCGCCAGCTCAGCGAGCGGCAGCAGCGCCGCGCCGGCCGCGACCGCCGGACTCGCCGCTGGCGGCAGGACGGCACACTCAGGCGGGGTCGTCGGGATCGCCCAGGTCGCCGGCAAGACATTCTCTGCCGGCGCAGCTTCGCGCGGCGACGACTAATGCCCGTAGGCGCCGTGCGCCGTAGTCGCCGTAGCGTTATTGAGCGCCTCGCGGGTACGTAGTGCCCGCCGCGAGGAGGACTAGCGGTCGCAGCCGAGGCTGCCGGCCTCGGCCGCTTACGTTCGCTCTCGTTGTATTCTCCATCACACACGATGGCTGATGGAGGCCCAGTCAATGCCCACCATGAGCGCCGGGCTGCTGCTCTACCGCTGGCATGTCGTCGAGGATGGGGAGCGCCGCCTTCAGGTGTTGCTCGTACACCCGGGCGGCCCGTACTGGGCCAAGAAAGACCTGGGCGCTTGGAGCATCCCCAAGGGCGAGGTCACAGCGGAGGAGTTGCTCGGGCGGGCGGGCGCGGCTGGGAGGCCGGTGGGCGTGGCGGACGAGTCTCCGGATGCCACGGCCGGGCCGGCGGACGCCGTGGCCGATCTGCTCCCCGTGGCGCGGCGCGAGGTACGCGAAGAGACGGGGCTGGAGCCGGCGGGGCCCTTCCTGCCTCTGGGGGGTGTGAAGGCGCATCACCACAAGCTCGTTTATGCCTGGGCGGTGGAACACGACGCCGACGCCGCGGCCGTCGCGAGCAATACCTTCAGCATCGAGTGGCCGCCGCGCTCGGGTGCGCGCGCCGAGTTTCCCGAGGTCGACCGCGCCGCGTGGTTCGACCTGCCTTCGGCGCGCAGGGCGATCCTGTCGGCTCAGAGGCGTTTCGTGGACGATCTGGCGGTGCTCGTCGGCGGTGAAGGCGGTACGGGCGACGGTGCCGGCGCCGCACCGCGCCCGGAGGACCAGCCGTAGACCCTCCTCACATCCAGCCGCGCCGCCGGAAAACGATGATCATGGCGATCACGGCAGCCACCTGGGTGGCGACGCCGAGCGTGAGAAAGGCCGCCCAGCTGGTCATGTTGGAAGCCAGCCTGCCGAAGTTCATGCCGAAGAAGCCGGTGATCCAGGCAAGGGGCATGAAGATCGTGGCGACGATCGTGAGGCGCTTCATCACGTCGTTCAGACGGTTCGACACCGTCGAGCAAGTATACGTCCATGGCGCCGGTGAGCAGGTCGCGGTAGCTGTCTACCAGGTCGCTGATGCGGATCAGGTGGTCGTACACATCTCGGTAGTACCGCTCGGCCTCGCCCGTCATGCCTGGCACCTTGACGACGCCGGTGACCAGGCGGGTAAACAGTCGCGCTCCGGGGTAATGACCTTGCGCCACGTCACCAGCCGCCGCTTGAGGCTGAAGATCTCCTGGAGCTGCGCCTCGTCGGGTTTCTGGAACACGCCGTTCTCGAGCTGGTCGATGCGATCGTCGAGCCTCGGCGAGCTCGGGGAAGAAGCTGTCGACGAGGGCATCGACCACGGCATAGAGGATCATCGCCCCCTGGGATCCACGCACCCGTTCGGCGGCCGCCCGGCGGCGCAGCTCCTCGAAGGGCGGGCAGTCGTCGTGATGGACTGTGACGAGGGAAGGCGTCGGCCAGGAACAGCAGTGCACCTCCACGAGCGCGTCGGCGTCGCCGTTGGCGCCGAACGCCACGAGGAAGAGGAAGTCGTCGAACTCCTCCAGCTTGGGGCGCTGCCCGAAGTGCTCCGCGTCTTCCACGGCCAGGGGGTGAAAGTGGAAGAGGTCGCCGAGCATCTTGAGATCGGGGGCCGTGGGCTGATGTAGGTCGAGCCAGAAGAACTGCCCCGCCGCCAGGTGCTGCTCCACGAGCGGGCGGTCGACCGCGGCGTGCGACCCTTCTGTGTCGACGAGAAAGTGCGAAGACTTGGCCTCGGGCATTCGGCCCTCCAGCTCGCCTCGCGGCGGGCGCTAGTGACGCAGTCCGGCGCGATAGTATCGCCTGGGACGCCTGCGGCAAAGGGGAGGCTCGGGCGGGGGTGCCCGCGCGATCTTCCCGCGCCTTCGCCCGCGCGACCGGTGCCTGAAGTCTCGCCGGCGCAGCCCCCGCCGGGCCCCCGCCGGGCCCGTCGCCGGGCCGTCGCCCTGGAGGCCCTGCGTGTCGACGCTTGCGCTGCCGTCGTGTATACTCTCGTGCGCCATCAAGAGGGCGCTTGCGAGCACCCCACCCTGCGCCCGTTTTCGGCCGACAGGGTCCGTCACGAGAAAGGAG
Organism: uncultured Thermoleophilia bacterium; assembly: GCA_963848545.1. Classification (GTDB taxonomy): domain Bacteria; phylum Actinomycetota; class Thermoleophilia; order UBA2241; family UBA2241; genus CAIXSE01. Next base: position 14,930 of record CAWKEZ010000040.1, read on the forward strand.
ATCGTGAGGGCTCGCCGTTGGCGAGCCTTTTTCCGTATGGGAAGACCATTTTCTCCGAGAGATAGATACATGCGGGATCGGGCCAACGAGGTCCAGATCCGCATCAACGACGGCATTACGGTGCCGCAGGTCAGGCTCATCGACGAGAAAGGCGAGCAGCTCGGCATCAAACCGATCCGCTTCGCGCAGGAGTACGCCGCCGAACACAGCCTCGATCTGGTCGAGGTCGCCGCCCAGGCAGACCCGCCGGTATGTCGGGTGATGAACTACAGCAAGTACCGCTACGAGCTCGAGCTCAAGGCGAAGCAGGCGCGCAAGCACCAGAGTCAGATCGTGATCAAAGAGATCAAGTTCCGGCCCAAGGTTGGCGTGCACGACTACGAAACTAAGAAGGGCCACGTGCTGCGCTTTCTGCACCACAAGGACAAGGTCAAGGTCACGATCATGTTCCGCGGCCGCGAGATGGTCCATCCGGAGCGCGGCGAGCAACTGCTGCTGCGTCTGGCGGAAGATGTCAAAGAATTTGGCGTCATCGAGTCCAAGCCGCTGCAAGACGGGCGCAACATGGTCATGATGCTGGCGCCGGTGAAGTAGCGGGAGGAGGTGCGTATGCCGAAGACAAAGACCCACAGCGCGACGAAGAAGCGCTTTCATCTCACCGGGGGCGGCAAGCTGCTTCGCCGCCACGGGATGAAGAGCCACCTCCTGGAGCACAAGAGCGCCAAGCGCAAGCGCGGGTTCCGCAAGGTGTACGACGTCAGTCAGGCCGACGGTAGAGAGATCAGGCGCCTGTTGGGGCTTCGCTGAGGTCCATGCCCACGCAACACGAGTGATCTGCCGGCCGGGCCGTCTGGCGGCCGCCGGCCGGAGAAGTTTCAAGGAGTACTACCATGTCTCGAGTAAAACGCAGCGTCAGTGCGCGCAAGAAGCGTCGCAAGGTGCTCGAACAGGCGAAGGGCTATCGTGCCACCAAGAACTCCAGTTACAAACGGGCCAAGGAACAGGTGCAGCGCAGCGGCCAGTACGCCTATCGCGACCGCCGGGTACGCAAGCGCGAGTTCCGTAAGCTGTGGATCATCCGCATCAACGCGGGTGCCCGCGAGAACGGCCTCTCATACAACCAGTTCATGCACGGCCTGCAGCTGGCCGAGGTGGAGCTCGACCGCAAGATGCTGGCCGAGATCGCGGTGAGCGACCCTCAGTACTTCTCGTCGCTCGTCGATCAGGCGCGCGCGGCCCTCGAAGCCGCCTGACGGCGGTCGGGGCAGGCGAGCCGCTTGGGGTTTACGAGCCTATCCCGGTAGGTCTGCACGTAGGGATGTGCTCATGGGCGCATCGCGGTGCGGCCTCTCCCCGGTCCCCACGTAGCAGGCTACGAGGGGACCGTCTCGAGGTCGCCCCACTCGACCCATGAACACCCCGGACGCACATCCCTACCGGGACAGGCTCATCGGCGCACCCATCACGAGCACGCAGAACGCCCTCGTGAAGCGGACGGCGTCGCTGCGGCAGCGCAAGTTCCGTGAGCGCGAAGGCGCCTTCCTGGTGGAGGGCGCCGATCTGGTTGCGGCCGGAATGGCCTGCGGACTCCGGCCGCAGGCTGTTTTCGTAGCCGCCGCCCGGGCGTCCGAGCTGGTCGCGGCGCTGGGGCTGGCCGAGCATTCCGGCGCGCCCACCGTCGCGACGCCGGCCGTGTTCCCGGTGCCAGAGCACGTCGCCGCGCGCCTCTCGACTCTCGAGACGCCCCCTGACGTGATGGCGGTATTCCCGCTGCCCGAGCGCCGGCCGCTGGGCTCGCTGCGCGAGCGGGCCGGCCGGCACTCGGGCCACCTTCTGCTGGTGTACGCCGACGCACTCGCCGACCCCGGCAACATGGGCACGCTCTTGCGGGCGGCGGTCGCCTTCGGCGCCACCGCCCTGGTAGTGGCACCCGGCTCGGTCGACCTCTATGGGCCGAAGACTGTACGTGGCAGCATGGGGGCCGTGTTCGGCCTGCCGCTGTTCGCCGACCTGCCGTTGGCCGCCGTGGTCGCCGAGTTCCCGGCGGCACGCGTGTACGGCCTGGCCGCGCATGGCGGTGAGCCTCTGCCTGCGGCCGGCCTGCGGCGGCCCGCCGTGCTGGTGGTAGGTGCCGAGCGGTCCGGCCTCTCGCCGGCGGCTCAGGCGCTTGTGAGTCAGGTCATCACCATCCCGCTGGCGCCGGGGGTGCCCGGCGTGGTCGAATCTCTCAACGCCGGCGTGGCCGGCGCCATTGCCCTGTACGAGTTTTCGCGGTCGGGGGCCGCGGCACCGGCGCCCACGGGATCACCGGACGGGCCGGGTCACTGAAGGAGATGTGATGGACGATCGCCAACTCGCGGAGCTTAGCGCCGTGCATCCCGATCTCGCGGCCCTGCGCGCCGACGCTCTGGCGGCGCTGGCCGCGGCCGCCGACGTGGCGGCGCTCGACGAGGCGCGCGTGCACTTCCTCGGCCGCAAGAGCCGTCTTACTGAGATCCTGCGCTCTATCTCGACGCTGCCCGCCGAGCAGCGTCCGCTGGTGGGCAAGCTCGGCAACGTGGTACGCCTGGAGCTCGAGGCCCTGGTGGAGGAGCGTGCCACCGAGCTCAAGAAGGCGGCCCTCAGCGCGTCGCTGGCCGGCGAGCGCAGCGACGTCACGCTGCCCGGCGAGCCCTTCCCGGCCGGGCACGAGCACCTCATCAGCCAGACTATGCGCGAGGTCGAAGACATCTTCATCGGCCTCGGCTACTCCATCGCCGAAGGCCCCGAGGTGGAGCTCGACTACTACAACTTCACGGCTTTGAACACGCCGCCCAGCCATCCCGCCCGCTCGGCCCACGATACATTCTGGGTGGACGAACCTCGCTCGACCATGCCGGAGGCGGTGGTCGACGCCGACCGCGGTGTGCTGCTGCGCACCCATACCTCGCCGGTGCAGGTGCGGACCATGGAGCAGCAGAAGCCCCCCGTGTACGTCGTCTGCCTGGGCAAGGTGTACCGGCGCGACTCAGACGCGACGCACACGCCCATGTTCCACCAGGTCGAGGGGCTCGTCGTGGACGAGGGCATTACGCTGGCCGATCTCAAGGGTACCGTGCATCACTTCACGCGGGAGTTCTTCGGCCGCGACAGGGCCATCCGCGTGCGCCCTCATTTCTTCCCGTTCACCGAGCCGAGCATCGAGGTCGACGTGAGCTGCGAGCTCTGCGGCGGCCGAGGATGCCGCTCCTGCAAATACTCGGGCTGGCTCGAGATCATGGGCGCGGGCATGGTCGATCCCAACGTGTACGGCTTCGTAGGCTACGATCCCGAGGCGGTCAGCGGCTTCGCTTTCGGCATGGGTGTGGAGCGCATGGCCATGCTCAAGCACGGCATCCCCGACCTGCGCCTGTTCTACGACAACGACGTCCGCTTCCTGCGGCAGTTCTGACGAAGGGGGCGGAGGACCATGAGAGTGCCGTTCAGCTGGCTCAAGGAGTACGTCGCGTGGCCGGGCGCCGTGGAGGAGCTCGCCGAGCTGCTCACCATGTCGGGTACCGAGGTGGAGGGCATCGAACTGGGTGGGCGCGCCGCGCGACCCGCAGAACCTGGGGCGCTTCGTAGTGGGCAAGGTGCTCACCCGCGACGAGCACCCCAACGCCGACAAGCTCAGCGTGTGCACGGTTGAGGTCGGGGAGGCCGCACGGCGGCGTCAAGCAGATCGTCTGCGGCGCGAGCAATTTCCGGGCCGGCGACACGGTGGCCGTATCGCTCAGCGGCGCCACGCTCGCGAACGGGCTCAAGCTCAAGAAGGCCAACCTGCGCGGCGCGGAGAGCGACGGCATGATGATGAGTGAGCAGGAGCTGGGCTACGAGGAGAAGAGCCCCGGTATCGTGGTGCTGCCCCGCGGCTGGATCGTCGGCGCGCCGCTGCAGAACTACCTTCCGGTCAGCGAGGCCGTGCTCGAGCTCGAGCTCACCTCCAACAGGCCAGACTGCTTCAGCGTCTACGGCATCGCCCGCGAGGTCGCGGCGGCCGCGCGGCTGACGTTGGCCCCGCCGCCCGTCGACGAACCGAGTGGGCAGGGCGAGGCGCACGCCGCAGACACTGTCGCCGCGGAGATCGCCGACCCTGATCTTTGCTCGCGGTATGCGGCGCGCGTCATCGGCGGCGTCACGGTGGGCCCGTCGCCGCCCTGGCTCAAAGCGCGGCTCACGCACGCCGGCATGCGCCCGATCTGCAATGTCGTGGATGTCACCAACTATGTGATGCTCGCCTGGGGCCAGCCGCTGCACGCCTTCGACGCCGCCAAGATCCAGGGTGGCAAGCTGATCGCGCGGCGCGCCCGGGCCGGCGAGAGAATCGTCACCTTGGATGGGGTCGACCGCACCCTCGACGGCGAGATGCTGGTGATCGCCGACGTGGAGCGTCCGCTGGTCATTGCCGGCGTCTTCGGCAGCCTCGACGCCGAGGTGGACGATCACACCACCGACCTGGTGCTCGAGGCGGCCACCTTCAGCGGCCCGAGCATCCTGCGCACCGAGATGCATACCGGCATCCGCAGCGAGGCCAGCAACCGCTTCGAGAAAGGCCTCGACGCCAACCTCGCGCCCGGTGGGCTGGCGTTCGCCTGCCGGCTCCTGGCCGAGCTCTGTGGCGGCAGCGTGGCGCCCGGCACGGTCGACGTGCGCGGCGAGCTGCCGGCGGCGCGCCGGTTGCGCTACCGGCCGGCCAAGTGTGACGGCCTGCTCGGCTACGCCGTACCGGCCGCCGAGCAAGCCGCCGTGTTGCGTCGCCTCGAATGCGTGGTGGACGAAGGCTCGGCGTCAACCGGTGACGAAGGCTCGCGGTCAGCCGCCGAGTGGGCGGTGACCCCGCCCACGTTTCGCCCCGACCTCGAACGGGAGGTCGACCTCATCGAGGAGGTCGGGCGCATCGTCGGCTACGCCGCGGCGCCCGAGAGCCTGCCGCGCCACACCACCGCGGGCGGCCTGAGCCGTTCGCAGCAGGTGCGGCGCGCCGTGCGGCGCGCCCTGGCCGGCTGCGGCCTCAACGAGGCCATCACCTACTCGTTTGTGGCGCCCGATGCGCTTACGCCGCTCGGCCTTCCCGAAGACGATGTGCGGCGCCGCGCGGTGCGCCTCAGCAATCCCATGAGCGTCGAGCAGTCGGTGATGCGGACCATGCTGCTGCCCGGTCTCGTGGCCGCCGTGCGTGACAACGTCGCGCGGCTCAACGATCCCCCCGCCCTGTTCGAGATCGGGCGCGTCTACTTGTGGGACGACCAGGCGGTGCCCGCGCCGGCGCACGCGGGCGAGCCCGGCGCGGTCCTCCCTCACGAGCCTGAGGCTGCGTGTGTCGTGCTGAGCGGGTCGCTGCGCGGCGAGCACTGGACCGGCGCGCGCCGGTCCACCGATTTCTACACCCTTAAGGGAGTCGTGGAGTCGGTACTGTCTGCTCTGCGCCTCGAGGGCGTTTTCGCGCCGCTGGGTGACGCGGCCGACGCCTTCCCGTTCCTGCACCCCGGCAAGGCAGCGGTGGTCGCCGTGGCCGGCCTGGGGGGTGTCGGCGTGCTCGGCCAGGTGCGCCCCGACGTGGCGGCCGCCTACGGCATCGACGATCTCGGGCTCTACACGGCGTCGCTCAACATGGACCGGCTGGCGGGCGTGGCCTTGTCGACGGTTGCCTTCGCCGACCTCGGCGCCTACCCGCCTGCCTCTCAGGACCTCGCCGTCGTGGTGCCGCGCACTGTGACCGCCGCCGGCGTGGCAGAGACGGCGTGCCGCGCTGGAGGCAAGGTCACGCAAGATGTCCACGTCTTCGACGTGTACGAGGGCGACCAGGTGCCGCCCGACAAGCGCTCTCTGGCGCTGCGCGTCACGATGCGCTCAGCGGAGCGCACGCTGAGCGAGAAAGACATCGCAGGCGTGCGCGCCAAGATCCTTCAGGCGCTCGCTCGAGAGTACGAAGCGACTTTGCGCTGAGATGGCGCACCGGGAACCATCGACGCGCCCTGCATCATTCTGCCCGCTGAAGAAGCTGTGGGTGGCGGTGAATGATGCAGCCGCGCATGGAGTGGAGGTGCATAATCTGCAAGGGCTTCAATTGCCGCTTGCATGATTCTCGTTGCTACGGTATAGTTCCGCCACGATGAGCAGCGCCACCAGCACCTACGCCCACCATGCCCGCCGCGACGCGGGTGTGAGGCGCTGCGCTCTCCCGCGGGGCCGACGTGCACGACGCGCGCCGGCCGGTGGGTATCTTCGTCTGCACTAGCAGCTTCGCGGACACCCTGCTTCCCGCCGTGCCGGCGCACTCCGGTTCGTCTCGCGTCCCTGTCTACGTGTGTTCGGAGTAGCTTCATGACCCCAGCGAGTCCAACGTGTTCTGCAACGAGCTCTGCCCAGAAGGGCAAAGTCGCCGGCATAAGCTCCGGCGCCGTGGCCACCGTGGGCATCGTCGGCGGCAGCGGCTACACCGGTGCGCTGCTCGCCGAGCTGCTGCTACGCCATCCGTCGGTGAGTCTCACGCACATCAGCTCGGAGACGCTCGCCGGCCAACCTGTGAAGGCGCACCTGCCGCGGGTGCGCAGCGACGCCCTGTTCTGCAGCGAGGCGCAGTTGAGCGGCGTTGACGTGGCCTTCGTCTGCACGCCACACGGTCAGGCCGCCGCGGTGGTCAAACGGCTGCTCGACGGCGGTGCCCGGGTGATCGACCTGAGCGCCGACTATCGCCTCGACGCCGCCACCTACGCCGACTGGTACGGGGTGCACCCGTACCCCGAGCTCACCCCCGGTGTGTACGGGCTCACCGAGCTTCACCGCGATGAGGTCGCCGGGGCGCGCCTGGTCGCCAACCCCGGGTGCTACCCCACGGCGGCGCTGCTGGCGCTGGCGCCGCTGCGCGTCCTCGGACTGCACGACGTCGTCATTGACGCCAAGTCGGGCGTCAGTGGCGCCGGCAAAACGCCTGGGCCGCGTACGCACTACTGCGCCGTCGACTCAGACCTCGTCGCCTACGGCATCGGCACCCATCGACACTACCCGGAGATCGCCGCTGGGCTAGGCGCTGAGCCCTCGCTCACCTTCGTGCCGCACCTGGTGCCGTTGCAGCGCGGCATCAGCGAGACCATCTACGTGCGCGCCGCCGAGATGCCAGCCGCCGCCGAGCTGAAGGCGCTCTACGCCGCCGCCTACGCTGGCGAGCAGTTCGTTGAAGTGTGCGACGTGCCGCCCGAGCTCAAGGACGTGGCCGGCACCAACTACTGTCGTATCTTCGCGACGGTCGACGAAAGGGCGGGGCGCATCATCGTGATCAGCGTCATCGACAACCTGATGAAGGGCGCGTCCGGGCAGGCTGTGCAGAACATGAACGTGCTCCTCGGCATCCCCGAAGGCGAAGGGCTGGTCTGAGATGCTGCCGGTTACCAGGTTCGCCCCACTGCCACCCTTCGCCCACGAGGTCGCCGGCGGCGTGACTCACCCACACGGGTTCGTCGCGGCCGGTGTCGCCAGCGGTGTGAAGAAAGGCGGCAAACTCGACCTCGGTGTGATCATGTCGAAGGTTCCCAGCGTCTCGGCGGCGACCTTCACGAGGAACGCCGCCGCGGCCGCGCCCGTGCGGCTCACGCGCGAGACGAGCGACTGCGCCCACCTGCGGGCTGTGGTCGTGAACGCCTGGCAACGCCAATGCTTGCACCGGCAAGAAAGGTCTGGCAGACGCGGCCCGCATGCGCCTGCTGACGGCCAACCATCTGCGCTTGCCGGTGGAGCACGTCGGCGTGTGCTCCACGGGCATCATCGGCGTGCACCTGCCCATGGAGAGCATCGAGCCCGGCATAGGTACGGCTGCACAGGCGCTCTCGACGGGCGCCTCCGGCGACTTCGCGAGCGCCATCCGCACCACCGACAGGCACGCCAAGTACGGCGCCCTCGACGTGGCGCTGCCCGAGGGCGTCGTGCGCTTGGGGTTCGCGGCCAAAGGGTGCGGCATGATCAGTCCCAACATGGCCACGATGCTGTGCTTCGTCACGTGCGACGCGGTGATCGCCGAGGACGACTGGGCGCGGCTCCTGCGTGGCGCCGTGGCGGCCTCGTTCAACCGCATCACCGTCGACGGGCAAGAGTCGACCAACGACACGGTGCTGGGATTCTGCAACGGGGCCTCCGAAGTGCATCCTGCTGACGACGGTCTGGAGAAGCTGGGCCGGGCAATGCACGCGGCACTGCTGGCCCTGGCCGTGTCGATTGCGGCCGACGGCGAAGGGTCGACGCGCACCATGCAGCTCACGGTCAGCGGCGCGCGCTCGGTGGCCGAGGCCGAGGCGGTGGCCCGCGCCGTGGCCAACTCACCACTCGTGAAGACGGCGTTCTACGGCCGTGACGCCAACTGGGGCCGCATCATGCAGGCCATCGGTCAGGCGCTGGGCAGAGACGGCCACCAGGCGCTGCCGGCGCAGATCGCCTACGAAGACATCGTGATCGTGCAGAAGGGCCAGCCGGCGCCGCTCGACGACGCGGCCCGCGATAAGCTCGGGGCGGTCATGGAGCAGCCCGAGATCGCCCTCAAGGTGGCTCTCAACGGGCCGGGCGCCGAGGCGACCATCTACTTCAGCGACCTCACGCACGACTATGTGACCCTGAACGCGGAGTACTCGACATGACCGTTCGCCATCAGAAGACCGTGCAGACTCTGCTCGAGGCCATGCCCTACATCCGCCGTTTCTGGGGCAGCACGGTCGTGCTCAAGTACGGCGGGGCCGCCATGACCTCGCAGCGCCTGCGCGAGCAGTTCGCCGAAGACGTCGTGCTGCTGCGCCTGGTAGGTATGAAACCGGTGGTGGTGCACGGTGGCGGCCCGGAGATCAGCCGGCACATGGCCAAGCTGGGCATGGAGGTCAAGTTCGTCGACGGCCATCGGGTGACCGACGAGGCTACCATGGAGGTCGCCAAGATGGTGCTGGTGGGCAAGGTCAACAAGGAGATCGTGGGCCTCATCAGCCGGCACGGCGGCACAGCAGTCGGCATCTCCGGGGAAGACGGTCACCTGTTGCGGGTCTCGCGCAAGCTGCATCAGGACAAGTACGGCAACGAGGTCGACCTGGGTTTCGTGGGCGAGGTGGAAGAGGTCAACATAGAAGTGCTTGACCTGCTCGCTGAGGTCAATATCCCGGTGGTCGCGAGCGTGGGAGCCGACGCGACCGGCGAGGCCTACAACGTCAACGCCGACACGGTGGCGGGCGAGATCGCCGCCGCCCTGGGCGCCGAGAAGATCATCTTCCTCACCGATGTGGAGGGCATCTACGAAGACCAGGGCAACGAGCCGGCGCCCGTGTCTGAGTGCGATCTCGCCCACCTGGGGGCGCTACAGGCCGCCGGCCGCATCACCGGCGGCATGATCCCCAAGGCGGCCGCCGTGCGCCGCGCCCTGGAGGCCGGCGTGCGCAGTGCTCACGTTATCGACGGCCGCGTAGAACACGCCGTGTTGCTCGAGATCCTCACCGATGCCGGCTGCGGCACAAAGGTGACGGCTTGAGTGCGCCGGCCGCGCTACAACGGCGCGCCGGCGCACGAGGCGCAGACGCCGCAGGTACTACTTGCATATTCGCCGTACTCTTAGAGTATTCTATGCAGGATCCTTCACCAGGAGATGCGGAGGGCATGAACAGGACGCAGGCCCGATGGGAAAGACCGAGCGCCATCGGCTGATCCAGACGGTAGTTCAGCAGCGCGAGGTGTGACGCAGCGCGAGCTGGTGAGCGCCCTGGGGATTCTCGGGTGCCAGGTCACGCAGGCCACCGTATCGCGAGATATCCGCGAGCTCGACCTGCAGAAGGTGCGCACTCACCTGGGCCGCGCCAAGTACGTGCTGTCGTCGCGCGAGCGACCCAAAGACCCCGAGCAAGCGGCGCGCCACGTGCTGCGCGACTTCGCGCGCTCCACGGCGGTGGCGCAGCAGCTCTTGTGGTGGTGCGTTGCGAGATCGGCACGGCGTCCACCGTGCGCGGCAGATCGATAACTTGAATCATTCGGAGATCGTCGGCACCTTGGCCGGCGACGACACCTTCCTGATCATCGTCGACACGACCGAGACGGCGCAGGCCTTGAAGCGCTATATCGATCGTCTCCGAGAGGCCTAGCGCGCAGGCACAATCCCGCGCGCACTCCAGTCTCGCCGGCGCGCCGGCGGCAGGGCGGCCGCGCCGGCGCCCGGCATAGCGACGCTCTTCGCCGGGCGCCGCAGCCCCAGTCAGTCCGCACGAACAAGGAGAAGTGCACCGTGAGCAGCACTAACGGCAAGGTCGTTCTCGCGTACTCCGGCGGGCTCGACACGTCGGTCCTGGTGCCCTTGCTGAACGAGAAGGCGGCTACGACGTCATCGCCTGCCACGTCGACGTCGGCGCGGCAAGGACGGCCCGCATCATGGAGCGCGCCAAGGCAGCCGGCGCGGTCGCGGTCGAGGCGTCGATGCCCAGCGGAGTTCGCCGCGCATCACTGCCTGCCGGCGCTGCAGGCCAACGCGCTGTACGAGGACAAATACCCGCTGTCGACGGCCTGTCGCCGGCCGCTGATCGCCAAGCACCTCGTGGAGATCGCCCACAAGTACGGCGCCACGGCCGTCGCCCACGGCGCGACCGGGAAGGGCAACGACCAGGTGCGCATGGACATAGGTGTGCGCGCCCTTGATCCCAGCCTCACCATCGTCGCTCCGGCGCGGGCGGCCGACTGGCCGAGCCGCGAGGAGCTCCTCGACTACGTGGCGGAGCACAACATCCCCCTGGCGCTTACCAAGAAGAGCCCAGTACTCGGTGGACGAGAACATGTGGGGCCGCAGCAACGAGTGCGGGGTGCTCGAGGATCCATGGGTAGGGCCGCCGGAAGACGCCTTCCAGTTCGTCGTCTCCGTCGATGATGCGCCCGACCGGCCGCAGCACGTGGTGGTGACGTTCGAGAAGGGCAAGCCGGTAGCCCTGGATGGCAAGGCCATGGGCCTCGTGGAGCTCATCGCGACCATCGACGGCATCGGCAACCGACACGGCTTTGGCCGCGTCGACATGATCGAGAACCGGCTGGTGGGCATCAAGAGCCGCGAGGTCTACGAGGTGGCCGGGGCGTTGGCCCTGATCACCGCCCACCGTGAGCTCGAAGACCTGGTGCTCACGCGCGACCTGTTGCACTTCAAGAAGACCATCGAGAGCAAGCTCTCCGACATGATCTACGAGGGCCAGTGGTTCGACCCGCTCACCGAGGCGTGCAAGGCGTTCCTCTTTCAGAGCCAGGAGCGGGTCAGCGGCGACGTGCGCCTCAAGTTCCACAAGGGCAACTGTGTGGCCGACGGCCGGCAGAGCGACTTCAGCCTGTACAGCTATAAGCTGGCCACCTACACCACGGAGGACGAGTTCTCGCACGAGGCGGCGGCCGGCTTCATCCAGCTCTGGGGCCTGCCCATCGAGATCTGGGCGCGCATTGGCAAGGAGCACCATATGATGAAGGAGCTTGAAGACTGATCGGCGCATCGCGCCGACCAGTCTCAGGGGCTCAACATGACCACCACGATGAAGACGGGGGGCACACGATGACGGTTGCGCGCTCGGGACGGTTCTCTGGCGAGCGCGCCCCAGCTTTCGTGGCGCTCAACTCCTCGCTGTCGCTCGATTGGCGCCTGTGGCCCGAAGACATCGAGGGCTCCATGGCTCACGCCAGGGCTTTGCAGAGCGCCGGGGTGCTGAGCGCCGCTGAGACCTCCGCCATCGAGGATGGCCTCGCAGCCGTCGCCCGCCAGATCGAGGCCGGCGAGTTCGTGCCGGCCGATGCCGACGAAGACGTGCATATGGCCGTCGAGCGTCGCCTTACGGAGCTCATCGGTGAGGCCGGCGCCAAGCTCCATACCGGCCGCAGCCGTAACGACCAGGTGGTCACCGACGTGCGACTGCATCTGCGGCGCGTGTCCGAGCGTCAGGACATGGCTGTCGCCGGCCTGCAGAAGGTGCTGCTCGAGCGTGCCGGCGACCATCTGCAGACGATCATGCCGGCCTACACGCATCTGCAGCGTGCGCAGGTGACGTCTCTGGCCCAGCATCTCCTGGCGTACTTCTGGATGCTCGACCGTGACCGCGGCCGCCTGGCCGCCGCCCGTGTCGCCTGCCTCGAGCTGCCGCTCGGCGCCGGCGCCGCTGTGGGCCTCAACTACGAGCTCGACCGTGAGGCCGTGGCCGCGGAACTGGGCTTCGCGCGCGTGGCCCCCAACTCACTCGACGCGGTCGCGAGCCGCGACTTCGCCCTCGACTACCTGACGGCCGCGGCGCAGCTCGGCGGCCACCTCAGCCGCCTGGGCGGCGAGCTCGTGCTCTGGGCGAGTAGCGAGTTCGGCTTCGCCAGCCTGCCCGATGCCTACAGTGGCGGCTCGAGCATCATGCCGCAGAAGCGCAACCCGGATGCCGCCGAGCTGATGCGGGCAGCCGCTCCGCGGCTGACCGCAGATCTCGGTGGCCTGCCTCGGCGTGCTGCACGGCCTTCCTCTGGCCTACAACACCGACTTGCGCGAAGACAAGCGCTACCTGTTCGACGCGGTCGACTGCCTCGACGCGCTGCTGCCGGTGGTGCTCGGCGTTCTCGCGGGTGTCACCTTCAACGAGGCTCGCCTCGCCGCGGCCTGCGACCAGTTTCTGGCCGCCACCGACGTGGCCGACTATCTGGTCGCGAAGGGCCTGCCGTTCCGCGAGGCTCACCACCTCACCGGCACGCTCGTGCGCCGCTGCCTCGAAGCATCGTCGCCGCCGTCCGAGCTGTCGCTCGACGAGCTTCGCCGCCTGTCGCCGGCCTTCGGCGACGACTACTACGCGCTCTTCGAGCCCTCCGCTCAGCTCGCCGGCAAGCGCTCCGCGGGCGGCTCCGCGCCGCAGCGCGTGGCCGAGCAGATCGAGCAGGCGCGGGCGGCGTTCGCGGCGCGCGAGCGCGGCACAGCGTGACGGGCCCTGTTCACCTGCCGTCATCGTTCTTCGCGCGCTCCGCTCTGGACGTTGCCCGTGACCTCATCGGCTGCACCTTCCTCTTCGCTGAGGTCGGTGGCCGTATCGTCGAGACCGAGGCCTACCGCCAGGACGACCCCCCCTGCCACGGCTATCGCGGCATGACAGACCGCAACGCCGTGCTCTTCGGCCCACCCGGCTATCTCTACGTGTACTTCACGTACGGCATGCACTTCTGCGCCAACGTGGCCTGCGAGCCCGAGGGGGTTGGCGCCGGCGTCCTTCTGCGCGCGCTGGAGCCCGAGCAGGGCCTGGATGAGATGGCCGCGCGCCGCGGCCGGAGCGAACCGCGCCTGCTGTGTTCCGGCCCGGCGAGGCTCGCTCAGGCACTCGGCATCCGTCGCGAGCACAATGGCCTGTCGGTAGGGGAGCCGCCCCTGGTGATCGTCCCTCGCGCGGCGGACGCGGCCGGCCCGCGCATCATCTCGACCGCGCGCGTTGGCGTCGGCGACGACGTCAAGCCCTGGCGCTTCGTCGACGCCGGCAGCCGGTTTCTCTCGCGGCCGCTGCCACGAGCCTCGCGACGCGGCTAGCGATCGCATCACCTCTCTGGGCCGCCGCTGCGCTTGCGTGGGTACAATAGGGCACTGCGATCATCATCGGTGTGGGCGTGGCGCGGGCCAGAGGACCGCCGCCCGCCGAGGAAAGGACCAACGTGAAGCTACGGGAGATCTACGCGACCGCCGTGCGCATGGGGATCGCCGCCGACCCGCGCGGCAAGGAAGGCGTCGAGGAATTCCTCACCCGACAGAAGCGCCGCGCCGAGTTGCTGCCCGAGCACCTCAAGCCGCTCGCCGATGGCGAGGAGCTCACGAACCCGTTCAACGATACGCGCATCTACGTGGGTGATCCCGAGACCGAGGTCAAGATCCTGCTCGGTGGCATCGACATGAACACCGGCGAGGTGCTGCTCGCCGACCGGCTGCGCGACAAGGGCACGCCCATCGACGCGATCTACACGCACCACCCCGAGGGATGGGGCCTTACCAGGCTCGACGCCGTCATGGAGGTGCAGGCCGATATCTGGGCGACCCTGGGCGTGCCCATCCAGGCCGGGGAGAAGCTCATCGCCGAGCGCATGGACGAGGTCAAGCGCCGCCTCATGCCTCTCAACTACGACCAGGCCATCGATGCCGCGCGGCTCCTGGACATCCCTTTCCTGTCGGCCCACACGCCCACCGACAACCTCGTTGTTGACTACCTCACCAAGTACTTCGCCGAGAGGCAGCCCAAGCTTGTCGAGGACGTGCAGAAGGCGCTGCTCGAGATCCCCGAGTACCGCATCGCCGCGCAGAAGGGCGCTGGTCCGTACATCGGCAAGAGCAGCCCCGGAGCGCGCGCCGGCAGGATCTGGGTCGACATGACGGGCGGCACGGAGGGCCCCAAGGCGATGATCGAGAAGCTCGCCGACGCCGGAGTGGGCACCATCGTGGGCATGCACATGGGTCAGGAGCTGCGCGACGAGGCCGAGAAGCACAACACCCACGTGGTGATTGCCGGCCACATGAGCAGCGACTCGCTCGGCATCAATCAGTTCCTCGACGAGCTCGAGCGCCAAGGCGTGCAGACGATCGCCACAAGCGGCCTCATCCGCGTGCATCGCGACGAGCATGGCACGGTGATCAGGGAGGAGCCGGGGGCGCTGCCCGCCTCATAGAGTCTGCTGTACCATGCGAGAACGATGTTCTCTCGCCGATCAGATCGACCTGAGCTGCTGGCGCCGGCCGGTGAGCCGCGCGCTTTGCGCGCGGCCCTTGCGGCCGGCGCCGACGCCGTCTACTTCGGCCTCGAACGGTGGAGTGCCCGTGCTTTCGCCGGCAACTTCACCGCCGAGACCGCAGTTGTAGCCGTCGATCTGGCGCACATCTACGGCGCGCGCGCTCATCTGGCGCTCAACACGCTGCTCAAAGAAGACGAGGTAGAGGACGCGCTGGCGGCGCTGCGGGAGCCGTACCTCGCCGGCCTCGATGCCCTCATCGTCGCCGACCTCGGTTTCGCGGCGCGCGTGCGCGACCTGTACCCCGAACTGCCGCTGCACGCCAGCACGCAGCTCAACACACACTCGTCGGCACAGCTCGCGGCGCTAGCGCGCCTGGGCTTTTCGCGGGCCATCCTGGCGCGCGAGCTCAGCCTCGACGAGATCGCCGGTCTCGACGCCCACGGCCTCGAGCTGGAGGTGTTCGTTCACGGCGCGCTCTGCTACGGCTACTCCGGCGACTGCTTGCTGTCTAGCATGGTCGGTGGACGCAGCGGCAACCGCGGCCGCTGCAGCCAGTCGTGCCGCCTGCGGTACCACCTGAGCCGGGCGGGCGACGAGGCGCCGCCTCCCGCCGGCGCCTCCGATAGCACCCCGGCCGGAGCCCCCGCCGGCGCCGAGCTCACGCGCGTTCTGTCTACCTCTGATCTCGCGGCGATCGCGGTTCTGCCGCGACTCCTGGAGGCCGGCGTTAAGTCCCTGAAGATCGAGGGCCGCATGAAAGACGCCGCCTACGTGGGCGTCACCACGGCAGTGTACAGCGAGGCGCTCGCTGCCGCCGTCGCGGATCCGCAAAGCTACGCGGTGCGGGCCGAATGGCTGTCGCGCCTGGAGCAGAGCTTCTCGCGGAGCTTCACGACGGCGCATCTCGAGGGCAGACATCACGAGGTGCGCAGCGGCGGGCGCGGCGGCCATCGTGGAGTGCTCGTGGGGCGCGTGGCTCGTGTCGACGAGGCCCATGGTGAGATCACGGTGCGCCTCAGTAAGCCGGTCGCGGCCGGTGACCTCGTGTACCTCTACACACCGTGGGGTCAGACCGAGCCCCTGCGCGTGGCCGCCGGCGGCGCCACCGAGACGACGCTACGCGTGCGCGAGCGCGTGGCCCTCAAGGACCGGCTCTTTCGCCTCGCGGCCGCCGATGTGGGTCAACTGGCGCAAGATCTCGCCAGCGGCCGTGTGGCCCTGCGCCCGGTGCGGCTGGAGATGTGCCTCGCCGGGGAGGAGGGCCGGCCCGCGGCGCTCGCCGTGGCAGCCGTGGACGGCGACGATCCAGTGGTGGTGACCACCGCGACGCCGTTGAAGGCGGCGCGCACGGCGGCCCTTACGGTGGCGAAGGCGCGCGACGCGCTGGGCGCACTGGGCGGCACGCCGTATCGCCTCGGCGAGCTGGAGTTCGCTGTCGGCGACGGGCTGTTCCTGGCCGTGGGCGAGCTCAAGGACCTGCGCCGGCGAGCCGTGGCGGCGCTCGAAGAGCGCCGCCTGGCCGCTCGCCGGCGCAAACCGCGGCCCGCGCACGCCGCGCCGGCTGAGTCATCCGTCCCCGTCTCGGCGCACGCCTCCGCTCCCGCCGGCAGGCAGGGCCCAGCGGTCGTCGCGCCCGGGCTGGTCGTGGTGGTGCGCTTCGGCGAGCTGCCGCTCAGGGCTCCCGGCGTTGGCGCCGTGGCCCTCGACCTCATGACGTCAGATTCGCCGCGGTGCATCGCCGTCACCGCGGACGGCCTGCGGGCGCGCGGCCTGCCGCTGCGGGCGCGCCTGCCGGAGGTGCTGTACAACGACGATGCGTCCTGGCTGCGTGCGGTGCTGGCCCTGCCTTGGGATGCCGTGTACGTGCGGCAGCTGGGCACGCTTGCCTTGCTGCCGCCGGCGGTGCCCTTCGTGCTCGAATACCCGCTGCAAGGTCTCAACAGCCTGGCCGCCGGGGTGACGGCCGGCCTAGCCGGCCGCGTGCCGGCGGCTGTGGTTGCCGCGCCGGAGGCGTCGCTGCCCGAGATCGCCTCCCTGGCGGCTGGCCTTCAGCTCCTTGACCCGCCGGCGGCGGTCGAGGAGCTGGCCTTCGGCCGCCAGCAGGTGCTCCGCACGCGTGACCAGCTGGGCCGCGCTGAAGGGCTCTACGACGCGCCGGGCGCGGCGGAGCATGTGGGCCTTCTGCTCGAAGACGCCAAGGGGTATGCGTTCCCGGCCGACGCAGACGCCGGCGGTACCCGCATCTTCAACGCCCGTGTGACCAACCTGGCGCCCAACCTCGGCGAGCTGCGCGAAGCCGGCGTGGTCACTCTTCTCGTGGTGCAAGCCGATCTCGCCGACGACGAGCGTGCGGCCTTCGCCGCCGGTGGCGTGGCGGCGCTCGCGCCGTTCGCTGCGCGGCAGCGCAGCACCACCGGCCATCTCTTCCGGGGCGTGGCCTGAGGGGCACTGTGGTATCATGCGCGGCGGCCCTAAGCCCGTTGCGGGCGAGGCGGCGCAGGCGTCCGCGTCCGCCGCGAACTCGTTTGGAGGCTCGTTTCCCGTGATCGACCGTCGCCTCATCGACGACCTCATGGTCGGCGCCGTCGACGTTCTTCCCGAAGGTGCCCTCGAGGAGAAGCTCGCGCTCGCCGAACGCGAGCGCCGACCCCTGCGTGTGAAGCTCGGCGTCGATCCCACGGCCCCCGATATCCACTTGGGCCACACGGTGGTGCTCAACAAGCTCCGCCAGTTCCAAGACGCCGGTCATGTCGCCGTGCTCATCATCGGCGACTATACGGCCCGCATCGGCGATCCGTCGGGGCGCAGTAAAACGCGCCCGCGCCTCGAGCCGGCGGTCATCGACGCCAACGCCCAGACCTACCAGGACCAGGCGTTTCTCGTCCTCGACATCGACCAAACCAAGCTCGAGACGCGGCACAACGGTGAGTGGCTCGCAGCGCTCACCACAGAGCAGATCTTCGAGCTCGCGGCCACGACCACAGTGGCGCGCATCCTCGAGCGGGACGATTTCGCCAAACGCTGGGCGGCGCATCAGCCCGTCAGCATGCTCGAGATGCTCTACCCGCTGGCCCAGGGCTACGATTCAGTGGCGGTGCGCGCCGACATCGAGCTGGGCGGCACCGACCAGAAGTTCAACCTCTTCATGGGCCGCGACCTGCAGGAGCACTTCGGCCAGCCGTCGCAGGCCATCATGACCATGGATATCCTGCCCGGCACCGACGGCGTGGAACGCATGAGCAAGTCAACCGGCAACTACATCGGCGTGAGCGAGGATCCGCGCGACATGTACGGCAAGGTGATGAGTGTGCCGGACGCCGCGATGATTACGTACTTCCGCCTGCTCACGCGCCATGACGCCGCCGAGCTGGAGCGTCTCGAGGCTGAGCTGGCGAGTGGCACCGTGAACCTGCGCGACGCAAAGGCGCGCCTGGCCCGCGAGATCATCACGCGACTGCGCGGCGCCGCCGCGGCGCGCGCCGCGGAAGACAACTTCGAGCGTGTGTTTCGCCGTCACGAGTCCGCCGCCGACCTGCGCGAGCTTGCACTGCGACCCGACGACCTCGACAATGGTGTGGTGTACGTCCCCAAGGTCATGGAGCGCTGGTTCGGGTTGTCGCGTTCGGAGGCTCGTCGGCGCGTAGAGCAAGGCGGCGTGAGCCTGGACGGCGAGCCCCTGACAGGCCTCTCCCTGCCTGCCGACCATCTCGCCGGCCGCCGCATCAAGGCCGGCAAGTCGGCACAGGTCCAGGGCCTGATCGTGGGCAGTGAGCCCCCGGTTCGTGCGAGTGAGGAATGATTTGACCGAGAGCGCCAAGGAAAGTCCGGTGCAGAGCTCTGAGCAGGGTTCAGAGCCCGAGCCGGAGCCGAGCCCGGAGCAAAGCACGCGACCTGGCCCGGAAGAGAACGCGAAGCCGGGCCCGGACCAAGGGCCGAGTCAGAAGAGCGCCGCGGAGGGCTCGCAACAAAGCCCGCAGCAAGGCTCCGCAGACGGTCCGCAGAAGGGCAAGAAGCAGGGTCTGTTCGCCCGTGGCCGCGAGGTGTTCGCCTGCTCGCCGTGCGCGGCCGGCGAGTCTGGATGCTCGTCGTGATCGCCGTCGTGTTGGCCGTTCTCGAAGGCCTGGCGGTCGGCATGCTCAACCCGGTACTCAACTTCATCGAGTACGGTACCTCGAAGACCACAGCCAAGGGTGCCGAGAAGTGGTCGTCGGGCATCTTCGGCCACCTTCTCCACGCCGAGGTGCGTGTTCTTGGGCTGCACGCAAGCCTCCTGACCCTGCTCATTCTCGCGTTCATCCCCATCCTGCTTCGCCAGGTGTTTTACCTGGCCTATGCCTGGGCCACGGCGCGCGTGCAGCAGGGTGCCTGCATGCGCATGCGCGCCGAGGGCTTCGCGGCACTCGCCAACGGCGACCTGGCGTTCGTCGTCGGCGAGGGTTTCGGCAATCTCGTCAGCACGCTCACGGCCCAGGCTCAGCGTGGCAGCCAGGCCATCTACCAGTTCCTTCAGCAGATCTCCACGGGTCTCGTGATCGGCATGTATGTTCTCGTGCTGGTGTTGCTCAGCCCTTGGTTGGCCCTCATCGCCACAACGGCCATCATGATCATCTCTTACCTGGTCAAAGGCGCGATCACGCGCTCGCGCGCTCTGGGCGGCGAGACGTCACGGCTCAACAACGAGACTTACTCCATGATCGGTGAGCGCATCACGGCCATCAGACTCATCAAGATGCTCGGGCAGGAGCAGTCTGAGACGCGCAAGGTGAAAGAGATCGTGCGCCGCTTCATGGACGTGCAGATCCGCATCGCCGTATTCAGCGGCGTCATCGAGGTAACCATCGATCCGCTACTCATGTTCACGGTATTCGCCGTCATCTATGTCGGGGCGCAGTATCTGCACGCCAACCTGGCCACGCTTGGAGTCTTTCTGTTCATCCTGCTGCGCCTCGACCAGAAGTCCGAAGACTTCAACTCCGGACGCCAGACGCTCGTGTCGCTTTACGACAGCCTGGTGGCTGTGCGCGACGTGGTCGATCGCGCCAAGGCGTCCCGCCAGATCAGGGGTGGCGACGTGAAGTTCACCGGCGTGAAGGAAGGCATCCGTTTC
>CAWKEZ010000041.1:0-11513 GCA_963848545.1 uncultured Thermoleophilia bacterium
AACACCGTGCCTTTGATGCCTGCGGCGCAGGCAAGCTTGCCCTTGAAGTCGATCGCGAACAGGCTGTTACTGGTGTGAGACACTCGCCTGCGCCAGGTGCGACCACCGTTGGCCGAGCTCAACACGTAGCCGAAGGCTCCGGCGATGAGGCCGTGGCGGGCATTGCTGAACTTCACGCAGAGCAGGTTCTCCGCGGTGGTTGTGGTGCAATGGCTCCAGGTGCGCCCGCCGTTGACGGTCCTGAAGGCTTGGCCACGGGTCCCCACTACCCACGCCTGGCGCGCCGATATCGCGCACACCCCGAACAGGGAGGCGGCTGTGCCGGCGGTCTGCCGCGTCCAGGTGAGCCCCCCGTTGGAGGTACGCAGGATGAGCCCATCCATGCCCACCGCCCAGGCGTAGCGGCGATTGGCGGCGGCGATGCCGAAGATGTTGGCGGTCGTTCCGGACGTCTGGTTGGCCCGAACTGGCGCCGGCATTCTGCGTTGCGAGGATGGTCCCGTGCGTGCCGACCGCCCAGCCGATGGTGCCGTTCACCATGTCTATCGCGGTCAACTGGTTGCCTTGCGGCAGCGGGTTGAACCAGCTCGCCGCGGGGGCGCGGCGGTGGTCGGGCTGTGTCTGGGGGCGGAGGAAGCGCTCGGCGTGGGTGTGGGAGTGGGCGTGGGCGAGAGGTCGGAATCTTGGGCGAAGCGCCACGTCGCGCCACCGTCGTCCGAGACCAGCAGCATGCGGCGCTGGTACATGCCGGGCGTGATCTCTCCGCGGCCGAGGACGCCCATCGCCACGCTCCAGGCGCGCTGTTCCCACAGATCGTCGCCGCCGTCGTAGCTGCATGAAAGGAAGAGGCGGTCGTCGTGATCGAGGGCCAGCTTCTGGTAGTAGATGGCGTATCCGGGGGCCGCCGGAACCACGATCACGGTCGGCTCGCTCCAGGTGCCGCCGGCGGGGCAGCTCTGCGCCACGAGGGCGCCGTACTGGAGCCCGGGGAAGTCGGCGTCTACGTTGCGGCGCCACTGCCGGGTGATCAAGTGCGGCGTCTGCGTGTGAGTCGCAGACGAAGGAGCTGTAGGTCTGGCGTCCGCTCTGCGTGGGTGTGGGGCCGGAGTTCACGAAGCCGTCGCTGAGCACCGGTACCGGGGCACTCCACCCGCCGTCGCACGAGTAGGGGACGAGGGAGTGTGTATACGGCATGGCGGTACCGTGGGTGCCGCACACGACGTGCAGGTACCCTTGGCTGTCGATGCAGATGCCGGGCTTGCTGTGCGGGTCGTTGCAGGGTGGCGTAACGGCGAGCAGTTGCGGCGTGGACACACTGCCCGTCGAGGTGGTCGTAGCAGGCCACGTACTGCGGCACCCCGGGCGCTTGTTTCGCTGAGCTCCCGGGCCAGACGAACCAGGTGGAGTCGCCGTGCGTGACGGCGAACGACGACCCGCCGGAGTCTTTGCTGAGCCCCAGGCAGGCGGTGGTGACGAGCGTGGGCGTGGGCACGATGAGGTTCTGCCCATCGAGCTGCGGCTGCGTTACCCACAAAGCGTAGCGGTGGCCACGGTGGCCGGCATAGGGTCCGGCGAACGGCCGCCAGAAGGCCATGAACGGCGGTCCGTCGATCTCGTTGTGACCTACCCATTGCTCGGTGGTGAAGAAGCCGTTGGGCAGCTTGAACACCTTCCACGTGCGGCAGTGAGTCCCACGAGACCATGAGCACGTTGCGCAGCTTGCCGTTGCTGAGGCGCACGGTGAGCGGGTTGTAGGCGCGGTCTGGGGTGTCGAAGATGATGCCGTCGCTGCGCGTCCCGCCGGCACCCACGGTGCCCTGGTAATTCGGAAACGCGCCCCTCAGCGCCTCGCTGAAGTCGAGCTGCGTCCACGTGCCGTCGATCAGCGTGTGCACGTAGGTGGAGTTGGCGCCGTGGCGGTGCGGCTGCGAATGTAGGCGCGGTTCTCGGCGTCGAACGACGGAACGTTGCGCGTGTAGGCCGGGGCGTAGCCGTACTGCTCATTCAGCCCCATGCCGGGCGCCAGCACAAACGGTGACTGCCACGCAGAAGAGTCGGCGTGCGCCAGGGGCGCCCGGGCGGCGACGAGAGCCAGGGCAAAGAAGAGCAGCGCGGCCGCCGCCGCGGCCGTTCTGCCGGTTGCACGTACACCACCATGGCTCAGCCCCACCATGGCGCCAAGGATACACGGCAAACACCGGTGGTTGGTACCCTCGCTGGCCCCCTTCAGATGAGCGTCGCCGTCAGAGTTGATCTCTACGTTGCCCTTCTTGAGGCGCCCGAGATGGGGCAGCCGTCTTTGGCGGCGGCTGCCATCTGGGCAAAGCCAACTGCGTCCAGGCCAGGGACGTCGCCCTTCACGGTCAACTCGGAGCTCACCACTTTGCGACCCTCCTTCTACGGCCGCAAAGGTCACGGTCGCGCTGGCCTCGAGCTTGTCGGGCGGCGTGCCGTTCTCCGCCAGCTCGCCTGAGAGCGCCATGCAGAAGCAGCTGGCGTGCGCGGCCGCCACGAGCTCCTCGGGGCTGGTGGCGCCGGCCCCTCGGTTGGTCCGCGAGACCCAGGTGACGGGCAGAGGTTCGGCGGCCCCGCTGGCGAGACTCACGGTGCCGCTGCCACGGGTCAGCGAGCCCTCCCAGACGGCGTCGGCGCGGCTCTTGGCGATCAGCCATGGTGTACCTCCTCGGGCTTGAGTGGCCGGGTGCGGCGGCGCCGCCCCGGCCGTGGTCCTGGCTGCCGCTGAGATGCCCGCCGGGGGCGCCGCGGCAAACGTGTTGCCCGGCGCGGGGCGTGGCTCTGGTAGCATGCCTCGCGGAAGGCGCGGCGCGCGCCGCGACCGACGCCGTCGAAGGGGAGGCCATGAGACCCGGCACGTTCAGCCTCAAGCGCTACTGCTCGCGCTACGAATTCAGTGTTAGGCATCTTCTGTCGAGCTCGGACTGCGAGGCGGTTGGCATGACCGAGCTGGTGAGCCGCGCCGACGACGAGTGCCGCGAGCTGTGGGGGGCCCTGCGGCTGGGCTACACAGAGTCTCCGGGTTGCCGCTGCTGCGTGCCGAGATCGCCGCCCTCTACTCGGGCATCGGCCGCGACGACGTTCTCGAGATCGTGCCGGAAGAGGGCATCTTTCTCGCCATGAACGCGCTGCTCGAACCCGGCGACCACGTGATCGTCACCCATCCGGGGTACCAGTCGCTCTTCAGTCTGGCCGAGACCATCGGCTGCACGGTCACCTATTGGCAGCCGGACGAGGCGCAGGGCTGGCGTTTCGACCCGGCCTTCGTGCGTGGCGCGCTGCGGCCCAGCACGCGCTTGATCGTCGTCAACTTCCCCCACAACCCCACCGGGTATCTTCCCACAGCGGAGGAGTACGATGAGGTGCTGGGCTTGGCGGCCGACGCCGGTGTGTACCTCTTCAGCGACGAGATGTACCGCTGGCTGGAGCAAGACGCGAGGACGCGCCTGCCGTCGGCGGCGGAGCGGTACCACAAGGCCGTCAGCCTGTGCGGCATGTCCAAGAGCTTCTCGCTGCCCGGCGTGCGGGTGGGCTGGCTCACCACGCGCGACGCCGGACTCCTGGCAGAGATCGCCGCGTTCAAGGACTTCACCACTATTTGCGGCAGCGCTCCCAGTGAGCTGCTGGCGCTGATGGGCTTGCGTGACCGCGGGTGGATAGTGAGTCGCAACCTGGCGCGCATTCGCGCCAATGCCGCATGCCTCGACGAACTGTGCGCACGGCGCCCGGGACTGTTCTCCTGGGTGGCGCCGCGCGCCGGCAGCATCGCCCTGGTTCGCCTCCACGCGGACGAAGGCGCGCGCGCCTTCTGCCGCGCGCTCGTGGAGGAGGCCGGCGTGTTACTGGCGCCCTCCGGAGAGTTCGGCTACGACGATGCCCACGTGCGCTTCGGCTTGGGGCGCAAGGCGTTCGGCGAAGGACTCGCCGCGCTTGAGGAGTGGCTCGAGCGGCGTTGACGAGCGTTCATAGTCGGGCGTCGCGGCAGCGTTCAATGTCGGGCAGTGCGGTACACTTCGCGCATGACCGAGAAGATCCGCCTAACACAGTACGCCACCAAGAGCGGTTGAGCTTCCAAGCTGGGTCCGTGCGACCTGCAAGCCGTGCTTGACGCTCTGCCGCGCAGCTCCCCGGAGTTCGCGCGACTGCTCGAGACGCACGATGACGCCGCCGTCACGCGCCTCTCTGCCGACCTCTGCCTGGTGCAGACGGTCGACTTCTTCACGCCCATCGTCGACTCACCCTACTGGTTCGGCCAGATTGCCGCCGCTAACGCCTTGAGCGACATCTACGCCATGGGCGCCCGCCCGCTCACGGCCATGAACCTCGTCGCCTGGCCGGTAGCCCTCGGCTTGGCGCCGCTGGCCGAGATCCTGCGAGGCGGCGGGGAGAAGGTCGTCGAGGCGGGCGCCGAACTGGCCGGCGGCCACTCCATCGACGACAAGGAGCCCCAAGTACGGTCTGGCGGTCACCGGCGCCGCCCGCCCGGAGGAGATCGTCTACAACGCGGGGGGCGCAACCGGGCGACAAGCTGGTGCTCACCAAGAGGTTGGGCATCGGTGTGCTGGCCAGCGCCCTCAAGAAGGGTCTTCTGAGCGAAGCCGACATGATGCCAGCCATCGAGCAGGCGGCTATGCTGAACGCCGCCGCGGCCGCCGCCATGACTGCCGTGGGGGCGCGGGCCTGCACCGACGTGAGCGGTTTCGGCCTTCTCGGGCACTCGGCTCGAGATGCTCGACGCCGGCGGGCCCGGCAGCGGTCTGGCCGCCGTGCTGCACGGCGGCGATGTGCCCTTGCACGACGGCGTGCTCGATCTCATCGGCCGGGAGGTGTACGCCGGCGGTCTGCGCAGCAATCGCGAGTTCGTGCGGCCACGGCTGGGCGAGGTCGATCTGCACGATCCTCTGCTCTTGGCGCTCTGCGACCCGCAAACGTCGGGAGGGCTGCTCATGGCCGTGGCGCCAGACAAGCACGCCGCCATGCTGGCCAAGCTCGCGCGCACGGCCCCGCCGCCTGGACGATCGGCGAAGTGGTCGCTCCCGCATCCGCCGCAACCGCCGGCAGCATCCTCATCGAGCGCTGAGCGATGGCGCGTGGGGCTGGTGAGCCTCGGTGAGCATGGAGTGACGGCCGGGCGAAGTAGGGTGGAGGCCGAGCGACGACGACGTGAAAGCCGCCGAGCGCCACGATCAGGGCCTGGTTCTTGCGCATGGTCTCGATGATCCCTTTCATGATGATCGGCGCCCTGGGAACGATCGCCTTCCTCTGGCATGGTTGGCCGTGATCATCTTCGGCCTCGGCACGAAGGTCACGGTGTGGCATTGGGCGGCGGGCAAACCGGCGGGCCAGGTCATCTTTCAGCTGTTCCTGGCGGCGCCTCATCGGAGCCGCCTGCGTGGTGGTGGTGGTGTTCTCCATCTACGCCACGGCCTGGGGGTTTCGCACTCACCAGCCGCGCTTCTTCTGGCCCGTCGCGGAGGCCGTGTTCGTGGCTTTCGCGATCGCGCTGGTGGTCGGCCCCCTGGCAGCCCCCAGGGTAGCTCACGATGTAGGCTTAGTGGGCGGGCAGCTGTATTTCGCGCTGGTTATCGCGGTGTTGTCGGTGATCGTGGTGGGCCTGCGCATGCGACGCGCAGGGGAGGGTGACGCCGGCGCCGGGCACGGCAACGGCGCCGGGCAGGACGATGCGGAAGGTGAGCATGGCTGACAAGCAGAGCGCCGGGCGCGAACAGAGGCTGCGCTCGCTGGCGGCGGTGGATGAAGTCTTGCGTGAACCCGCTGCCGGGGAACTGCTGGAGCGGTATGGCCACGACCTCGTGGTCGACGCGGTCCGCGCCGTGATCGAGAGGCTACGGGCGGACATCCTGGCAGGCGAGGAGGCAGGCGAGGCGTCCGCCGCGCGAGCGGGGAACCTCACGCCGGCTGCTCTAGTGCCCTGGGTGGCGCGCTTGCTGGAGGCGGCCGTTACGCCGTCGCTGCGCCGAGTAATAAATGCCGGTGGCGTGGTGGTGCACACCAACCTGGGTCGCGCCCTCCTTCCGCAGCAGGCGGTGGAGGCCGTTGTCATGGCCGCGAGCAGGTACACCGACCTCGAGTACAGCCTGGCGAGCGGCGCTCGCGCCTCGCGCCAGGACCACATCCACGACGTGCTCTGCACGGTTACCGGCGCCGAAGACGCGCTCGCCGTCAACAACAACGCCGCCGCCGTTCTGCTGGCCCTCGCCGCGGTGGCCAGGGGCGGCGAGGTGCTGGTGGGCCGCGGCCAGCTGGTCGAGATCGGCGACGGCTTTCGCATCCCCGACATCTTGCGTGAGAGCGGCGCGGAGCTGGTTGAGGTCGGTACCACGAACCGCACGTACCTGAGGGACTTCGAGGACGCCTGGAGCCCGCGCACGCGGGCGGTGCTGCGCGTGCACACCAGTAACTATCGTATCGTGGGCTTTACCGCCGAGCCGACGCTCGAGGAGCTGGCGACCCTGGCCCACAGTCTCGGCGCGGTGCTAGTAGACGATCTCGGCAGCGGCGCCCTCGCCGATCTGCCTCTGTTCGCCGAGGAGCCGTCGCTGAAGAGCAGCATCGCCGCCGGCGCCGACATCATCACGTTCAGCGGCGACAAGCTGCTAGGGGGGCCGCAGGCCGGCATCGCGGTGGGCCGCGGCGCCTCGATAGACGCGATGCGCCGGCACCCGCTGGCGCGCGCCCTGCGTATCGACAAGCTCGACCTGGCGGCGCTCGACGCCGTGCTGCGCCTCTACCTCGACCCTGCGGCGGCCGTGGGGAGCATCCCTACGTTAGCCGCCTTGGCGGCGCCGCGCGACGCGGTGAGAGCCCGCGCCGCGCGTCTGCGCGACCTGCTCACCGGGCCCCGCACGGCCAAGTTCGCCCTGCAGGCCGAGCGTGTGGCACTGCTCGACACGGCGGCGCGCGCCGGCGCGGGTGCCCTGCCCGTCAGCGAGGTGCCGAGCGTCGCCGTGGCGGTGGGCCTGAGCCCCGACGAAGACGTGGGCGCGGTCGTCGCGACCCTTCGTGCGGGCGAGCCCGCCGTCGTGTGCCGGGTGCACGGGGAGCGCCTGGTGTTCGACCTGCTGGCCGGTACGCGACGACGAGCTCGGGGAGCTTGCCGAGGCCGTGCTCGCGGCCCTGGCCTAGAGAGGTTCGCGGTGACGGGTACCTCGCAGGAGACAGGATCCCGTCTGGGCGAAAGCGCCCCCGTGCCGCTCACGCTGGGCACCGCCGGGCACATCGATCACGGCAAGACGACGCTCGTTACGCTGCTCACCGGCAAGAACACCGACCGTCTGCGCGAGGAGCGCCGGCGCGGCATCTCCATCGAGCTCGGCTATGCCGAACTGCCGCTGCCGGGCGGCGGGCACCTGAGTGTGGTCGACGTGCCCGGTCACGAACGCTTCGTGCGCACCATGGTGGCCGGGGCCACCGGCATCGACCTCTTCCTCCTCGTGGTGGCCGCCGACGACGGTGTGATGCCGCAGACAGTGGAGCACCTGGCGATCATCGAGCTGCTCGGCGTACGGCACGGGGTGGTGGCGCTCACCAAGTCCGACCTGGTGGACGGCGAGCTGCTCGAGATGGCGGCCGATGATGTGCGCGAGTTCCTGGCCGGCACGCCCTACGCGGCCTGCGAGCTGGTGACCGTGAGCGCCCGCGACGGCCGCGGCATCGCGGCCCTGTTGGCCGCCCTGGAGCGCGCCGCGGCGCGAGTTGTGGCGGGCCGCCGCGGAGGTCCCGCGAGGCTGCCCGTGGACCGCGTGTTCCCTCTCAAGGGTATCGGTACGGTGGCCACCGGCACCGTGTGGCGCGGCGAGATCAAAACCGGCGATACGCTGGTCGTGCTGCCCGGCGGGGCACGAACAGCGGTGCGCAGCCTGCAGGTACACGATCACGAAGCGTCGACGGTGCGCGCCGGCAGCCGCGCCGGTGTGAACCTTCGCGGACTCGACCGCGATGCGCTGCACCGTGGCGACTGGCTCGTGGCGCCGGCGCTGGCCGGCCACGTAAGCCGCCGGTTCGATGCCTGGGTGAGGGTGTTGCCTGGCGCGCGTCCTTTGCGCGCGGGCGATCGCCTGCGACTGCATCACGGCACGGCGCAGTACCTGGCCAGGGTGGCACCGCTGGAGGGGCGCGAGATAGTGCCCGGCACCGACGTCGCGGCCGTGGTGCGCCTGGACGGCGAAGCGGCGGTGGAGGCCCACGACCGGTTCATAGTGCGCGCGCTGTCGCCGGTGGCTACCGTGGGCGGCGGAGAGGTGCTCGCCGTCGGGGCGCGCCGCTGGCGCGAACGCGAACGCCACCCTGCGTTTCTGGCCGCGCTGCGCCGCGGCGACGTGCGCGGCGCCGCCCTGGAGCTTGCCGCCGACCAGCGACTGGGCGGCATCACGGCGACTGATCTGGCCGCCGTGGGCCTGGGCGCCGGCGAAGCCGGCGCCCAGCTAGTCGCCGCCGCCGCCGCCGGTGAGCTGGAGCCTCTCGCTGCGGCCGGGGCCTCGGGTCCCGCCGCGGCTTCGGGACCCGTCGCCGTTGCGGCGCGCTGGTTCGTCCCCGGCTCCCTGGCGGCGCTGCGCGCCGCGCTGCTGGCCGGCGCCGCGCAGCGCGCCGCGGCGCGGCCGGAGCGCCCGTTTTCGAGCGCGGCGGAGCTGGCCGCGCTGGCTCCGGCGCTGCCGGTGGCAGACGTAGACCTGCTTCTGCACGGCCTCGTGGCCGGCGGCACGCTGGTGGCCGGGGGAGGCGGCTACGCCCCCACCGGCGCCGGCGTGCTGGGCGACGCACAGGAGGCGCTGGCGGGGGATGTTCTGAGGCGGCTGCGCGCCGCCGCCCTGAGCCCGCCTACCCTGGCCGGTCTAGCGGAAGACCTGCGGCGTACGCCGCGTGAGCTCAATCAAGTACTCGACGCGCTCGACGCGGCGGGCCGACCTGGTGCGGCTCGACAAGGATCTCTGGTTCGCCCCCACGGCCGTCGAGCACGCCCGGGAGGAGCTTCTTGCCATGCTGGCTGCGGATGGGCGTGTGACCCTGGCTGGTTTTCGCGACCGCCTGAGCTGCGGGCGGCGCAACGCCCAGGCACTGCTCGAGCACTTCGACAAGGAGGGCCTCACCCTGCGTCGCGGCGACGAGCGGGTGGCGCGCCGCCAGCGTCTCTGAGCGGCGGGTCAGAGCGCCTCGCCGTACCCCGCCGTTTGCTTCTCGGTGGTGGCAACATAGCATCGCGGGTAGGACCCGGGGCGGATTGTCGCCGGCGGACGGCGGGCGCGGCGCGAGCGAGGAGACGAGTGCATGGAACGCAAGGGCAGAGTCGAGGGCAGGGTGGCCCTCATCACCGGGGTCGCCAAGACCAACAGCATCGGGTTCAACACGGCGCGGGTGTTCGGCGCGGAGGGTGCGTTGCTCGCTCTCGTCGATATCTCGCCCAAGGTACACGACTGCGCTGCGATCCTGCGCGGCGAGGGTCTCACCGTCTCGTCGCACACCGCCGACCTTACCAGGATGGACGAAGTGCAGAGGGCGGTGGCCGAAGCAGAAGGCTGCCACGGCCGCATCGACGTGCTGGTAAACAACGCCGGCATGGTGATCGAGGGCATGGACGAGGACTTCACCGACTTCGCTCACCTTAGCGAGGCAGCAGTGGGACTTCGGTATCGCGATCAACCTCAAGACCCAGTTCAATGGTCACACGGACTTGTCGATGGCATGATCGCGCGCGGCTACGGACGCATCGTCAACGTCTCGTCGGTGACCGGGCCGGTGGTCGCCAACCCGGAGGAGTCGGTGTACTGCGCAGCCAAGGCGGGCGTGCTCGGCATGACGCGCGGCCTGGCGCTCGACCTAGCCAAGCACGGCATAACCGTCAATGCCGTCGGACCTGGCTGGATCGACACCGGCTCAACCACCGAGGGCGAGCGCGCTGGCGCGCAGAACACACCCCTGAGGCGTGCCGCGATGCCCGCCGAGGTGGGCAAGCTCATCTGCTTTCTCGCCTCCGACGACGCCAGCTACATCACCGGCCAGCTCGTGGTCATCGACGGCGGCAACACCATTCAGGAGTACAAGGGCCCCAGCGAGCTGTGCTATGCTTAACGTCCGCCGCCTGTCGGCTCGCGACAGCTCCCTCAACCCGCTCGCTCGTCAATGCCCAGCGCCGGTCGCCTCGGCGGCGCGCCGCTGTCGAGCTCGGCGTCGACCTTGTCGCCGAAGCTCGTGCTGGGGTCGGTGTAGAACTTGGCGTGCCCCACGCCGGCGGAGACGAACGCAGGACAAGGCCCACCAGCGCCAAGCCGAAGCCGAAGATCATGTTCGTGGTGGTTAGCGACCCCGTCGCCAGCGAGTACACGATGACGAAGGCCATGAAGGCGGCGCCGATGCCGGGCATGATGCCGGCCAGAACGAAGTTGCCCGTGCTGGCCATGATGACGCGCCGGTAGTACCACATCGCCGTCAAGGCGGTCATGAAGTAGAAGATCGCCGCCATGATGCCCAGCGTGCTGACGATGTTGTCGAGAGCGGTGCCGATGCTGGAGAAGAGCGTGGTGCCCCAGAGGGAGACCAACGTTGAGCAGGCCCAGGAGGATCGTCGCGTTCCACGGCGTCCGGTAGCGCGCGTGCACGTTATCGAAGAACTTGGGAACACGCGGTCGCGGCCCATGGCGAACGAGATGCGCCCAGAGCTAACGATGGCTGCCTGCAGCGAGGCCAGCGTGCCGCCCAGCACCGCCACGATCATGACGTTCTTCCAGAAGCCGCCGCCGATCTTGTCGCCCACGAAGGCGAGGATGTTGGCCTCGTTGCCCTTCATCGTCTGGAACGGTGCGATGCCCTGGAAGGCGAAGATCACGAACGAGTAGATGACGAACAGGATGACGACGCTCAAGATCGCGGCGCTGCCGGCCTGCCTGCCCTTGGCCTCCTCGCCCACGTACGCTGCCGTGTCCCACCCCGAGTAGAGGAAGATCGCGATCAAGAGGCCGGTGATGAGGCCGGTCTTGGGCAGAGTGAAGAGCGACGAGAACGTGTGCACCGAGCCCGACAGGCCGGTGGAGTAGATCATCACGATGGCGACGACGGAGAAGCCGATGATCAGCGCATACTCGAAGACTGCCCGCACCCAGTTGAAGCGCGCCGACAGCTTGATGCCGAGGGCGGCGACTACCAGCACGAGGATGTTGGCAGCGAGCCGACGATAGCCACGTCGTACGTGTTGTTGGCAGCGTTGCTGGAGAAGAAGCTCAGGAAGTAGGTGCCCAGCGGCACAGTGAGGCTGGTCGTGCCAATCGTGTAGTACATCAGCATGATCCAGCCTACGAAGAAGCCGGCGTGCGGGTTGAGTGCCCGGCCGACCCAGGAGTAGGTAGCCCCGGCGCTGGGCTGCCAGGCGTTGAGGCGCTGGTAGCCGATCGCTATACCGATCATGGGGATGAAGCAGATCAGGATGGGCAGGGAGTGTGGTAGGCCACCGCCAGCAGGAGACCGACGATGCCGACGGCGATGCTCTG
>CAWKEZ010000042.1:0-8002 GCA_963848545.1 uncultured Thermoleophilia bacterium
TGTTGCTGCTTCGGCGCCGACGTATTGCTGCCGTCTACGAAGACAAAGCCGCTGGCGTACGAGCTTCTGAGCGACCTGATCGTCTGCAGGCGGCGGCCGATGCCCGCGGCCGGCGGCTCGACGTGCACGCCTTCCCCATGCCGGCGATCGTTCGATCACCGCCGACGAGGCCTGGGCGTCGACGCCGCCGAGGGCTCCATCCCCGCGCCGAGCCGGCGACAAGACCGCCGCCTCGTACGTGAACTTCCTCATCGTCAACGGCGGCGTGATCGTGCCCGTGTTCGGCGATGAGCACGACGACGAGGCGCGCAGCATCCTCCAGGGCCTGTTCGCCGACCGCAGGGTAGTCGCCGTGCCCGGACGCGAGATCGTGCTGGGCGGCGGCAACGTGCACTGCATCACCCAGCAGCAACCGCGTGGCTGAGCGAGAGGCGCCGCCCCGGCACTAACAGCGCTGAGGCGGCGCTCCGCCCTCCACGAGCTCCTTGCCCCACGGCTGGCAGTCGGCCTCCAGCAGGTCGCCGC
The DNA here is from genome assembly GCA_963848545.1 of uncultured Thermoleophilia bacterium. GTDB lineage: Bacteria > Actinomycetota > Thermoleophilia > UBA2241 > UBA2241 > CAIXSE01. The sequence goes on from CAWKEZ010000042.1 coordinate 526, forward strand.
GCCGGCTGAAGAAGGCGCGCGAGCTCGATTGTACCGTGATGCCCCGGGTACAATCGGCACAGCCGACCCCCGGAAGGAGCCCATGAACACTGTGGACGCCGGCGCTCTTCGAGCACGCGCCCAAGCCATCGCTCGCAAGATCCTGGCCGCCACCCGCGACGAGAAGCACTCGGTGCTCTCGCGGCAACGCTGGCAGAGCGAGATGATGGAGTGGGCCATGGCCGACGAACGCCTCAGGGTGGCGCTGCTGCGCTTCGTCGATGTGTTCCCGACCCTGCGCGACCGTGCCGAGATCGCCCGCCATCTGCGCGAGTACTTCGCCGGGCAGGGCGCCGCGCCCAGGGCCCTGCGCTGGGGCCTCGGTCTCAGCGGCGAGCACTCCCCGCTCTCGCCGCTGGCGAGCAGCGTTATACGGCGGCAGATGACGGGCTTCGCCAAGCGCTTCATCGTGGGCCGGGATGCGCGCAGCGCTCTCCCGGCCCTCAAGGGCCTGCGCGACCACAGCATGGGCTTCACCCTCGATGTGCTGGGCGAGGCCACGGTGAGCGAAGCCGAGGCCGCCGGCTACCAGAGGATCTACCTCAACCTGCTTGACGGTCTCACCGCCGCCGCGGCACGCTGGCCCTCCCAGGCGATCGTCGACGAGAGCGCCTGGGGCACCCTGCCGCGCGTGAACCTCAGCATCAAGATCACCTCCCTCTACTCGCAGATCGACCCGGTCGATTTCGCGGGCAGCGTCGCCGCGGTGAAAGCACGTCTGCGTCCCATCTTTCGCAAGGCGATCTCGTGCGGCGCGGCCTTGACCCTCGATCTGGAGCAGTTCCTCTACCGCGACCTCACCTTCGCGGTGTTCACGTCGCTGCTCGACGAAGACGAGTTCCGCTCGTATCAGCAGGCCGGCGTAGTGCTGCAGGCTTACCTGCGCGACGCCGACCGCGACCTCGCGAAGCTCATCACATGGGCCGCCGAAGGCGGGCATGTGTTCAACCTGCGCCTCGTGAAAGGCGCCTACTGGGATTACGAGACGGTCGTCGCCGCGCAGAACGGATGGCCGGTGCCGGTGTTCACCCACAAGCCCGACAGCGACGCCATGTTCGAGAAGCTGGCCGGCGAGATGCTGCAGAACCCCGCGCAGGTGCGGCCGGCGTTCGCCAGCCACAACGTGCGCTCGCTGGCGGCGGCCATCGCCATGGCGCGCGAGCTGGGGCGCCCCGACAACGCCTTCGAGCTCCAGATGCTGCACGGCATGGGCGCGCCCATCAAGCAGGCCGTGCGCGACCTCGGTCTGCGCCTGCGGGAGTACGCGCCGGTGGGCGAGCTCATCCCCGGCATGGCCTACCTGGTGCGGCGCTTGCTCGAGGACACGGCCAACGACTCCTTCATGCGCCGCACGTTCGTCGAGGGGGCGGCGGCCGACGAGCTCGTGCGCCCGCCGCAAGCTTCCGCCGACTTCGGCATACACCCGGCGCGGCTGCCGGTGGTGACTCCCACCACCGCCGCCGCCGCCGACCCGGCGCCGTTCGCCAACCTGCCGCACGCCGACTTCGCCTATCGTGAGAATCGCGACGCCTACGACGCCGCCCTCAGCGATCTGCGTGGGCGGCTTGGCCGGCACTACCCGCTGCGCATCGGCGGACGCGACATCAAGACGGCCAGGACCCTGGCGTCGGTAAACCCGGCCCGGCCCGACGAGTTGGTGGGCACGGTCGCCTACGGCGGCCGTGCTGAGGCCGAGGCCGCCGTAGCCGCGGCGCGCACGGCGGCGCCCGTCTGGGGCGAGACGGCGCCCGGCGCGCGGGCCGACGTGCTCTTCCGGGCCGCCGAGCTGCTGCGCGGCGAGCGCTTCGCGCTCGCCGCGCTCGAGACCCTCGAGGCCGGCAAGACGCGGCGCGAGGCCGACGCCGATGTGGCTGAAGCCGTCGACTTCCTCGAGTACTACGGGCGCGAGATGCTGCGCCTGGGCAAGCCCAGGCGCATGGGCCACGCGCCCGGCGAGCACAACGTCTACCTCTACGAGCCGCGTGGCGTCGCCCTGGTGGTGGCCCCCTGGAACTTCCCGCTCGCCATCCTCGCCGGCATGACGTCGGCGGCGCTCGTGGCCGGCAACGCGGTGATCGTGAAGCCGGCGGGCCCAACGCCGGTGATCGCCGCGCAGCTCGTGCGGCTGCTGGAGGCGGCGGGCGCGCCCGGCGGCACCGTCAACTACCTGCCGAGCCCCGGCGGCGAGGTAGGCGATTTTCTCGTGCGCCACCCCGGCGTCGACCTCATCGCCTTTACGGGCTCCCTGGAGGTCGGGCTCGGTCTCATGAGCCGGGCTGCGCAGAACCCGGCGGCCGGCGGCATCAAGAAGGTGATCGCCGAGTTGGGCGGCAAGAACGCGATCATCGTCGACGCCGACGCCGACCTCGACGTGGCCGTCGCCGAAGTGATCGTCTCCGCCTTCCACTACTCCGGGCAGAAGTGTTCGGCCGCTTCACGGGTCATCGTGCTGGAGTCTGCCTACGACGAGTTTGTGCGCCGCCTCAGCGAGGCCACGCGCAGCCTCAAGGTGGGACCGCCGGACGATCCCGCGACCCGCGTTGGACCGGTGATCACCGAGACCGCCAGGGACCAGATCGACGCCTACATCGCGCAGGGCAAGGCCGAGGCCGAGCTGGCCGCCGCGACGCAGCCGCCCGAGGGCGGCTGGCCCGGCGGCGGCTTCTACGTGGCGCCCCACGTGTTCGTCAATGTGCCGGCCACGGCGGTGATCGCTCAGGAGGAGATCTTTGGCCCGGTAGTGGCCGTGATGAAGGCCGCCGATCTCGACGAGGCCCTGGCCATCGCCAACGGCGTCAAGTACGCGCTCACCGGCGGCTTCATCAGCCGCAGCCCGGCGGCCATCGCCAGGGTCCGCCGCGAGTTGCGCGTGGGCAACCTCTACATCAACCGCGGCATCACCGGCGCGTTGGTAGAACGGCAGGCCTTCGGCGGCCTCAAGATGAGCGGCATCGGCTCCAAGGCCGGCGGTCCCGACTACCTGCTGCAGTTCATGGAGCCGCGGGTCACCACAGAGAACACCATGCGCCGCGGCTTCGCGCCGCCCGAGGATCTCCTCGACTAATCGATGTAGGCCACGCAGAGGCCGTAGTGGTATTGAGCCGCTCGCCGGCCCGCAGGGCCCAGCGGCGAGCGGGACTAACCCCCGCAGGCGCCGCAGGCGCCGCAGTGGTATTGAGCCGCTCGCGGGCACGTAGCGCCCGCCGCGAGGCGTACCAGCCTCAGGCCGGAATCAGAGCCCCGGGATCGACGGCAGGGTGGTCGGCGACGTCACCGGCGTTTGCAGTGCGCCCTTGAGCGCGGCGACGGTGCCGCCCTGGGGCGCTACGGCGCCGCTGTAACTCACGGTCCAACCAAGCGGCTCGTTACTGCCCAACGCCCAGGAGACGTAGAAACGGTCTTGCCACTGGCGATCCTGAACGCTCCAGCTAGCGCGCTGGCCGCGGCTGCCGACACGCTTGGTGAACACCACGAGGGCCTGCGCGTTGCTCACTCCGGGCTGGAACTGAGCGCCGCGCACCTCCTGTACGGCGGCCGCCTCGCGGGCCGTGTAGACGCCGAGATGCCCCACGCCGATGCGCGCCCCGGCAAGGCCGATGGCGACCAGTGCCCACACGAGGACAACCGCCGTCCACGCGGTGTTCCAACCGGGCGACTTACCGAGGATGGTGGGCTCGCGTGGAACAGCGGGCGAGTACGACACGCTGAAGGCCGGTGGTCCGACGGGTGGCACCACTGCCGCGCAAGGCCCGACCGGCCCGGCGGGGAAGGCCCCAGAGGCCGGCGCGGCTGCCGAAGACACGGCTGGAGGCGGCGACGGAGCCGCCGCCGGCGGGAATGAGAAAGGCGCGTGGTCCGGCGACGTGGCAGCCGTGGGCCGCCCAGCCGAGGTAGGCACCGCAGCCGCAGGCGACGCGGCGACCGCGGGCGGCGCGGCAGCCGCCGGCGCAGCGGCCGCGACCGGTGGCCCGGAAGGCGGCGCTGGGGCCGGTGGTGCCGCACCAGCCGCCAACGCTTCTTCGAAGCGCACCCGCTGCCGGCACGACTGGCACGTGGCAGACTCCCGCCACGCCGCGAAATCGAGGTCCACCCCACAATGGGGGCAGCGGAGGTGACTCGGCATCAGGTCACCCCAGAAGAGGTCTGTCGGCCAGCAGTATGGGATGTTTGGGAACACCCAGGCCATGGCGAGTCCCGCCGCGAACCCCCCGATGTACACGCCGTACCCCATCGCGCCAGCGAACGCCGGACTGACCAGTAGCAACGACCCGCTGAAGAGCTGCAGGCTCACGAAGAGCGCGAGTACCAGCCACGCCGGCAGGCCGACCATGTTGAGCAGGCCGCGTATGAACCCTCCCGCCTTGCGCGTGAAGAGCAGGCTGCCGAAGGTAACGCCCACGAACGACAGACCGCCGCCGAGCAGCCACGACGGCGTGCCGATCAGCACCATGAGCTCATACATGAGGCCGATGACGTAGAGCAGCAACAGCACACCCGGCACCCTGAACCTGGCCTTGGGCCATAGCAGCAAGCTGGCCGCCATCACGCCGGCGACCGCTCCTGTGGCCCCTACCGCGGGAACCGCGGAGTTGTGGGCCACGGCTACGTACACGACGGTACCGATGAGGCCGCTGGCCAGGTAAAGCCCCAGGTACCACCAGCGTCCGAACGCGTCTTCTACCGCGTCGCCAACCACGTACAGGAACAGCATGTTCCCGAGAAGCTGCACCGCGCCCACGTGCAAGAACAACGAGGGCGCGATGGTGAGCACGTTATCGACCGTGAGCTGTGTCTCGATGCGCCCGGGCACCACGCCCCAGTCCTGGAAGAAGGGGACAAGGCGGGCGCCCACCGTGACCTCGAACGCGAATACGAGGACGTTCACGCCGATCAGGCAGATCGTCATGTATGGCCAGCGGTGCGTCTCGACCTCGTGGTTGAAGACAGGAAGCACGCCACCTCCTTCGGGCTGGGCAAGCCGGCGGCGCCGGCGGAAAGCGCCGGCGAACTCGCGCGGCACCTGTCGCGTCACACCGTTTGGTACATCGGCCACAATCGGCGTGGGTCAAGAGGAGGAACATCATGCGACGTGCGCGCAGGCTCAGGATCATCGTCCCGGTCGTCGTAGGCAGCGTCTCCTCGCGGTGTCGCGCTGGCGGGTCTTCTGAGTGGCCCCAGGGGTGCCGGCGGATCCAGCAGCAACGGCCACGTCCGGCAAGCGCTGCACGCGGCGCTGCAGCAGGGCTACGTCACGACATCCGGCGCTGTGGCGGCAGCATCCACGACGTTCTCCGGCACCTTGTGGCGCTCCCTGAAGCTCCTGGCCCGCGGCGCCCGCGTCACGGGCCTGGCAATCACCGCGCTGCTGCCGTTCGCCGTCGTCTTCGGGGCCATCGCCGCGGCCGCCTGGTGGGCGACGAAACTGCGGCGCCGTCGCGGACCGTCACAGCCGTCACAGCCGTCGCTGCCCGCCTGACGCGTGCAAGAGCCCGCGTTGCGAGGCGTGCGGAAGTCCGGGTTACGGCCGCCGCCCTCGGGTACAGTCAGTCTCAGCGTCACCCCATGGAGACGACGGCCCAGGGAGGCAGCGTGAAGGCAGTACGTATCCGACGAGTTCGGCGGACCCGAAGTGCTGCTCTACGAGGAGGTCGAGAAGCCTCAGCCGGCGGCCGATCAGGTGCTCGTCAAAGTTGAGGCCGCCACGGTCAACCAGGTGGACGTCGCCGTGCGCGAGACCGCTTTCCCACTCCCCGGCGCCCTCCCAAGATCCTCGGCAGCGACGGTGCGGGTGTAGTTGAGCAGGCCGGTTCCGACGTGACCGCCGTGAAGCAGGGAGACGCGGTCTTCTTCAGCGGGCTGGGTATTGGCAGTGAGGGCAGCTACGCCGAGTATGTGCTGCTGGCCGAGGTGCAGGCCGTGCCCAAGCCCGCGTCTCTTACCTTCGCCGCCGCCGCCGCACTGGGCATGGTCTTCCCGGCGGCCTACTACGGGCTCGTTACGCGTGGTGCCCTGCAGGCCGGCGAGACCGTGCTGGTGCAGGGCGCCGGAGGCGGCGTGGGCTCGGCCTCGGTACAGCTCGCCAAGGCCTTGGGGGCCCGCGTGCTGGCCACCGTGAGCGGCGCCGCCCAGGCCGCTCTGGTGCGCGAGCTCGGCGCCGATGAGGTCATCGACTACCGTGCCGAAGATGTGGTGGGCAGAACACTCAAGCTCACCGACGGCAAGGGCGTGGAGCTCGTCCACGAGCTCGTGGTGAGCGCCAACCTCCCCGCCGACGTGCGGCTGGTCGCCAAGCGCGGCCGCATCGTCGGCACCGGACAGGGTCCCTCGCCGGAGGCACGGCTGCCCATCGCCGAGGCCATCGCCAAAGACGTCGGCATCCTCTTCATGAGTCTGAGCAACGCCGGACGGACGGGCGTGGCTGCCATCGCCCGAGAGGTCGCTCAGATGGCCGCCGAGGGCAAGGTCAAGCCGGTCGTCGGCGCCACTCTGCCGCTTTCCCAGGCACGACGCGCCCACGAGATGCTCGCCGACGAGCAGCACCTCGGCAAGATTGTGCTGTTGCCCTGATACCCGCTGCCCTGAGACCGGCCACACTAGTGTGCCGTGAGGCTACGGCTAGTGAATGGTGCACCTGCGGCGCCCCACTCGTTAGACCGCCTGCGGTGCCTAGTACCCCTTGCCGTTGCCGCGAATCGCCTCTTGGCGGTTCTTGCGCAGCTCGAGGCGCGGTAGCAGCGCGCGAATCACGGTCCGCAAGATCTCCAGGCGTCGGGCTTCGCTGCGCGACTCGAGGAGCTGCTGCTTGAGCGACGTGCCGAAGTCGACGGCGGCGGCGATGCGAAACGACAGGAGCCCCTCACCGGCGGGCTCCGCAGATGCCTCGAGCGCCATGGCCGTCAGCATGGTCTTGTCGACGCTTGCGCACTGGCCGAGTCGGAAAATCCTGGTTTTGATGAATGGCTCCCGAAGTGCGCCTGTCTGGCTACGATCCGTTCCGCAGTGCAAATCCAGCAACGACGGATCGTTCAACTTTCATTCGCCTACACCCAACGCCCCTGCATTCACGGAGGACATACGGCTTTGTCCTCCGATTGGCGTGAGATTTTGGTGGAGGAATCAAGCGTTGTGATTGCAAGACTCGATGTCCTCTGTCGCTCTGCGCTGGTGATCTGCGGCCTTGAGAAGCGCTCAGCCTATGAAGCTGCGGTTCTGCTTGGGATCGATCCGGCCGGTGTGGAAGGCGCATATTGCGCCGCCATTAAGTCTCTAGAGGTTATCAGCTGCGAGCAGTTCCAGCGGCAGAACGACTTTGCAGCTGTGTACAACTGATAGTGGCCCACAATCGCAATTGGGCATGGTTGTGGGCCGGTACGCATTAAGGTTTGGGCATTTCGGAGTCAACCAGCTCCACTGCCCGTGATGCCCGCGAACGCTTTCA
>CAWKEZ010000043.1:0-21165 GCA_963848545.1 uncultured Thermoleophilia bacterium
CCAGCTCGTCGCGGAGAAGGAACTCACCCAAGAGCAGGCCAAGCAGATTGCAGCCGCTAACGGCATCAGCCTAAGCCACCAGAAGACGATCGTGGGGCTGAAGCAGCTCAAGGAACGTCACTGACGCTTTCAACAAAAGCACGCAAGAGGGGCTCAAGGCGGTGGAGGCTGACACCGAGGCGCTGCAGGGGATCGCCGCCGAAGCGGGCGGCTTAATCAAAAGCAAAAAAGCTCGGGCCGAGATCGAAGGTGCGTTTGACGCCGCGAAAGCAATCGAAGAGATGGCCGTATTCATCGCCTCGGGCGGCACAAACGGCGCCGCGCTGGCCGCCAGTATCCAGTATGGGCTGGCCTCCGCGGAATTTTTTAAGGTTGCAGGCGGTGGCGGCTCTTCGGCTGGGGGCGGCCGTGGCGCTGGAGCAACCAGAGGCAGCGACCGCAGCGCCGGCGGCGACAATCTGACGGCTACAGCAATGCCTTCCGGATCGACCTCGGCTTCGGCCGGCGATGGTGACTCGCCAGCCCGGCGGAGGAAACCTCCACGTCATGGTGCTGGGCGAGCCCGGGCCCGCTGTCGTGGCGGGAATCTTGAATAACCACGTTCAGAACGCTGGCGGCGCCCTGTTCTCTCACCGCGGCCGGCAATCGCGTTTTCGTGGTCATCGAGGCGCGCAGCTCGTTTCTCCTCTACTGGGAGGACCGTCTGCGCGCGGTGGCAGAGCGCGTCGTCGTGGTCACGCGCGACGGCAGCCGCGGCTACAAGGGTCACGTGACGCGCCTGGCCGAGGATCATGACCCGCGAGCGCCTGGAGCCCGACCGCGTGGTCGCGCACGGCTGCACCTATCAGATGATGGCGGTGTCGCAGCAGACGAAGCCGCTCGGCATCAAGACTATGGTGAGCATGAACCCCATCATGATCGACGGCACCGGCATGTGCGGGGTCTGCCGCCTGACGGTGGCCGGCGCGACGAAGTTCGCCTGCGTCGACGGCCCCGAGTTCGACGGCCACGAGGTCGATTGGGACGAGTTCCTCGCCCGCCGCGAAACCTATGTGCCGGAGGAATGCAACCCCTCCGCCACAGCGGCTGTGCCTCCCACTTTCTGACCTGAGGATCGTCGTGGCCAAACCAGTCGACTACGTTCGCCAGCCGATGCCCAAGCAGGAGCCAGGCGAGCGCGTGCGCAACTTCGACGAGGTCGCGCTCGGCTACCCGCCGGAGCTGGCCCGTGCCGAGGCCGGGCGCTGCCTGGGCTGCAAGAAGCCCGGGTGCGTCGCCGGCTGCCTCGTGGGCGTCGACATCCCGGGCTTCCTCGCCTGTGTCGCCGCCGGCGACTTCGCTGCCGGCATCGGGATCATCAAGGCGACCAACGCGCTGCCGGCCGTCTGCGGGCGCGTCTGCCCGCCGGAGGAGCAGTGCGAGAGCCAGTGCCTGCTCGGCAAGAAGGGCGACACGGTCGCGATCGGTCGCCTCGAGCGGTTCCTGGCTGATTGGGAGGTGGCGCAGGGTACCTGGGGACGGCCGCCGTTGCCGCCCGCTCAACGGCTGCGCCGTGGCGGTGGTAGGCTCCGGGCCGGCCGGTATCACCGTGGCCGCCGACCTCGCGGCGCGCGGCTACAAGGTCACTATGTTCGAGGCGCTGCACGAGGCTGGCGGGGTGCTTACCTACGGCATCCCGGAGTTTCGCCTGCCCAAGGCCGTGGTGCGCCGCGAAATCGAGTACGTGCGCAGCCTGAGCGTGGAGCTGCGACTCGACTACGTGGTTGGCAAGACGCGCACCGTCGATCGGCTGCTGAGCTCGTTCGACGCGATCTTCGTGGGCGCCGGCGCCGGCCTGCCGTGGTTTCTCGAGATCCCGGGGGAGAACCTGAACGGTGTGTACTCCGCGAACGAGTACCTCACGCGCTGCAACCTCATGCGCGGCTTTCGCTTTCCCGCCTGGGACACGCCGCTCAAGCGGGCGGCGAAGGTGGCCGTGTTCGGCGGCGGCAACGTGGCCATGGACTCGGCACGCACCGCTCTGCGGCTAGGCGCCGAGGAGGTGCACATAGTTTACCGGCGCGGCCGTGACGAGCTCCCGGCGCGCCTCGAGGAGGTTGAGAACGCCGAGGAGGAGGGTGTGATCTTCGACTACCTCACTCTGCCGGTGCGCCTCCTGGGCGACGAGCGCGGCTGGCTGCGCGCCATGGAGTGCCGCCGCATGGAGCTGGGCGCCCCTGACGACTCCGGCCGCCGCCGGCCCATTGAAATCGCCGGCTCCGAGTTCATGATGTATATAGACGCCTCGGTGTGTGCCATAGGTAACAGCCCCAACCCCTTGATCTCAGCTACCACGCCGGGCCTCGAGGTTGGCCCGCGCGGCACCATCGTGGCGGACGAAACCACCGGGCGCTCGTCGCGCGCGCGCATCTGGGCCGGCGGCGATGTGGTTACCGGCGCGGCCACGGTGATCAGTGCCATGGGCGCCGGGCGCCGTGCTGCACTGTCTATCGACGAGACGCTGCGCGGGTGCGCGCCTGATCGTAAAGGAGGCTGCCGGCCATGAGGCTGGACGAGATCGCTGACGCGCTCTGCTGCGAGGCCCTCACGGCGCTCGACCACGAGGTCGACGTCGAGGCCGTGGTGGCCTCCGACGGCATGAGCGAGATCCTCGCCTTCCACCGGCCTCACGCTCTGATGCTCACCGGGCTTACCAACATCCAGTCGGTGCGCACCGCCGTGGTGGCCGACGTGTACGCCATCGTGTACGTGCGCGGTAAGCGCCCCCCCGAGCGCGTGCTGGAGCTGGCCCGCGAGAAAGGCATCCCCGTGCTCATGACCTGCCTCGGCATGTTCGAGAGCTGCGGCATCCTGTACGTCGCCGGCCTGCACGGGGCGATGTGATGGCCGAGGAGCTGCTCTCGTGCTGCTATCGGGTGAACGGCCTCGATTTCGACAAGGCGGGCGAGACGTCGACCGAGATCAAGACGTTGCTCAAAGACCTCGAGATCGACCCTCAGGCCATCCGCCGCGCCGTGGTGGTGGCCTTCGAAGTTGAGATGAACGTGGTGATGTACGCCCGCGAAGGGGTGCTCACCGTGGCGATCAGCGACGAAGACATCGGCATCGAGATGGCCGACCACGGCCCCGGGCGATCGCCCGACCTCGAGCTAGCCATGCAGGAGGGCTGGTCGAGCGCCAGTGACGAGATGCGCGAGATGGGCTTCGGCTTCGGCATGGGTCTTCCCAACGTGAAGAAGAACTCCGATGAGTTCCGCATTCGCACGCAGGTTGGCGAGGGCACCGTGGTGACCTGCAAGATCAAGCTGGACGAGCATGGTTGAGTACACGCACGGCTTCCGCATCGACGACGCGGACTGCGACGGCTGCCTGGCCTGCATGCGGGTCTGCCCCACATTCGCGATCCGCGTAAAGCACGGCAAGGCGCGCGTGCTGGGCGAGCTCTGCATCGATTGCGGCTCGTGTTTGACCGCCTGTACGCGCGGCGCCATCACGGCGACCACGCGCACGCTGGACGAGTTCAACCGGTACGCCCTCAAGGTGGCGGTTCCGTCGCCGGTGCTGTTCGGCCAGTTTCCGTCCGAGGTGCGGCCGGAGCATATCGCCGAAGGGCTGCTCGCCGTGGGCTTCGACAAGGTGTGGGACTACGGCATAGAGATGCGGCTGGTGACGCGCGCCATCGTCGATTTCGTGGGCAACTGGCGCGGCCCGCGGCCGATCGTGTCCATCACCTGCCCCGTGGTGGTGCGGCTCATGCAGGTCTCCTACCCGCGCATGCTCGAGCAGCTCATCCGCGTGCAGCCACCACGCGAGATCGCCGGGCGCGAGGTCAAGCGGCGCTACGCGCAGGAGCACGGCATCGCCCCCGAAGACGTGGCGGCCATCTACATCACGCCGTGCCAGGCGCGCACCGTCTCGATCATGCAGCCGGCCGAGGGCGGCAAGAGCTTCCTGGACGGGTCCATCGGCATCCCGCAGGTGTACAACACGGTGCTCGCCACGGCGCGTGAGGTCGCCAAAACCGGCCGTATGCGCTCCGGTTGGGTGCCGGTACGCTCCGCCGGGATGCTGCGCTGGTCATCGCGTCGCCCGCTGGCCGGCAACCTCAGCAGGTACCGTTACCTGTCGGCGACGGGCCTGCCCAACGTGATCCGCGTCTTCGACGACATCGAGAAGGGCAAGCTCAAAGACATCGACTTCCTGGAGTGCCACGCATGCTGGGGTGGCTGCGCCAACGGCAATCTCACGGTCGACAACGTCTACGTCTCGCAGGCCAAGATGCAGAGCCTTGTGCGGGAGCTCCCCGAGACCGACCCCGAGACCGAGGCCGAGGTGTGGCGGCGCTACGCTCAGGAAGACTTCTCCACCGAGCGCCCGTTCGAGGCGCGCGCCGCGGCCAGGGTGGGCGACCTGCGCGAGAGGGTGCGGCGCGTGAAGGAGGCGGAGCGCATCGCCGGCACTCTGCCGGGGCTCGACTGCGGGCTCTGCGGGGCTCCGAACTGCCGCGTGCTGGCCCACGATGTGGCGGCCGGCGAGGGCGCTCGCAGCGACTGCGTGTTCCTCTCGCGCAAGCACCTGGAGGAGCTGCGTCGCAGGCACCTGCGCCCAGAGTAAGGCGCGGCGCGCCGGCGATTCTCACCACCGTTCGTACTTGACGAGCTCCTTCAAGGGCTTGCGGCCGGTGCTGGTGGGCGGTTTGTCGGGGTAGCCGAGCGGCGTGAAGGCGATGGGCTCGACATCGTCGGGCAGACCCAGCACGTCGCGCGCCGCGGCCGGGTCGAAGGCCGCGATCCAGCAGGTGCCGAGCCCCAGCGCGGTGGCGGCCAGCACCAGGTGGTCCATAGCGATCGTCGCATCCACCTCGTCGTACGGCTTGCCGTCCATGCGCCGCCACGCCTCGCCGGGCACGGCGACCATGGCGAGCACCAGCGGCGCCTGCGTCAGCCACGGGCGCCCGTAGATTCGCGCAAGGTCGTCTGCGCGGCCGTCGGTGTGCATCACGACGATGCGAAACGGCTGCCTGTTGGCGGCCGTGGGCGCTTGGCGAGCGGCCTCAAGAACGCGCCGCAGCAGGTTGTCGTCGACGGGATCAGGTTTGTATCCGCGCACGCTGTAGCGCGTCTCGATCGTCTCGAACAGGTCCACTCTCGCCCTCCTTGCCGGCCTGGCCGGAGTATAGCGCAGGCGCGGCGTCGTCCGGCCCGTGTTGGCGGGCGCCGAGGAGGGCGAGCAGGCAAAGGGCGGCCACGATGAGCGCCATGCCGAGCGCTTCGGCGCCGCCGGGGCGCTCGCCGAGCTGGAGCCACGCACTGATCACACCGATCACCGGGATCGCGAGCGTACTCATGCCGGCGCTGCCAGCGGGCAACGTACGCAGGATGTACAGCCACAGTAACCAGGCGAGCGCCGTGCCCAGCACGATGTTATAGACGAGCGCCGCGCTGAACGAGGCGGTCCATAGGGGCGGTCCCGTGTAGGTGAGCAGGGCGATGACGACCAAGGGGATCGAGCCGAACAGCATCTGCCAGGCGGTGAACGACAGCAGATCGACGGTGTGCCGGCGCTGGAGCACTTTCACGAGGACCGCGCTGGCCGCCCACGAGAGGCCCGCCCCCACCGCCATCAAGCTGCTCGCCACACCGTGCAGGCGCCAGGGTTCCAGCGCCAGTACCAGGCCGGCGAAGGCCAGCCCGACGGCCAGCCACTGTGATCTCCTCAGGCGCTCGCCGAGGAAGGCTCGGGCCAGCAGCAGGAGCCAGAAGGGCATGGTGTAGGCGAGCACGGAGGTCTTGCCCGCCCCTCCACTCTGCAAGGCCCACGAGATGAGGCCGGCGAAACCGGTGGCCTGAAGGAGCCCGACGGCCGCGGTCAGGCCGATCGTAGGAGGCCGCCAGGGCCGGCGCATCACGGGCAGCAAGACCAGCAGGCTCAGGGCGCCCAGGAAGGTGCGCAGGGCCGCGAAGGTGAACGGCTGCGAGTACCGCAGGCCGATCTTCATGACGGCCCAGTTGTAACCCCAGATCAGGGCGAGGGCGACCAGGGCGGCAAGGCCGAGGCGGGGCGCGGGGTGGCCGCCGCCGTCGCCGGCGGCCCGCGGAGGATCGTGCCGTGGTGTCGTCTGCTGTCCCTTCGCCGTGCGGCCGCGCCGCCATCTCTCGTGGACGCACTCCATGGTAGTGCATTATGGGCGCCGCGGGGCCTACAGGCTGGTCAGCTGGACCACCTTGCGGAGCATGGCGGGCCGCAGGTCCCACAGCCACGACAGCTCAATCACGTCCGGGTTGTTGCACTTCGTGCAGGCGGTGGCCGCCGCCGTCATGGCGCGGTAACGCCGCTGCGAGAACAGCAGCGAAAGGGGTTCGCCGGCGGCCCGCAGGGCCCTCAGGTCGGCCAGCGGACGGTCGCTGCGCAGGCAGTCCCGCACCGTGCCGTCGGCAGCCACCGTGAGCCGCGCCTGCGGCGCCCGGCACGTGTAGCCCTGCAAGTCCGGGTCGCGGGCCAGCAGCTCCAGGTACTCGCCGGTCGCCAGGATGGGGTAGCCGGCCCTTTTGAGCTCCGCCGCGTGGCCGGCCACGGCGCGCAGCTCCGCCGCTGAGAGCGCCAGATCGGCGAGCGGCGCGACGATACCGGCGGAGGTCGCCGCGCCCGTCTCCATGGGGCAGAAGTACAGGCCGGCGTGCCAGCCCGCGGCCACCGGGGCGACGCGCTGCAGCGCGCCCTGGTTGAGGCTGGAGAGCACGGTGTTCACCAGCAGGGTTGGGCGTAGCGGGTCGTCAGCCAGGGTGTCTACGAAGGTCCGCAGGCGCTCATAGAGGCCGGGCAGGCCGCGCAGTTGGTCGTGGGCAGGACCCACGTCGTCGAGGCTGAGGATGAGCGCATCCAGGCGGCCGCGGAGCTCCGGCCAGCGTTCGCCGATGAGCCAGCCGTTGGTGATGAGGGTGGTGAGCAGGCCGGCGCGCCGGGCGGCGAGCAGGAGCTCCGGCAGATCCTGCCGGAGCAGGGGCTCGCCGCCCCACAGCACGAGCTGCGCGAAGCCGGCTTTGCCGGCCTCGCGGTAGAGCCACCTCACGGCCGCCGTATCCAGCTCGTCGCTGCCGGGATTGCGCCACAGGCAGGTGCGGCAGCGCCCGTTGCAGCGGCCTGTGAGGAGGTGGCTCAAGGTGTGGGGCCGGCCGCGGGCACGGGCCAGGCCGAGACGGGCCACCAGGCGGGCGCGCGCCGCGCCCCGGCGCCAGCCGGCCGCCGCGACGACCTCCCGGTGGGGCGCGGAGCTGCCTTCGGGCCGCGGTTGCGTGCTCATCGCGCTGGCGAGCGCCATATCAGGTGAGCGCCGAGACCATGTGCACGGCGGCCTGGCTGCCGGCCGCCACCTCGAGCACGATCTCGGTGTGCCCAGGCCGCGTGCTGAGGAGCACGCGCTCGCAGAGTTGCAGCATGATCGTGAAGCCCATGCCCAGGCTCGCGGCAGTGGAGAAGCCGGGCACCAGCGCCGCCCTGGGCAGGGTACGGAAGTCGATGCCCGGACCATCGTCGCTGACGGCCACCTGCAGGCGGCCGTCCTTGGCGTACACTTGGTAGGTGCCGCCGTGGCCATGCTTGAGGGCGTTGCCAAGGGCCTCGCAGGCCGGGTTGAGAAGATCGGTGAGGTCCGTCCATTCCGGGAAGCTTCCCCGGGCCGCCTCCGCCACGATACGCCGCGCCTGAGGCATCTGCTCTGTGGCGGTGATAGGCGTGGGGATACAGAGCGGCACCCCGAGCTCGGCCGCGAGGTCTTCCTCGGTGAGCAGGATGAGCTTGCCGCCGGTGACCGCGTCGAGCACGTCCACGGTACGCCTGCCGGATGTGCTCTTCCTGCTTGCGCAGCTCTTCCTCGGCGTGACGCGTCTGGGTTACGTCCAGCGCCGCCAGCGCCCACAAGTTGTTCTCGAAAGGATACGCCGAGAGCAGCTCGTGCTCGCCGGACGATCTCACGCGAAGCTCGGACTCTATGGGGTGCCTCGCGGCAGCCGCGCTGGCGACCAGGTCGAAGTACGAGCGCAGGCGCTCGTCGGGGCCGTGCTGCTGCGTCATGCGGCGGCCGACCACCTCGTCTCTGGTCAGGTGGGTGCGCTCCAGCTGAATGGAGTTCACGTCGGTGACGACGAGATCGGTTAGCGTCCCCAGTCGGTCGCGCTCCACGGTGAAGACGGTGATGCCCTCGGTGGCGTTCTCGAACAGACGCCAGTAACGCTCCTGTGAGACACGCAGCCTCGTCACCCAGCGGTTCACGAACACGTAGAGCACGGTGGCCGTGACCAGCACGAAGCCCAGGCCCTTCAGCGAGGCGAACTCCTGTTCTGACCTCAGCGGCAGCTCCAGCGCGTCGAGGGCCGTGTCGGAGAGGAGGATCCACGCCGCGGCCACCACGGCGTAGACGAGCGCCAGCCGCAGGGCCAGCCGAGACCGCGGCGGGCTGTAGCCCGGCGGCGTCGGTGGTTTGTCTGCGCGTGGGGTGCTCATGGCGCGGGCGCGCCAGTGTCTCTGCATATCAGCCCTCTTAGGATGTACATCGCCTACCTCCCACTCTTCCCGTGCGGGCGGGCTGGTGCACAGAACAACTATCTACGCTCTGTCCGGTACACTCGCGTAATGTGCAGCCGCACCTCCGACTCGCCGGCCGGCCACCTGCGCTCGCCCAAGCGCGCCGCCGTCACGGCGGGGCTCCTCGTCGTCATCATCGCCCTGTCGATGCAGACCGGCTCGGCCTTTGCCGTGCGCGTGATCGGGTCGCTGGGTATCGTGGAGGCTCTCTGGCTGCGCCAGGCCGTCGCCGCCGCCATCCTGGTGGCTGTGCGGCCACGTTCGCTGCGCTTGCCCAGGAGGGGCGACCGTCTGGCGGTCGGCGCCCTCATCCTGGCTCTCCTGGGCATGAACCTGAGCTTCTACGGTGCCATCAGCCACGCGCCGGTCGGCATCGTGGTGGCCATCGAGTTCGTGGGCCCGCTGGCCGTGGCGGTGATCGGCACACGGCGCCCGGTCGACTTTCTCTGGATCGTGCTGGCCGGCGCGGGCGTGGCCCTGCTCGCCGGTCCCACCAGCTCGGTCGGCGGCCTGGGCATTGGGCTCTCCTTGGCGGCGGCTACCGGGTGGGCGGCGTATCTGCTGCTCGCCAAGCGAGCCATGGCACGGCTGGACCCTCTCTCGGTGACGACCCTCATGCTGGCAGGCTCGGCGGTACTCCTCACGCCGGTGCTACTCCTCGGCGGGGTCAAGATCGCCGGGCACGGTCAGGCCGTCGCTTTGGGGGTGATGGTCGCACTTCTGTCGTCCGCTTTCCCCTACTTCGTCGAGCTCGTGGCCCTGCGCATGGTGCGCGCTTCCACTTACGGCGTGTTGCTCAGCATCGAGCCGGCGATCGCGGCCCTGGCGGGCTTCGCCGTGCTTTCGCAGCGTCTCAGCCTGCTCGAGGTCGCGGCCATGGCGGCGGTGATGGCGGCCGCCGCCGGCGCGAGCTGGACGAGCGGCTCCGGCGGCCGCGAAGCCAGTGGGCTGGACGCGCCCACCGTCTGAAGGGCGCCGCGCCCACGGTCTGACCGCCTCGGGCAGGGTTCCCAAGGCCGCGGCGCGAAGCCGTAGGCGGCCGCCGGCTGGTGTCGCGCGCCTGGCCCTGAGGTGCGCACCCGGCCCTGAGGGGGTCAAGGAGTGCGCCCGGAGGTCGATATATCCCCATGAGAGCCATGACTGCCCAGCTACGTATCACCATGAGCAACCTCTCGAGGGTGGCGTTCGCCGCTCTGCTTCTGGCCGTCGTGGTCGCCGCGGCGTGGCCCGCCGCGGCCTTCGCGTCGCCTTCGCTCGCCGGCCTGCAGAAGGAGGCGCAGCGCGTGCGTCTGCAGATGGCCCAGATCAATGTGCAGATGAAAGCCATAGAGCAGCGCTATGAGCTGGCGCAGCAGCATCTCTACGCGGTGAACGCACAGCTTTCGCAGACGCGTCTCGATCTCACCCGCGCGCAGGGCAACCTGGAAACCCAGCGCGCCGTCATGGCCGACCGCGTGGTGATGATGTACAAATCCGACGACTACTCGTGGTTCGACGTTCTGACCCACTCGGCGAGCCTCACCGACGCGCAGACGGCGGTCGCCTTTCTGCGCGCCCTCGCCCAGGAAGACCAGCAGGTCGAGAAGAGCTCCGCGCTCCTTGCCGCGCAGGTGCAGACCCTCGAGAAGAACCTCGTGAGCAACCGCCAGGATACCCAGAACGCGCAGGCCGCGATCGACGCCCAGCGCCTCGCCATGGAGGAGAAGCTCGCCGAACGCAGCGCCCTCCTCAACGGCCTGGTGGTGCAGATCAAGAAGATCCTCAGCGCCCCGCAACTGCTCATGAAGGCCGGCGGCAAGGTGACGCAGGTCACCTGGGCGCAGACCCTGCTCAAGGCGCTCGCCGTGCCCATGACCTCTGAGAACGTGGCGGCCATAGTGGCCTGGGAGATGGCCGAGGGCGGCAACTGGTACAACGCCGCCCACTTCAACCCGCTGAACACGACTGAGTCCATGCCCGGCGCGACGGTCTTCAACTCGGTCGGCGTAAAGGCCTATACGAGCTGGGCGCAGGGCCTGAAGGCGACGGTCATCACGCTGCACAACGGGCGCTACGGGGGCATCCTGGCGGCCCTCGGCAACGGCAACGACGCCCAGGCGGTGGCCACCGCCGTGGCCTCGTCGCCCTGGGGCACGGGCTCTTTCAGCGTGGGGACGTAGGCCAACGACCCCCAGCGACGAGACTCCTCGCCGGTTTCGCCCGGCGCTCGAGCGCGCCCGCGCGGCCTGGGCCGCGGCCGATCCCGCGCGGCAGGCCGCGCTGGCGGGGTGCGACCGTTCTCCCGAGGGCGTGCTGGTGCCGCTCTTCGGCCGTCCGCATCTCGTCAGTTACCCACAGGGCGTCGCCGGCGCACTGGGTAGCGGCGCGCCGGCGCACGCCGCCGTGACCATCGCGCTGCTGCACTACCTCACGCGCGCCGACGGCACGCCGCCGGCTGGCCGCTGGATCGCCTTTCGCGAATTGCCCGACGGACTGTTCTACGCGGCGGCGTTCGCGAGTCGCGCGGAGGCGCCGCTGGCGGCCCTGGGCCTCGCCGCGCTGCAGCGCGCGGCCGCGGCGCTGGGCGGCAGTCCCTTGGCGTTGGGAGACGCCGGCTACGCCTTCGCGGCGCTCCCTCGGCTGCCTCTGGCGGTGGTGGTGTGGGCCGCCGACGAGGAGTTCGCGGCGCAGGCCAGCATCTTCTTCGACGCGGCCGCCGGCCACTACCTTGCCACTGAAGACCTCGCCGGCTTGGGCGAGTCGCTCGCCCGCTCCTTGCTGGGCGCGTCGCGCTAACGAGTGGTGCACCTGCGGCGCCCCACTCGTTAGATCGCCTGCGGTGGCTAATCTGGTTTGCCGCGGCCGGAGCCGGGTACGCCCCAATTATGGTGGCACGCCGTCCGCGTCGCGCCCGGGCGGCGCCTCTCACGTCGGCAAGGAGGCGGCGATGATCCTGGTGATCCAGCACAAGGTGCGCGACTTCGACGCCTGGAAGCCCGTGTTCGACGAGCAGGAGGCGGTGCGTCAGACGTACGGCTGCACCGGCCATTACGTGTTTCGCGATAGCGACGTGAACACCGACCTCACCGTGCTGCTGCGGTTTCCTTCGCGCCAATCGGCTGAGGCGTTTCTCGCCGGGCCCTCGTTGCAGCAGACCATGGTGCGCGGCGGCGTGGAGAGCACGCCGCGCCTCACATGGGTCAAGGAGTCCGAGGCGGTCGGCCAGGGGTTGTTCGAGGCCGCCTGAGCTTGGCGAGCAGCGTCCGCGCGTGCTCGCGCCGCCGCCGCCGGCGTGCCGGTCGCCGTGCAGGTGAGCAAGACCGCGCTCGACTTCGAGTGGAACGCGAAACAAATATTTGCCGCAAGATCCCGACGGTCCGGCCAGGCATTCGCCGCTCGCCGGCTGGTACAGTGCCCCATGCGTCTGACACATCAGATAACGGCCACCTTCCTCAAAGAAATGATTATCGACCCAGTCCATCGGAATCGGGATGTGGCGGCAGCGATTGATGTAGGCATGGAACTCGCCGCGAAAGTTGATCACGAAACATTCTTCATCGGCGCCCTCGATCGGCAGCATGAACTTGCGCGACTCGCCGGGCGCGATTTCCTCAGCGCGCGCGACCAGGTAGCGCGGCGCGGCCTTGTCCTTGCGCGCCCTGGCGCCTGGTCGGGAGCGTTTACGCGGCTGCGCAGTCATCGGGTCCTGGCAATCTCCAACTCAAAGGCGCCGCCGCGCAGTCGGTCCTGGGGGCGTGCCGATAGGATCATATCATCGGGGCGCTGGGCCATGATGCGTTCATGATCCGGCTTGCCGCAGTCTGGCAGAGGCCGTAGCATCTGTAAACGCGGCCTCTATGCCGTGTCGATGGCGTTATGGACACACCCAGGATCCGGGCGGTTGAAGCTTTTCCCCTTGAACACCAGGGCCAGACCATGATCTGTCTGCGCGATCCGATGGCGATTGCGCCCCAACCGATCCTGCTTGGAATGGGTGGCTACTTCCTGATTACGCTGTTCGATGGAAGGCACTCACTGGCGGAGATCAGAGAGGCTACGCGCGCCAATTCGGCGAGGTCCTTGCCGCGGGCAAGCTCGAAGAGCTGATCGCGGCGCTCGACCAGGCCCTGTACCTCGACAGCGAAAACTTCGCGCGCCGGCGGGCCGCCGTGCGCGAGGAATTCAACGCCACCAGCGAGCGCAGCGCCATTCACGCCGGTCTGTGTTATGAAGGCGACGCCCGGCAAGTTGCGCGAGGAGTTGGCGGCGTTCTTCGATCCTCCCCACGGTCCCGGACGCAGTGCGCGCGCAGGAACAAGCCGCACCGGCCGGACTGATCGCGCCACATATCGATCCGCGCCGCGGCGGCCCCGCATACGCGCACGCTTATTTCGAATTGATGGGTTGCGAGCCGCCCGAGCTGTTCGTCATCCTGGGCACGTCGCACTATGGCGCGGGCCCGGAGTTGTTCACCGCCGACGCTCAAGGACTATGTGACGCCGCTGGGCGCGGTCGAGACCGATCGCGATTTCGTTGGGCGGCTCGCCACGCCGCTATTCAGGCGGCGATCTTGTTTGCCGACGAACTGCTGCATCGCAACGAACATTCGATCGAGTTCCAGGCGCTGTTCCTGGCCTGGGCGCTGGGCACGCGCGGCTACAAGGTCGTCGCCGATCCTGGTGAGTTCGTTTCCACGAGATGGTGGCGGCCGGGCGCGTTCCCACCGCCGATCCCCGTGTCGGCTCGTTCATCGAAGCGCTGCGCGACGAATTGGCGGCGGATTCACGCTCCGTATGCATTATCGCGGGAGTGGACTTCGCCCATGTCGGACGCAAATTCGGCGACGAGCGCGCGGCCGATGAGGCTTTCGTCAAGTGGGTCGAGCAGGAGGACCACGCGCTGATTGAAAATATCGTGCGCGGCGACCCCGAGGGCTTCTTCCACGCCATCGACAAGGACAAGGACCGCCGCCGTATCTGCGGTCTGTCGCCGATGTACACGCAACTCGAACTGCTGCGCGGCCGGCGCGGGCGCCTGCTCAAGTACGACGTCGCGCTGGAACCGCCGACCCAGTCCGCCGTAGCTACGCCAGCCTGGCCATCGACTAGGAATACAGGCCTTTGTGCGGCCCTTGCCGCGCGTCCAAATTCACACATTCGTAACACCGCGACCAACGGATGGCAAAGCTTTGTCGGCTAGCCTGTAGGCTTAAGCTCCTTGAGAGTTGAGCTAAGCCGATGTTGAAAGACGCAAATACCGGGTTTGGTTCGGAATACTTCGAACACGAGGGCGCGGTGCTGCCCTGCCAGGTGCACCCGGAGTTAAGCCCGCTGCACGCGCGCAGCGGGGAGCGATTGTTGATGCTGGCGTTGCTGGCCGACGCGATCAACATCTTTCTCAAAGGGCCAACGGAGCGCCGGTTGTTGGCCGAGACCCGCAACTGGATCCGCGGCAGCCACCAGGTTCGTCAGGGCGTGTCTTTCGAGGATGCGTGCGACGCTTTGGGAATTGATCCAGCGGCGCTGAGAGAGCGGCTGTTTCGACTCAAGTACGGCGATAACCCCCGCGCGATGGCACGGGCGGCGCTCCTCCCTGATGCTCAAACCGCCTGGCATATCGCGCGGACCGGTGACGGTCGGCGCAAAGCGGGCGCGCAGGTCCACCAGCCGGCGCCGCGCGAGTTCCTGAACCTGCAAGCATCCTTACTTATAAGGCGGGGTGCGCGCGCTTCCCGGAAACGCCAATTTTAACCTTCGCTTAACGCGCCGTTAAGGACAGAACAAATCGGATATTCGATAACGATTTTGATTAATTCCGGCAGCGGAGCGTGAATTGAAGCCCGATATGGAGATCAACGCCGCTATTTCGACGCTGAGCGCGCTGGCCCAGGAAACCAGGTTCGCGATCTTCACCATGCTCGCCCAGGAAGAATACTCAGGACTGAGCGCGGGTGATATCGGTGAAAAACTGAAAATCCGGCTGCCCACGCTGTCCTACCATCTGAGCCAGCTAAAACGCGCGGGACTGGTGAGCTCCCGCCGACGCGCGCGGACGATCATGTATTCCGCCAACCACAACGCGATCGACGGGCTGATCGAGCATCTGATCAAAAGTTGCTGCGTTGAGAGTGACCCGTCCCATGGATCGGCCGGCCACTAACCTCCACGCCACGGGCCATGCGCCCTATGGATGTGGACTGGTAGATGGCTTGGGGACGGAAGGTTAACGCTTCGATAAATCTTATGTAACTTCGCCGTAACCTTGGACATCGATAATCCCGCCACTTTTTCAGAGCGATGCAATACATAGCGAAAAGGAAGTCATGTCAAGTACCGCCATAGCCGCCGCGCTTGGCGCGTTCATCATCTGCGTTGGGCGGCGTGCGTCCGGCGGGAGTGGGCCCAGATCTAAAAAATCGTGCTGCCGGGCGGTTGGACGTGTGCAAAAAACTGTCGGCTTGTCGGGAGCAATCCAAGGAGAGGTAATGATGAGAACTCTACGCAAACTCCGTCGAGAAGCAGTCGCGGTCTGCGCGTTGGCGCTGGCGCTCAGCGGTTGCGCCACCGCCTACTTCGATTTTATTGCCCTCGACCAGCTCTAAAGCGCCGGTGATGACCGCGAATGGCCAACCGGTGCCGCGAGTCCAGGACTGCCTCCTAATAACAGTAAGCTACGAAACGCCCGCCAAATACGTATGCCACGGCAAGACCTACACCTCGCGTGAGCTGCGTCAAGTTGCGAGAGGACGCCGGCCGGCGCAGCCGTGGCCAGCAGCAAATAAGGGCGACAGGGGAATCAGTCCGGTTCGGCCTGAACCGCAGGAACGCAAAAGGGAAGGGAGAGCACGATGAGACGTTGGAGGATACAAGCGGTTGCGCTGGCGCTGATGTGCTGGCGCTCTGGCGGCCCCGGGACCGGAGCCGGTGCGGGCGCAATCAACCATCAGCAACAGGCCGGTGGAGTTGTGGGTCGACACCCGGACGGGCCAGGTCTTCATCAGACCCGGAGCGCATCGGGTTCGCCTTAATATGCCCGGCATGATTACCGAAGACCAGTTAGATCGCCAGGTGGAGGAAAAGGTCCAGGAAAAGACCCAGGCGTTGCAGGGCGAGATCACCCAGCAGCAGTCTGTCAATGCCTCGCTGGCCCAGCAAAACGCCGCATTAAACCAGCAGGTGACCCAGATGAAGCCCGCGTGGACCAACTTCGCGGACAACTTCATGAACAAGTTCAGCCTGGGCACCTTGTGGTATTTCGACTATGCGATGTACACGCACCCGAGTTTCGGTCCTCAGTTCCTGACCCAGATCAATCAGCCGGGTCCGGGTAACGAGATCTTACAATTCGTTCGACCTCAGCCGCGCGTACCTGAACTTCCTGTTTACTCCGACCAAGGATATTACGGTTCGCGTCACCCCCAATGTGTATCGGACGGTTGGGTCAAGCAATGACAAGTTGGAAATACGGGGGCATCGGGTCGAGTCTGGACGGCGACCTGGGTTACCGCCTCAAGTACTCCTATGTGCAATTGAACACGCTCTTCAATTCGATCCCGACCATGAAGGGCACCACTGTCAAGATTGGTGTCCTTCCCAACGGGTGGGTTCCCTGGGAGGAAGACCTGTACGGCTATCGTTTCGTTAACCTGACGCCGTGGAACTACTACAGCCTCGCCTCGGGGCAAGCCGGCATCTCGATAGCCGGTCCGGTCAAGTTCGGCGAAAAGACCTACGTCGATTACGAAGCGGGAGTCTACAACAACTCGAGTTTCCACGCCTTCGAACAAACCGACACCAAGGAGACATTGACCGGCTAACGGTCTATCCCTTCGGCGCCTTGTGGCGGTTTGACGGTCTGGGGATCACGGGCTTGTACAATTACGGTTACGGCAACGTGACTCCGGACACGGCTAATCTGCCCGCCGCGCTCAAGGGTCCGCAGTCGCATATCGAGCGGCTCGCGGCGCTGTCGCCTACACGACCGAGACCTGGCAGTTGGCCGGCGAGTTCGACTATGGGCACAACGCCTTCAATACCGGCAATCTGTTCTCGGGCAGCGGACCGGGCGACGCGTTTGGATTTCCCACTTGCGTTACGAAACCCTCGGGCGGCTCCTGCACGGCGAGCCACCGTTACCTACCCGGGATGGTCGGATGTTACGACGCTGTCCCAGGCGCTGCTGAACAACGGGCGCGCGGCGGAGGAGGGTTTCGCCTTCTTCGGCCACTATCACATTCCCACTACGCCGGTGACGGTGTTCGGAATGTTCAACTGGTGGCAGCCTAACATCCACGTGGACAAGAACCCGTTCGACTTCCAGCGCTTTGTAGTTGGTGTCGCGTATCAGTACAATGAGTACCTGCGCTTCGCGCTCGGACACTCAGAACCTGCTCTACTATCATAGTCAGTTCGCGTTTCCGGTGAGCCGAGGCGCATCAATTCAACAGCGCCGCCGCGTTCTCTCCGCAGGCGACGAGAGCGGATTCATTACCGGGCCCGTGTTCCCGGACATGCATTCTATATTCCTCAACGTGGAGTTCAGCTACTAATTGAAGAGAGAACAAGAAGATGCTTCATAGCCATCGATGGAAGCGTCGGCGTGGCGGGCCCCCTGCGGGGCGCCCGCCCCCGGCGCGGAGGATGGATGCTCGCGGTTGCCGGTCTATGCCTGACGGTTCTGATGATGTCGGCGGGACCGGGGCACGCCGGGCAGAACAAGAATAGCCCCAAGTACTGGAAGGGCAAAAATATCGCCGAGGCGAGCAAAAAGTTCGGTGATCCGACTCAGATGACACCCATGTCGGATACCGGCGGCACGCTATACATTTTTGCCCATCACGGCGAGCAGCATTGGGTTTTCGAGACCAATAACATTGGCATGATTGTAAAGGCTGCCAAGGTTGAGTGATTGTGATAAAAGCAGGCGTGCCAAAAACTAAAGCGCGTGCTGGCGAGCCTCAATAAGGAAACCGCCGAGCCCATGGCCGACGGTGAGACGCGCGTCCAAGGAGTAGCGATAATGAAGTATCTACGAGCGTTCCTGACAGGATTGGCGGCGTCCACGCTGCTGACAACGCTGGGTGGCTGCGCCGGCAGTTCACTGGCATGGCCAACGTCATCGCCTGCGGCGCCCACGTACGAGTCGCCTGGTAAGCTTTTTCCGAGCGCCCAGAATTGCATCAATATCAAACAGGCAACACCCTCTCAATTCGTGTGCAACGGCAAGATGTACACGGGGCTACAACTGCGTGTTATACGTGAGAACGCGGCCAAAGGCATTTCGCCCACCAGCTAAAGAGCACAAGCGGGTTTCCGGCACCGACCCGGGAGGCAATATTGTCAAAAGCGGCCAAGGTCGAGTGACGAATTGTGGCGCAGTCCTTGACGCCCGAGGCCAGCGCTGCGGCCGTTAATGGATTGAATCCATCGGCATCGCGAACATGATGATGAAGGGGTCCAGACAACGCATCCAATGAGCCCCCGTAGATCTTTAACATAGACGAGGAAGGAATCATGAGCAGACTTAAACTTTATGTTCTGAGCGGCGGACGCGGCGGTGCTTGCACACCTTGCCAGCGCCGGTCGGTTTCGCTGGTTTGGTCGTCGCAGCACCGGTGCGGAAGTGGGCCCTTCGAAAATACCGGTGGAGCGGATTCGGCTCTTTATACTATCGGGAAGAACAAGTTTGCGTTGCAAGTTAATAGCAAAGGGTTTGTAGCAACCGGCGTGATCTTTTCTTTCACGGGCCCCGCTTGCAGCGGAACGCGTTATGTCCAGTCGCTAACCTCCAATTCCCTTTATATCAGTTATCCCAACACCACTAGTAGTTCTCTGGGTACTTCCGGAAATTTCAACGGTGGAGTTGCCGGAAGCACGCTGTATTACGCCGAGCCGAAGACCTCGGCCTCTAAGACGGTTAACTCGATATTGGTCGTTGGCAGCTCCGGCAAGACCCAGGTGTGCTATCCGATTTCGGCTACCAAAGAAACAGTAAGTCTGGTTGCGACTACGAACATTTCAACATTGCCTTTTGTCCCGCCCTTCAAGTTAAGTTTCTAAGCCGGGATCTGAATAGGACAGGATGGCACTGTCGGAACATAAAACGGGCCATGCAGGCTTCTGGAATTGAAGTTAGATCACCGCGTCGGACGGGACGGAAGCATTCGCCGTCCCACGCAGTCATTTCCAGTGACCGCCGAGCCTGACAATCAGCGCACTCTGGAGGCTCGCACTATAATTCCACCGGGTTGCGTTTCGAATACAAAGTGCGGTTGATTGGGGTTATCGAAGATATACCGGCCGCCACCCCCACCCCCGTCATGGCTTGCGTTCCAATAGCTGGGCTGGCCGTAGGCATCCACAACCGCGCTGATGTTCCTGCCGATCCAGACCGACGGGTCGCCCACTGCAGGTTGCGAGACGGTGGTGGTTGTCACCTGCGGGTGGTGATGCTGCCTTCCGCGGCGTAAGTTGTTGCACCCGCAATCAGGCCAAGTACACAACTCAGGCGGCGAGCAGCAGCAATTGGCGGCACACCGTCGTCAGTCGGGTATCAAGGCTGGGTTCGTTGCGAGCTTCAATTTCCGACTTTCTTTCGAATTTGTATCGAACGATCACACCTCCTCGCCACACGTTCCACATAGATTACATATTAACAACAATTAGAGTGTGACACGAGATAGATCGGCGGAACCCGGAAGCTTTACGCGATCGTACTTGCCGCAGCCGCCGGTCTCGGTGCCCAGTCTGCTCGTTGTAGGTTAGGCTGTGCCAATGGCACGCATCCAAACGGCAAGATGGCGCTTAAGACCAGCGATATCACAAACAGGGTCAGGGGTGCGGTGTAGCTGCCGGTCGCGTCGAACAGTCGGCCCGCCGCAACCGGACCGAGGCTGCCGCCCAGGGTGGTGATCAGTCCAATCAAGCCGGAAAGCGAACCGAAGCGCTTAAGCCCGAGCGATTCCGCAATCGTCAGGGGAACCATGAAAGCCGGCCCCTGGTGCGCGATACCATAGATCACGACGAAAGCCGCCAGCGCCGCGACTCGCGACGCGCCCATCAGCAGCACCACGGCCACCGCGATGCTGGCCAGCGACGCCGACAGCGCGACGCGGCTTCGCACCTTGTCCCCCAACCAGCCGAAGAAGATGTTGCCCGGGGTGGCGAAACCAAAGGTGACGCCCATCGTCAGGGCAGCCGAAGCGGGCGTGAAGCCGATACTGATCAGATAGGGGATGATATGGACCGACAGCGAGATGGTCGCGAAGGCGAAGAAGAAGTTGGTCAGGACGATCAACCAGAAACGAACGCGCCGCCAGCGCCTGGGCGACTTCCAGGCCCGGAATGAGTGCCGTGCCGCCGCCGTGGGCCGCCTCGCCCGATGAGGGTTCAACTTCCCACAGGCGGACGGCTGCGGATAAAGGCGATCTGGATGGGCAGCACAATCGCCACCATCGGGATCGTCAGGACGAAGTAGCCGCCGCGCCATCCGACCGCCGACACCAGATGGTTGGCAAGGACGGTCATGATCATCGGCCCCATCGCCAGTCCCACGAACGCGACACCCAACGCCGTGCCCCTGCGCGCGCCGAACCAGTTGGCCACCACGTAAGGGGTAGTGATATTGCACGCGGCATTGACGCCGACTCCCATCAGCACGTGCGCGATCAGCAGCGCGCTCAAAGTGTGCGCCTTGCCGGCGAGGATGAAGCCGGTCACGCTGATCAACAGTCCGCCTATCGCAATCAACTTGGCATCGATCCGATCCAGCAGCCATCCGGTGATCGGCGCGCTCAGGCCCATCGCCAGGAACAAGGCGGCGCTCAGGCTGGAAACCTGGGCGCGCGTCAAATGGAATTCCTTGAGCAACGGCGTGAAGAAGACTCCATATACGCCGTAGGTGGGCCCCGCGACGAGGATCATCGCGATCAGCAGGCTGGCGACGACCACCCATTGCCGCGTTTCGCGCCGTGCGAAGAAGCTCTCCATCTTTGTGTCCCGCAGCCGCGCTCAGTAGGGGTAAAACATCGGGTCGTACATGTTCATCTGCATCGCCGCGTCCTGGTTAAGCTCGGCGGTCTGCTCTTCCTCCTTGACCAGCTTCTGCTGAAGCCTCAGGTTCTGATAGCGCTGATAAGCCTTGTCGTCGCCGTCGTAGAGGCAGTTGCATTCGTAGGGGTCGGCGAACCAGTAGCGCGCCTTGCCGTCTTTGGAGACGTAGTAGTGCATCGAGAGCGGCGGCAGCGTGGCGAATATCGACTGCTGTTTGGGACTGTCCGCCGCTATCATGTGGAAGCCGGTCGCGGCCAGCACCGGGTCGATCCGCTGCGCCTTTGGCCCGGCGTTTCCTGGAACGATGCACAGGCCGCGATGAGCATGGCCATCAGCAGACCCACGGCGCCAGGAGCGGCATGTCGCCCGCCGCGGGAGCGGGCGGTTGATACGGATGGATTGCGGCGCTCGGTCTGCTTCATGATTTGCTTACTCCTGATCGTTGCGAGCTAATAGCATTGTGACGCCGCAGCAATCCGTTGGGCTTTATCGGAGACCTAACCCCTTCCCTGAAGGGGATTATCAGGCACTTGACTAACAGCCTCATCTGCGCTAA
>CAWKEZ010000044.1:0-21931 GCA_963848545.1 uncultured Thermoleophilia bacterium
CCGGGCCGCGTGCTGCGCGAGCTACTGGAGCGCGACGGCGTGCTCTGCTACTTCGAGTACCTCTTCTTCTCCAACGAGCACGGCATGAGCAAACCCGACGTGCGCGTGTTCCGGCACACCCTCACCGAGCTGAACGTGCGCGCCCCCGAGGCCGCGCACGTCGGCAACATCCAGCGCACCGACATCGCCGGCGCCCAGGCGGCGGGCATGGCGGCCGTGCACTTCGTCGGCGCCAACAACAGCGATGCGCTCCACTCCACGGCCGATCTCCTCGTCAGGCATTTCGAAGACCTGCCGGAAGCGCTCGGCGGCCTCACCTGTGCCGGCTGCTGAGCACTCACCTGCCGGCCGGCACCGCCCGTCGCGCGCGGTGGCGCTGCTCGCTGTGGTGCTGCTCCTGCTGGTCTTCGTGCTCCTCGCCGCCCTGGTAGACACGCACGCCGCCGGCGGCCTGGACGGCCGCGCGATCGTCTGGATGCAGCGCCGGTCAAAGAGCTCCCGTTGCAGCACGTGGCTGGGGTCTTCAACGCCTTGGGCACGTGGTGGGTGCTGGGGATCTTCGCGGCGATCGCCGTCTGGCTGCTGGCCGCGTGCAGCCGGCGCCGCGACGCCGTGTACCTGGGTGCCGCGGTGGCGCTCACGATGCTGCTCACCCTGGTGTTAAGAGTCTAGTTCGCGCGTATGCCGCCGTCAGGCATCGCGGGCATCACGCACCCCTCTCGCTACGCCTTCCCCAGCGGCCACACCACGATCACCACTACGCTGGCGGCCGGTCTCATCCTCAGCGCCTGGGCAACACGCTGGCGCTGGCCGTCGCTGGCCGTCGGTAGCCTGTTTTCGCTGGGCATGGGGCTGGCGCGCGTATACTCGGCCGTACACTGGCCGTCGGACGTGGCCGCGGGCTGGGCGCTGGGCGTGGCGGTGGCGCTGGCGGTGCACCTGGTGCTGCCCGGCGATGCGGAGATCCGAGCCGACCAGCGCCGGCGGGCAAGGACCCCTATCGAGGCGGTGTTCTTCGATTGGGGTGACACACATGATGGTAGACGACCCCTCCCAGGAGGGGCCCATGGCAACCTGGTCCCGGGTGAAGACGGTGGCCGGCGCGCAGGAGGTGCTGCGCAGCCTGCGTCCCCACTACCGGATCATGGTCGCCACCAACGCCGATCTCTCGGGCACCAATCTGGTGCGCGCTGCCCTCGCCCGCGTGGGCCTCAACGAGCTCGTCGACGACGTGGTGAGCTCGCGCGACGTGGGCGCCGCCAAGCCAGATGCCTTCTTCTTCCGCGCCGCGCTGCTGCGCGCCGGGCACGCGGGCCTGCCGCTCGACCCGTCCCGCGCGGTGATGGTGGGCAACTCGTCGCCCAACAACGTAGTCGGCGCCAAGAAGGCTCATCTGCGCGCTGTTTGGCTCAACCCGGTGCGGGCGCAACTCCACGGCCGCACACCGGCCCCCGACGCGGAGATCAGAGCGCTGTCCGAACTGCCCGCCGCCCTTGCCGGGCTCGGCGGGCCCGCCGACTGCGCGCCGCGAGGGGCCGCGGCCCATACCATTACCGCTGTCGTGCTGCCGGCCGCCACTCAGCCGCCGGCGCACACCGAGGAGGCACCATGACGCACCCGATTCAGCTCGACGCCTGGTGCGACTGTGCGCTGGCGCTCGGCGCCGACGCCGCGGTCGCCGTCGACGTCGGCAAGGTCGTCGTCGGCGAATGGGTGCGCATGAAGTGCTCTTTGGGTGCGACGAGGTGGGCCAGCGCCGCACCTGCCCTCCGAACCTGCCGCCTGTGCAGGCCACCCGCGACCTCCTCGCCGAGTTCCGCAGCGCCGTGCTCCTTCACGTAGGACCGATCGTGGGGCGAGAACGCAGCGACACCGGCATCACGCCTGAACGACGCCGCCCTGGCGCTCGAGCGCGAGCTGTTTCTTGCCGGCCATTACAAAGCCTGGACGATGGGGGCCGGCCCCTGCGACCTCTGCGAGTCGTGCGCCAAGGGCAAAGCGTGCCCCACGCCGGAGAAGGCACGCCCTTCAATGGAGAGCTGCGGCCTCGACGTCTTCACGACCGTGCGCAATGCGAGCCTCAAGATCAACGTGGTGCGAGACGAGGGCAACGGTTCACTTCTCGCCCTCGTCCTCGTTGATTGACCACCGCAGGCGGGTCAACGTGCGGGGTGCCGTAGGTGCACCGCACGCAGACGAGGGCGGTCGCGTCGCCGCCAGCTCGCAGCCCGGGTAGTTCTTGACAGACGCGACACGGCTCGTCTCGGCGGGCGGCGTGGTCATCTTCCAGTTCACCTGCAGTTCGACGGCCGGCACCGTCTTGGCAGCCGATTACGTCTCGGCGCCGGCTGAGCTGCTCCGCCTCCTCGTGCACGATGTCGCAACCGCACGGCCCGTAGTAAACCAGGCTCGCAGCCCCGACAACGGTCTCCTGTCCCCCTCGTTCACCGCACGAGGAGCGTTGAGCGACTTTGCCGGTGGGCATTCACGGTTCTTTATCTCCGCCATGGGGGACTCCCTTCTGACTCGCCGGCAACTTCATTGATCGGCCGCCCGAGGCGGTCTGCGCGCTTCCCACAGACGATTGCCACGATGATCGTGAAGACCGTAAGGGTCACTCGGCGCGACCGTCGGCGAAGGGATGCAGGATCCCCAGGAGCTTGAGCGGCCAGCGCCACCACCGTGGTCAGCCGTCTCGACGGCCTCGTCACAGCCCATCGCCCAGAGCGACTCGAAGGGCCGGGGGTGACGCTCGGCCGCTATGCCCAGTCGCAGCACGGCGAACACAGCTTTCGGCTTTGCGCCGAGCGCCTCCGGGCAGAGCCCGGCACGGCGGCCTCGATGTGCTCCACGTCGTCGGGTTCGACGCCGCCAGCCGCACGGCCGCCTACGCGTAGCGCCTCGGCCGCCCCGGGTGTGACGGCGAGCTTCTCGGCCGCGCCCTCGGCAAACTCGAGCGGCCGGAAGAACCAGCCGGCGAGGGGCAGAAAGTCAGACAGCAGGTCGATCTTCTCGCGCACCAGCGGCGCCAGCGTGTGGATCATGCGCCACCTGGACATCGTTGGGCTGAGGCGGCGGCATGTGCACCACGTCGGCCGCCTCGATCACCGCGGCGAGCACATCGGCGCCCTCTTGAGCGAGCTCCGCGGCGGGCACGCCCGGGTCGAAGAACCGCACCCTTGTGAGGTAGGCGACGAGGCGCTCGCCGAGCGCCTCGTCGCTCAGTTGGCGGATGAAGCGTCCGTTCATCCAGCGCAACTTCTCTGGGTCGAAGATGCTCGCGCTCGTGCCCAGCTTCGCCACATCGAGGTTGCGCACCAGATCGTCGAGCGACCAGGTGATCATGCTCTCGTCGAACTCGGTGCTGAGGAAGGCCAAGTAGTTGCGCACCACCTCGACGAGGTAGCCCATATCGGTGAGCTGCTCGAGTTTGGTGGCCCCGTGGCGCTTGCTGAGCTTCTTCTTGTCGGTGCCGAACAGCAGCGGCATGTGCAGGAACGCGGGCACCGGCGCGCCCAGGGCCTCGTAGATCGCGATCTGCTTGGGTGTGTTGCTCAGATGGTCGTCGCCGCGGATCACGTGGGTGATGCCCATCGTCACGTCGTCGACCACCACGGCCAGGTTGTAGGTGATGGTGCCGTCGCTGCGCTGCACGATGAAGTCGCCGATGGTGGCGTTGTCGAACTCCACAGGGTCGCGCAACATGTCGTGGAACACGGTCTTGCCCGGAGGCACGTGCACGCGCAACGTAAACGGTTCGCCGGCCGCCTGGCGGCGCTCCACCTGATCGCGCGCCAGCGTGCGGCACTTGCCGCCGTACACCCATGCGCCGCTTCTCGGCCTGTGCGGCGACGCGCTCGGCCTCGAGCTCCTCAGGCGTGCAGAAGCACGGGTACAGGTGCCCGCCCGCCAATAGCTTCGCGATGTACTCACGATAGATGGGCTGCCGTTCGGTCTGCCGGTACGGCGCGTGCGGACCGGGCACCTCCGGGCCCTCGTCCCAGTCGAGCCCCATCTCACGCATCGAGCTGATGATCTGCGCGATGGCCTCTTCTGTGCTGCGCGACGGGTCGGTGTCTTCGATGCGCAAGATGAACGCACCGCCGTGGCGGCGCGCGAAGATGTAGTTGTAGAGGCCGGTCCGGGCACTGCCGAGATGCAAGGTAGCCCGTGGGCGACGGCGCGAAGCGAACGACCACATTGGTGAAGACTCCGTCATAGGGTGGAATCATACCCCCTACGAGCCAGGGCCTCGCCCAACCGCTTGTCAGCTCGCCGGCCGCAGAGTCGCATCTTGGAGAATCCCGCCGGGGTCTGGTACGGTTCGACCTGACTGCGGCAGCGTGGCTGCAGCTTCCGCGCGGCACCAACCCTGGGAGACAATCGTGGGGACAGTCATCACTACTGAAGCCGACGTCAGGGCACAGCTCGATGCTCTAGGCATCGGCGGGGCAGGAGCGATCCACCGTAACCTGGCCCCTGCCGCGCTCATCGCGCGTTCGCTGGCGCGCGCCGAGGGCATCCTCGCCGCCAACGGCGCGCTGGTGGTGAAGACCGGGGAGCCCTCCGGCCGCTCCCCGCAAGACCGCTTTCTGGTCGACTGTCCCGAGGCCGCCGACGTGAGCTGGGGCGCGGTAAACAAAGCCTGCTCGCCGGCACTGTTCGAGAAGTTCCTCGGCAAGGCGCGCGGCTACCTGCACGACCGCGACCTGTACGTGTTTGACGGCTTCGCCGGGGCCGAGCGCAACTACCGGCTGCCGGTCGCGCGTCGTGGCCGATGCCACGTGGCACGCGCTGTTCGCGACCACCCTCTTCGTGCGGCCCTGCCCCGGCCGAGCTCGACGACTTCACGCCCGGGTTCACCGTGATCGACTGCGGCGCGCTGCGGGCCAGCGCCGAACGTCGACGGCACGCGCAGCTCAGTGTTCGTGGGCATCGATTTCAGACGCCGTCGTCCTCGTCCTCGGCAGCATGTACGGCGGCGAGATGAAGAAGGCCATCTTCGCGGTGCTGAACTACCTGCTGCCGCAGCGCGACGTGCTGCCCATGCACTGCTCGGCCAACATCGGCGAGAGCGGCGACGTGGCCCTGTTCTTCGGCCTTTCCGGCACCGGCAAGACGACGCTCTCGGCCGACCCAACGCGACACCTCATCGGCGACGACGAGCACGGCTGGAGCGACGATCGGCATGTTCAACTTCGAGGGCGGCTGCTACGCCAAGGCCATCAACCTCCGCGAAGCGAGCGAGCCGCAGATCTACGATGCGATCCGCTTCGGCTCCATTCTCGAGAACGTGATCGTCGACCCACAGACTCGCATCGATCGACTACGCCTCCGACTTCCTCACCGAGAACACTCGCGCCACGTACCCCATCGACCACATCCCCGGCGCCGTGCTGGGCGGCGTGGGCGACCACCCGCGGAACGTCTTCTTGCTCACGTGCGACGCGTTCGGCGTCCTGCCGCCGATCGCCAAGCTGACGCCCGCGATGGCCGGCTATCACTTCTCAGCGGGGTTCACGTCCAAGGTGGCCGGCACCGAGGTGGGCGTGGACGAGCCGCAGCCGACGTTCTCGGCCTGCTTCGGCGCGCCGTTCATGCCGCTCCGGGCGCCGTTACGCTACCATGCTGGCGGAGCGTCTCGCCTGGCACGACGCGGACTGCTGGCTCGTGAACACCGGCTGGAGCGGGCGGCTCCTACGGGATCGGCCAGGCGCATGGGCATCGAGCTCACGCGCAGGCTGATCACGGCGGCACCTAGACGGCGCCTGGCCAGGCGACGTTCAGCCCGCATCCGGTCTTCAAGGTCCTGGTCCCGGATGCGCGTCACTGCGCCGGCGAGGGCATCCTCGCGCCGCGCTCGACGTGGCCGGACAAGGAGGCCTACGACCGCGACCCGCAAGCTGGCCGCCATGTTCGCGGAGCAGTTCGCCCCCTACCGCGACTCTGTGACCCCGAGGTTCTGGCGGCCGGGCCCGACGCGGAGGCAGGCGCGGTCGTCAGCGGTTGACCGAGGCGGCGGCCTCGGCCGCCTCTCGTCAGAGATGGAACGCCTGAGGCAGAAGTGGATGCAGCACCGTGACAACAGCCCCACCAAGAAGCGCAGTGGCTGACACAATCAGCGGCCTCCAGCGCCTGCGAGCTGTCACCAGCGGGGTAGTTGCCACCAGCAGAGTGGGCAGCACGACGACGGCCGCGGAACTCCACCCTCCGCGCAGGGCAGCAATCGATTCCGGGATCGACCACGCCAAGGGAGCGGCAAGACACGCGTCGCCGAGGACACCTTTGCGGAGCGAGCCCACCGCAAGTAGGCCCAGGAGCACGCAGGAGCCACAGCTGCAATCCAGCCTCAGAATCACCGTGATCAGATCGGGTAGGAAGATCTGATCACGGCGCTGGCGGCCTGTGAACTACCCGCGCCGGCAGTCTTGGGGCGCCGCCCACGCGGCCGCGGGTAGTGTCTTGGGGGTCTCCCACCCGGGTCCGACCGCCTGAGGCTGGAGGCGCTCGATCGCCGGCGCCGACTGCTGTGGTCCAGCGGTCGTCGCAGCACCGTCTCTTTGCCGAACGCGGTCGAAATCTGGTAGCGATCCGGCTCGCAACCAATTACGCCGGGAAGTTCAAGAGCCATGCGCACAGCTGCGTATCGTTCGTCCTCGTAAAGCAGGTCCCGGACACTGCCAACGTCACCGGCGAAGCCATGAAAGAAGGACGGCACCATCAACCGGGCGGCCCTGCCGACCTGTACAACCCCGAAGACCTCAACGCGCTCGAAGAGGCGCTGAAGCTGAAGGGGAAGGTCGACGCGCGGGTGAGTGTGATCACCATGGGACCGCCGGCCGCCGTGCAGGTGTTGCGCGAGTCGCTGTACAGGGGGGCAGACGAGGTGATCCTGCTCACCGACAGGGCCTTCGCCGGCGCCGACACCCTGGCCACCAGCTACGCCTTGGCGCTGGCCGTGCGCAAGCTCGGCGGGGGCGACCTCGTGCTCTGCGGACGTCAGGCGATCGACGGCGACACCGCTCAGGTGGGGCCGCAGACGGCCGAGAAACTGGGTTACCCGCAGATCACGTGCGTGAGCCGTATCGACGAGCTGGTGGCCCCGGAGAGCGGCGCCGGCGGCTCCGTCACCGCCACGCGCAGCATCGAGGGCGGCTTCGAGACCCTCTCCAGCCCGCTGCCCTGCCTGCTCACCATCAGCGGCGAGGCCAACGAGCCCCGGCCGGCCAGCGTGAAGCTCGTCATGACCTACAAGCACGTGATCGCCGAGGCGCTGCCGGAGTACGACGACAGCTACCTCGACCCCGAGAGCGACGAGGCCGAGGTATGCATGCTTGGCCGCGACGGAAAGCCCGTGTGCCGCGCCAAGGTCATGGAGTGGGACCACGTCGCACTGGCGGCGGATCGCGAAGCCCTCGGGCTGCGCGGCTCGCCCACCCGGGTCAAGGAGATCGAGAGCGTGGTGCTCGCCCAGAGCGAGGCGCGCATGGTTACACCCAACGAGGCCGGCGTGAACGCACTGGTGCACGAGCTCATAGAGGAGCACATCCTTGGGTGACCCACGTAGCCGGGTCATCGTCGGGGGCGCCGAAGGAGCACCCGATAATAGCCCGAACAGCAAAGGCGGCGTCTGGGTCGTCGTAGAGCAGCACGACGGCGTCGTCGCCGAGGTGAGCCTCGAGCTGCTGGGCCGAGCGCGCGAGCTCGCCGCCAAGCTCGGCGTGGGCGTGGGCGCCGTGCTGGCGGGGGCCGGCCAGGCTGTGAAGGCCCTGGCGCCCGCCCTCGTAGCTCGCGGCGCCGACACCGTCTACTTGGCCGCGCACGACGATCTGGCCGACTACCTGGCCCTGCCGTACACCCACGTGGTCACCAGCCTTATCCGCACCTACACGCCGCAGATCGTGCTCTACGGCGCCACCACCACCGGCCGCGACCTGGCACCTCGAGTGGCCAGCGCCCTGCGCACCGGGCTCACCGCCGACTGCACCGACCTGCGCATCGGCGACTTCACGGCCAAGGGCGAAGCCTATGCCGATCTGCTCTACCAGATCCGCCCCGCCTTCGGCGGCAACATCATCGCCACCATCGTGAGCCCCGAGCACCGGCCGCAGATGGCCACAGTGCGCGAGGGCGTCATGGTCATGCCGCAGGCCGACCCGACGCGCAGCGGCGAGATCGTCGCCGTGCCGGTCGAGCGCACGTCCGCGCCGGTCGCCCCGGCCGACCGACTCGTGCTCACGGAGCCCGATTTTGTCGTGCGCCTCGTGCGCCGCGTGCAAGAAGAGAAGAAGGTCGACCTCAAGGGGGCTCGCGTGGTCGTCTCGGGCGGCGTGGGGGTGGGTTCGCGCGAGGGCTTCGCGCTCGTCGAAGAGCTGGCCCGCACGCTCGGCGGCGTGGTGGGCGCCAGCCGCGCCGCCGTCGATGCCGGCTGGGTCGGCCACGAGCACCAGGTCGGCCAGACCGGCACCACGGTGCGCCCCAAGCTCTACATCGCCTGCGGCATCAGCGGCAGCGTGCAGCATCGCGCCGGCATGGATCAGAGCGCCCGCATTCTGGCGATCAACACCGACCCGCTGGCCCCCATCTTCGCCGTCGCGCACTACGGTATCGTCGGCGACCTGCACAAGGTCATCCCTCTCCTGATCAAGGCCTACAGGACGAAGGGCGCGGCCGCCGGCGAGAGCACCGCCGGCGCCGCGACCGCCGCGCCCGGAGGCGCCTCATGAGCAACTTCTACAGCGACAACCCGGACCTGCAGGCCACACTGCGACGCCTCGACCTGGCGCGCGTCGTGCGCCTCCGCGAAGACGACTACGCCCAGGCGCACGACTTCGCCTACGCTCCGCGCGACTACGAAGACGCGCTCGACTCGTATGAGCGTGCGCTCGCCATCGCCGGCGAGATCGCCGGCGAGTTCGTGGCGCCGCGCGCCGAAGACGTCGACCGCGCCGGCAGCGAGCTGGTACAGGGCGAGGTGTGCTACGCGCCTGGCATCGCCCAGAGCCTCGAGCGCCTTACGCAAGCCGACCTCATGGGCATCACCCTGCCGCGCCGCTACGGCGGCCTCAACTTCCCGGTGAGCGTGTCGGTGATGATCGTCGAGATGATCAGCCGCGCCGACCCGGCCCTCATGAACATCTTCGGTCTGCAAGACATCAGCGAGACGGTGAACAAATTCGCCTCCGACGAGATGAAGGCCGCCTACCTGCCGCGCTTCGCCAGCGGCCAGGTCACGGGCTCCATGGCGCTCACCGAGCCCGAGGCCGGCAGCGACCTGCAGAACGTGCAGCTCAAGGCCAGCGAGCAGCCCGATGGCACCTGGCGGCTCAACGGCGTGAAGCGCTTCATCACCAACGGCTGCGGCCAGATCAGCCTGGTGCTGGCGCGCTCCGAGGAGGGCACCAGCGACGCCCGCGGCCTCAGCATGTTCCTCTACGAGCGCGACGAGCACATGCGCATCCGGCGCCTCGAAGACAAGCTCGGCATCCACGGCTCGCCCACCTGTGAGCTGCAGTTCGACGACGCGCCGGCGCTGCTCATCGGCGAGCGGCGGCGCGGCCTCACGACGTACGTGATGAGCCTCATGAACGGCGCCCGCCTGGCCATTGCCGCGCAGGCGCAAGGCATCGCCGAAGCGGCCTACCGCGCGGCCGCCAAGTACGCCGGTGAGCGGGTGCAGTTCGGCGCCCCCATCGGTGAGCTCACGGCAGTGCGCGGCATACTGGCCGACATGAAAGTGAGCATCGCGGCGGCGCGCGCCCTGCTCTACGAGACGGCCCTCGTCGTCGACACCAAGGAAGTGCTCGAGCATCGCCTCGCGCAGCTCCAAGAGGCTCAGCCAACACCGATGGCCGGCGTGCCGGCAAGCGCCTCCGCGGCCGACAGCGACCCAAAGGCGCTGCGCGCCGAACTCAAGAAGTACACCCGCCTAGCCGCTCTGCTCACGCCCCTGGCCAAGGCCTGCTGCACGGAGATGGCCAACAGGGTGACCTACGACTCGCTGCAGGTGCACGGCGGCTCCGGCTACATGCGCGACTTCGCCGTGGAGCGTCATGCGCGGGACGCGCGCATCACCAACATCTACGAGGGCACCACGCAGCTGCAGGTAGTGGCCGCCATCGGCGGCGTGCTCGGCGGCACGCTGGCCGACCGGCTGAACGAGCTCGATGGCGCCGATCTCACGGCCACGCCGGAGCTGCTGGCCCGCCTGCGGCAGGCCCGTGCCCGGCTGGCGGCCGCCGTAGCGCGCCTGCGCGATCTCGACGACGTGCGCTTTCGCGACTTTCACGCCCGGCGGCTGGTGGAGATGGCCATCGACGTGGTCTGCGGCTATTTGCTGGCCAGTGCCGCCCAGGACGATGCCGGCAAGCTGCTCGCGGCCCAGTACTTCGTCGACGGCATGGTGGCACGCGTGGAGGGCACCGCTGCGCAGGTGATGGCCGGCGACCCGGCGGCGCTCGACACACTCACGCAGCTCGGCTAGCTATAGAGGGCTTCGGCCCTGGTCACCCGAAGCTCTCGACGCGGTCCTTGCCGGCGCGCTTGGCCTTGTAGAGGGCCGCGTCGGCGTTGGCCACGAGATCCTCCGGCGAGCTTGTCTTGTGCGGAAACACGGCCACCCCGATGCTTACCGTGAGAACGCTGAGCGGCTTGCCGTCATGACCGTTGAACGTGGTCTCGGCGATACGCCGCCGGATGCGCTCCGCCACCTCTTCGGCGCCGTCGCGGTGGCCCGGGGCCGGTGGCTGATCGCCGTCTTTCGCCTTGGCCAGCTTGCCGGCCAGGTCCATCTCCATCTGCGCCTGCGTGGCGGCCACCATGGGCGTGTTGGGCAGGATAATGGCAAACTCCTCGCCGCCGTAGCGCGCCGCGACGTCGAGCTGGTGGCGAAGCTCGGCGCGCAGTAGACCGGCGAGCTGACGCAGCACCGCGTCGCCGGCCAAGTGACCGTGACGGTCGTTGAACGCCTTGAAGCCGTCCATGTCGATCATGAGCAGCGAGACGGGCGTGCCGTAGCGTCGGGCGCGAGCGATCTCCTGGTCGAGACGCTCATAGAAATGACGATGGTTGAAGAGCCCCGTGAGCCCGTCGGTGACGGCCTCGTCCTGCACGCGCCGATAGAGCCGGGCGTGCTCGATGGCCACGGCCGCCTGCTCGCCGAGCGCCTGCGCCAGGGCTACCTCCTCAGCCGTCCAGCGCCGCTCGCACTCCGTCTCCACCAGCACCATGACGCCGAACGACTGGTCGTTGAACACCAGCGGGATGTTGAGGTACGAGAGATCGCCGTACTTGTCCATGATGACCCGCGTGGGCCGGGCGAGGTCGGGGTCCGAGCGCAGCTGCTGCACCACCGCCTTGGCCTCCAGGAAGGCGCGCTCGCTGGGCTCGTTGTCGAGCGAGAAGGTCTTGTGCAGGCTGTCCGGCTCCGGCCGTGTGGTATCGCGCTGCCAGAAGGCGACGGGTGTGACCGTGTTGGCCTCGGCGCGGTACTCCTGAATCTGGCATTGCTCGGCTCCCAGAGCCTCGGCGGTGGTGCGCGCGACACTGGCGAGCACGTCCTCGAGCTCCACGCTGGAGCTGATCGTCCTGGTCGACTCCAGGAGACGGTCGAGCTGCTCCTTCTGTTGCTCCGTCTGACGCAACAACTGCGCATGGTGGATGGCGGCCGCGGCCTGTTCCGCCAGGGCGCGCGCCACCGCCTTCTCGTCCGCGGCGAAGCGACGCTGGTGGGCGAGCTCTTTGAACACGAGCAAGCCGATGGGCCGGCCCTCGTACTGCATCGGCACCGTGAGATGCGTCTTCTCGCCGTTCTCCAGCATGGTGGCGCGGCTGCGTTCGTCGAGGCCGGCATCCGAGACCTGCACCTCCTCGATGGCCACCGAGAATAGAGCGACTCGGTCGAGCGGGAAGTCGATCAGCGAGTAGCGGTGTCCCAGCCTCGCAGGCGCATCCCCGCCCTGGTCACGCCGGTGGTGGGCGGCGACGGTGATGGTTTCATCGCGTGAATCGTAGATGTTGATCACGCACTCGGCGGTATCCAGAGCCTGGCCCGCGGCGCGCGCGATGGCTGCCAGCAGGCCGTCCAGGTCGATGGTAGAGGTCATGGCACGACTCGCCGCGAGGAGCGCCT
Organism: uncultured Thermoleophilia bacterium; assembly: GCA_963848545.1. GTDB lineage: Bacteria > Actinomycetota > Thermoleophilia > UBA2241 > UBA2241 > CAIXSE01. The sequence goes on from CAWKEZ010000044.1 coordinate 12,131, forward strand.
GCAGGCGCCGGTTCTGCTCGGCCTCGCGGCGAAACATGCGGGCGTTGTGCACGGCCACGGCGGCCGGCGCCGCCATGAGCTCGAGCAGGCGGAAGTCGCTGGCGCTGAAACGCCGTGCGGCGCGCTTCTCTACCAGCGAAAGCACCCCGATGGCCTCGTCGTGGAACACCAGAGAGATGGAGAGCGCGCTGCGTTCGCCGAAGCGCCGCATGAAGGCGCCTTCGGCGGCGTCCAGATTCGGGTCGTCGAGATGACACTCGAGGAGGCAGCGTTGCCCGAGCAGGCGAGCGTACGCAGGACGTTCGGCGAGCGCATAAACGGTGCCCAGCCGAGCCTTGTCGCTGGCACCGCTGTCCGGCGACCAGAGAGCCGACGTCACCAGCGCGCCGCTCTCCGGCCGGTACTCGTAGATGAGGCATTCCCATACGCCGAGAGCCTCGGCGACGCGCTGCGCCACGGCGGAGAGCATCTCGCCCAGGTCTGCACTCGCGCTGATGGCGAGGCTTACGTCGGACGTGAGCGCGAGAACGTCGGGGCCCGGCAGCCGATCGCTCATCCATCCATCTCCGCGTCTCTCGCCCCTGCAACGGAGGCGAGGTCAAGGGCGCCGCCCTCCCTCTGACTGACCGATGTGGCCACCGTAGCTTACCAGAGCGCCAGTGCCGCCGACGCTCGCCAGCGCGCGTCCCTACGGGGCTCCCGAGGGCTCGCGCGGCCCCCGCGCACAAGACTCGCTAAAGCGATCGCGAGTTGCTGCCGATACTTGGCCATGGTACCCCCTTCAGAAGGGCCGGGACCGACCGGAAGGGTTGGTCCGGCCCTTACCCCTCTGGTTGCTATGGCGACGGCACCCGGCCATGTGCTACCGTTTGCTCGGGCCAACCAGGAGGCCGCATTGATCTACTGCGTCGTGCCGCCCGAGCTCGGTGAAGACGCCTACCGGCGTCTCGTCGAGCACTACAAAGACAACCCGAACATCAAGGTCATCATGGACCGCCGCCAGGGCGAGCGTCGTGGCGACCGCTCCGGGGGCGCCGGGCGCACGGTGCGCGACCGGCGCCAGCGTGGCGCCCCCGGGGCCTTCGACATCTGACGCTCGCCGAGGCCAGATGCCCACAGAGAACCCTTTGCCACGCGGCAGTGAGACGAGCCTCGTGCTCACCCACCTCATGCAGCCTGCCGACGCCAACTTCATGGGCAATATCCACGGCGGCATCATCATGAAGCTCATCGACGATGCCGCCGGCGCCTGCGCCTACCGTTTCTGCCGCAACACGGTGGTCACGGCGGCCATCGACCGCATCGACTTCCACTATCCCGTGCAGGTAGGCAACCTGGTGCGCCTCATGGCCAATGTGAACTACGTCGGCCGCACCTCGGTTGAGGTGGGTGTGCGCGTTGAGGCCGAAGACTTGGCGAGCGGCGTGGTGATACACACCAACTCGGCCTATCTCGTGTTCGTCGCTCTCAACGACGGCGGACGGCCTATCCCTGTGCCCGAGCTCAAGCCGCAGACCGACCAGCAGAAGACGTGGTTCGCCGAAGCGCAGGAGCGCCGTCGCCGCCGGCTCGCGGCCCGCGAGCCGGCGGACGCCTGAAGCACGTCAAGCCCGCCGCGCGCAGCCTGGGCCCCGCTCAGCGCCCGCGCGGGCCGGTCGGCCGGCGTGGTCCGGTCGGCGGCGCCGTTACGAAACGGCGGCGGACTCCTCCAACCTTAAGACCTCCTGCAGGGCGAGGTGCGCCACATCGAGCTGCTGCGTGTCGGGCTCACTGGTCGTGAACCAGCGCTGCATCTCGATTCCCGGAAGACTCAGCGCGCGGGCGACGGGGTGCTCCTGGTGGCGAGCCATCCAGGAGAAGAGCTCCATGGCCGTGCCGATGCTCACCAGCCCGGCGGCCAGAGTGGCCACGGGATTACGCTCTTTACCCGCCCCACGCAGCACCAGGTTGGTGGCGACACTGGTGACCACCATCGGCGCGATGAGGTTGGAGCCGCATCTCGCGTGCTCCTTCGCGGCGGCCGTCGGATCGATGCCGCTCTCGTATGCCGCCACGCTCTTGTGCTCGGCTCCATGGTAGTGGGCCAAACGCGAGTCGCGTAGCGCCAGCAATACGGGCGCCAGGGAAGCTCCGGCCGCGGCCAGCTCCTTCAGAAGCGGCGAACCGCGACGCGTGCCGCGCAGAGCCAGAATAGCTACCGCGCTCACGCCCGTGGCGACCAGCATGCGCGGGTCTGCTTGGGGCATTACGCGAGTGCCGGTGGCGCGGCGCACGGCGGGGAGCACGGCGAGCGACTCGCCGACCCGCACCAAGCCGCGCACCACGGGCACGTGCTGCAGAGCCTCACGGCCGGGCAGCCACGGCTTGCGCCCGGAGGCCACGCTTACGTCGCCGTTCGGACCACGCACGGCGGCGGCCCAGAACCGTTCGCTCTGCAGAAGGACCCCGTCGCGCAGGGCCATGCCCCCGAGAGTGACGCTCATGCTGTCTGCCACCTCCCTCACCTTGCGTATGCCCGCATAGCCTGACGGATGCGCCTGTGATTCTCAAGCAGAACGAACAGTACAGTGACGGGGCGCACGAGTGAAGCCCGCGACAAGGGGATGTACACGCAACGCGCCGGGGCTGCGGGAGAGCGCCACAACTGGACGCGCGGCTGAGAAGACGCCAGACTGAATCTGGCAGCGTCCGGCCTTAGCCAGACGCGGAACAAGGAGGCCAAGATGGGGCTCTTCGACACCGTCAAGGAGAAGGCCAACGCGCTGGCGGCCGACGCCGAACGTGCCGGCAAGGTCACCGCCGCTCAGGCGCGCACAGTGGTCTTGCAGAACGACATCCGCAAGGCCGAGCGTGAGCTGGGCCATGCGACCTTCCTGCTGGTCGAGAGTGGCGAGCTGGCGCACCCGGATCTCGAGCCCATGACGACACGACTGCGCGACGCCCGCCGCGCGCTGCAAGACAAGGAGGCCGAGATCACGGCCTTGCGCGGCCAGACGGATGCCGAGACGGTAGAGAGGGCGGCGGCGCAAGGGCCGAGCCGGCGGAGGCCGCCGCGGCGCAGCAGCCGGCCACAGCCCCCAGCGAGGCGGCCGCGGCAGCAGGGGAGCAGGCCACGGGGCAGGCTACCGAGGACACCGCCACCAAGAAGGCCGCCACCAGGAAGGCGGCCGGCAAGGCCAAGTAGTCGGCCGCGCCCGTTCCCGCGCGAGCGTTTCGCGACCGGAAGCTCTCCCTCGTCCCGCGTCCGGGCAGTCTGGTAGCCTAGAGAAGACCAAGGAGAGCACATGACCAACCACTTCGGGAGTCCCTCGGCCACGCCGCGCACGCCCATCGTTGAGCTGCAGAGCGGTCAGGCGGTTGACACCTGTTTCACCTGCTCCGAGAAGACCACCGCCACCGATCGTAACGGCAAGACCTTCCTGCGTCTCAAGCTGCGAGACGCCACCGGCGAGGTGGCGGCCATCCACTTCGACCCATCCGACGAGGCGCTAGGCATCTCCGCCGGAGACGTGGTCGTGGTTGGCGGCACGTTTAGCGTGCACCCCCAATATGGAGCCCAGATCCAGGTGCGGCGCCTGCGACCCGCCACCCCCGACGAGTACGATGCCGCCGAGCTCGTACCGGTCTCGCCGGTTAGCGCAGAAGAGCTCGGCGAGCGGCTGCACGACCTGATCGACTCGGTTGATGAGCCGCACCTGCGCGCCCTCCTGGAGCGGGCCTTCGACGGCTCGCGTGAGCCCGGCGCGACCCTGGCGGTCGCCCCTGCGGCGGTGCGCAACCACCATGCTTACCGCCACGGTTTACTCGAGCACTCCATCGTGGTGGCCGAGGCCGCCGGGGGCGTGGCCTTGCGCTTCGCTTCCGTCGACCGCGACCTCGTGGTCGCCGGCGGCCTGCTCCACGACATCGGCAAGACCCAGGCGTACACAAGCGATTCCCTGGCGCCCCTCATGACTGACGTCGGCAGGCTGCACGGCGAGATCGTCGTCGGCCACGACATGGTTCACCGGCTGGTCGCCGAGATCGCCGAGTTCCCCGACGATCTCTCGCTGCGCCTGTGCCATATCATCGTGTCGCACCACGGCATGCGAGAGAAAGGCAGTCCCGTAGTGCCCGAGACGCGAGAGGCGATCATCGTGCACTATTGCGACGACATGACGGCGCGCCTCGCCGCGGTCGACGACGCCGAGAAGGCTACAGCAGCCGGCGAGAGCTGGTCGGCGCGCATCTTCATGATCGACGCGCCCGCCTATCTAGGGCGCCGCCGGCTCCCAGACCACGACGAGTGACGCGCCCAGACCTCAGCCCCAGATCTCACGCACCGCGGCCAACACCTCGGCGGCGTGGCCCTTGGGCGTCACTTTGAGATAGATCTTGCGTAGCGTGCCGTCGGTATCGATGAGCCAGGTGGTGCGCTTAGCTACGCCCACCAGGGGCCGCAACACCCCGAACGCCTCGGCCACCGCATGGTCGCCGCTGTCGCCGAGAAGCGGCATCTGGAGACCATACTTGGCCGCCCATTTGGCGTTCTTGCGGGCCGAGCCGGTGCTGGCCCCGATCACCTGCACGTGGAGGGCGGCGAACTCGCCGAGCAAGCCGTTGAACTCAACGGCTTCGGCGGTTCAGCCGGGGGTGTCGGCCGCCGGATAGAACCAGAGGACGGTGCGTTGCCCGGGCGCACCCAAGTCGAAGCGCGTCCCGTCGTACGACGTCCCGATCACCGCCGGAGCTTTGTCGCTTACGCTGAGCACCTGATCTCCTTCCCCTTCGGGGCGGCCCGCCGGCGCGTGGCCTTCAGCCGGTCATTGCCGGGAAGGTGTCGCCGCAAACGAGGTCGCGCCGCGCGATGTAGAATCCGGCCATGGCTCGCAAGCTCAAAGTAAGCATCGACTACGGCCGCTGCACGGGCGCCGCCGCCTGCGAGGCGGTCTGCCCCGAGGTCTTCTTCATCCGCGACGACGGCCTCGCCGACGTGATCGACGGGGAGCCGCACGAGACCCTGTGGGCGGCCGTGGAACGCGCCGAAGAGGCCTGCCCCGAAACCGCTATCGTGCTCGAGTGGGTCGACGAATAGCGGCGTCCGCAAAGGTCCAGCACGGCAGGGGGCACCGCCCCCGGCCGAACTCAGCCCCGCTCGAGCGGCAAGACAGTAACCGGGAGCTTGCAGAGTTGCTGCAGGCGTCTGGCGTCGGCGGCGGAACCCACGATGTCGCCGTAGTGCATGGGCACCACCATGGCCGCCGCCCAGAGAGCCACAGGCGGCGGCGGCTTCGTCGGCGGTCATCACGTAGGTGCCGCTCACGGGTATCAAGGCAACGTCGCAGTGCACCTCGCGCATCTCGGGGATCGCGTCGGTGTCGCCGGCGTGGTATACGCTTTGTCCGTCAAGGACGACGACGAACCCGAGGTAGGCCGACTCGCGCGGATGAAACACCTGCCCCGGCTGACGGAACTTGTCGATGTTGTACGCCGCGACCGCCGACACCTTGACGTCGCCCACCGTGACGGTCTCCCCAGGAGCCAGGGTGATGGACTTGATGCCCCCCACCTGACTGGTCACCGAGGGCGGCCCGATAAGGGTTGTCTCGGCCGTCGCCAGCTTGGCGATGTCGCTCGGGCTGAAGTGGTCATAGTGGTCGTGGGTCACGAGGATAAGATCCGCGGGAGGGCGAGCCACGGAGAGCTTCCACGGGTCGATATACACGGTGCTCGAGCCGTCGAGGCGAAACGAATCGTGGCCCAGCCAATGGATAGTGTCGATCATCGTGCCCTCCTCACCGGTTTGGCCCCTGCATAGTACCCCCGCCGCGCAAAAAGCAGCCTCGAGGCCCCCGCCGGGCGAGCGCCAAGAAAGAGGCCGACCGCCGGGCCCGAGCACTTCCCCGACGATCGGCCCCTCAGGAGCGCGAAGCCTTACTCGTCCTCTGCGGCAGCCGGCGCAGCCCCCGTGACGGGCTTTACGTTAACGGCCTGAGGGCCCTTGCGGCCTTGCTCGACTTCATACTCGACGAGCATGTCCTTGTCGATTACAGTGACGCCGTCGGCCAGACCGGTGACGTGCACGAAGATGTCGTTGTCGTTCTCCTGCTCGATGAAGCCGAAAGCCTTCTCGGACGAGAACCACTTGACTTTACCCTGAGGCACTTTCTTTCTCCTTCTGTCTTGAAGTACGTCCCCCGCCCTCGCTCGGTCGTGGCGAGGGAGACTCCTAGTACCGCTCACGCCGGTCTCTGAGGCGCAGAGCGTACAGGTAGTGTACCCGCTGTAAGCGGCACCGGAAAGCAAGACGTTTAGCCGGCCGGTTCAGGGTCCTCAGCAGCGCGTCACTGCGAATATCGCAAGGCGCGCCGAGAGGTTGGGTGCGAGCATCCTGGCCGGAGGCGACTCCTCGACGCCGCGCAAGTAGAGCTCCTGCTCGATGCACAGACCCTCGGCGCGGCAGAGCCGGCGGAAGTCGGTGATCGTGCAGAGGTGGATGTTGGGTGTATCCCACCACTGGTACGGCAGATCGCGCGACACGGGCATGCGCCCGCCGAAAAACAACTGGGCGCGCGGCAGCCAGTGCGCGAAGTTGGGGAAGCTTACGATCGCCCGCGTGCCCACTCGCACCATCTCGCGCACGATCATGCGCGGCCGTCTGAGCTGCTGCAGGCTCATGCTGAGGATCACCACGTCGTGCGAGCCGTCGGCGAAATCGGCCAGACCTTCGTCGAGGTCGCCGTGGAACACAGACAAGCCCTTGGCGACGCAGGCCTCGACGGCCTCCTTGGAGAGCTCCACGCCACTGCCCGTCACGCCCTTGTCGCCGATGAGCTGAGTGAGCAGCTCGCCGTCGCCGCAGGCGAGGTCGAGCACCGTGGCGCCGGCGGGCACCAGGTCTTCGATGAGCTTGTAGTCGATGCGTCGCACCACGTCTACCTTGAATACGTCCGTGCACCACTGGCCAGGAACGCGGCGATGATGCCCTCCATCTTCTCCCGCTCGAGAAGGAAGGCGTCGTGCCCGTAGTGGCTTTCCACCTCGTAGTAGCTCACGTGCTTGTGTGTGGCGCGCAAGGCGCTGACGATCTCCTTGAGCTGGTACGGGGGGTGCAGCCAGTCGCTGCTGAACGCCAGTACCAGGAAGCGCGCCTGCACATGGCGAAAGGCATCGACCAGGCTGGTGTGCTTGCGGGTGAGGTCGAAGTAGTCGAGGGCCCGCGTAATGTAGAGGTAGGTGTTGGCGTCGAAGCGGTTGGTGAACGCCAGGCCCTGATGGCGCAGGTAGCTCTCCACCTCGAAGTCGGCGGAGAACGTGAACGAGTAGTCGTGAATGTCGCGCAGCCGCCGGCCGAACTTCTCCTGCATGGCCTCGTCGCTCAGGTACGTGATGTGGCCCACCATGCGGGCTACGCTCAGGCCCTTGGCCGGAGGTTTCTTGCCGTAGTAGTCGCCGCCGTGCCAGTTCGGATCGGCCATGATGGCCTGACGGCCGACCTCGTTGAAGGCGATCGCCTGCGTGGGCTGACGCGCCGCCGTGGCCAGAGGCACGCAGAGATGCACCCGCCCGGGATGCGCGATGGCCCATTCCAGGACCTGCATGCCCCCCATGGAGCCGCCCACCACGGCAAGCAGCTTCTCGATGCCGAGGTGATCGAGCAGCATCGCCTGAGCGTTCACCATGTCGGCGATGGTGATGATGGGAAAGTCTGTGCCGTACGGCCGGCCCGTGGCCGGGTTCTCCGAAGACGGTCCGGTGGAGCCGCTGCAGCCGCCAACGACGTTGCTGCACATCACGAAGTACTTGTTGGTGTCGAGTCCCTTGCCCGGGCCGATCATCATGTCCCACCAGCCCGGCCGCTGATCGTCGGCGCTATGGCGGCCCGCCACGTGTGCGTCGCCGGAGAGGGCATGGGTCACGAGGATGGCGTTGTCTTTACGCTCACTGAGCGTCCCGTAGGTCTCGTAGGCCAGCGTGAACGGCGTCAGTTTGCCGCCGCCCTCCAGAGGGAGCTCCTGGCCCGGCTGGTCGAAGACAACCTGGAAGTGCGAACGACGCCGGCGGAGCCGGCGTCGTCGCCCAAACTCATGGCTACATCGCCAATCTCTTTGCGCTGTGTGTGCTCGGCCTCAGGCATCAGCCACAGATTGTATCTCCCCCGTGCCCGACGGTGTTCTCAGGCCTTGGCCAGCGCCGCGTCGATATCGGCCACGATGTCTTCCACCGACTCTATGCCGATGCTGAGCCGCACGAAGTCGTCGCTCACGCCGGTGAGGAGCTGCTCCTCCGCAGTGAGCTGCGAGTGGGTGGTAGTCGCCGGGTGGATGACGAGCGACTTGGCGTCGCCGATGTTGGCCAGATGCGAGAGCAGCGTGGTGCTCTCGACAAACCGCCGCCCGGCCTCGCGGCCGCCCTTGATGCCGAAGCCGATGATGGCCCCGAACAGACCGCGATAGTGGTACTTCTTCGCGGTCTCGTGGCTGTGATGCGAGGCGAGGCCCGGATAGCTCACCCAATCCACCTTGGCATGGTCTTCCAGGAAGCTGGCCACCGCGTAGGCGTTCGTGCTGTGCCGCTCCATGCGCAGGTGAAGCGTCTCCAGACCCTGCAGGAAGAGGAAGGAGTTGAACGGCGAGAGCGCGGCGCCCACGTCGCGCAACAGGCTCACCCGTAGCTTGACGATGTAGGCGATCGGCCCCAGCGTCTCGTGGAACCTGAGGCCGTGGTAGCTCGGGTCGGGTCCCACGAGGCCGGGGAACTTGTCGTTCTGCGACCAGTCGAAGGTGCCTGAGTCGACCACGACACCGCCGATCGACGTGCCGTGCCCGCCGATGAACTTGGTGGCCGAGTGCACCACGATGTCGGCGCCGTGGGCGATGGGCCTGATGAGGTACGGTGAAGGCATCGTGTTGTCGACGATCAGCGGTATGCCGGTCTCGTGGGCGATCGCGGCGACCGCCTCGATGTCGAGCGTGTCGAGTTTGGGGTTACCCACGGTCTCGGCGTACAGCAGCTTGGTGTTGGGCTTGATGGCGCGACGGAAGTTCTCGGGGTCGAGGGGGTCGACGAGGTCGATCTCGAGGCCAAAGCGGGGCAGCGTGTGCACGAAGAGGTTGTGGGTGCCCCCGTACAGGCTGTTGGCGCTCACCACGTGGTCGCCGGCGCCGGCGATGTTGAGGATCGCGAAGGTCACGGCGGCTGACCCGGAGCTGAAGGCCAGGGCGCCGACACCGCCCTCGAGCGCCGCCACGCGTTGCTCGAAGACATCGTTGGTGGGGTTCATGATGCGCGTGTAGATGTTGCCGAACTCGCGCAACCCGAAGAGGGCGGCGGCGTGGTCGGCGTCGTTGAACACGTAGGACGTGGTCTGGTAGATCGGCACGGCCCGGGCGTTGGTCGTGGGGTCTGGCACCTGCCCGGCGTGCAGAGCCAAGGTCTCGAATCCCCGCTGGGTCACGCCCTCTCGAGTGTCGCTCATGTCGGTCGTCTCCATTCAGATGTAGTACATCGGGGTGGCGCCGGCGCGCGCCGCGGCGTCGGCGATCGTGGCGGATCCGAGTATGGAGCGGGTGCACACGCGCACCGCCTCCCATACCGGCGCGACCAAGGGTTCTGCCTGGTCGCTACCGCGCATTCGCCCTTTGCCGCCGTTGGAGCCATCGATGAGATCGATCACGTCGGCGAAACTGATGGCGGCCGGGTCGCGAGCCAGAAGATATCCGCCACCCTTGCCACGTTGGCTACTCACGAGACCTCCTTGGCGCAGATCGTGCATGACCTGGTCGAGGAACTTGGCCGGGATGCCCGTGAAGTTGCTGATCT
>CAWKEZ010000045.1:0-16166 GCA_963848545.1 uncultured Thermoleophilia bacterium
TATATATAATAGTTGAAAAAAACACTACGAAATATGCTAAAAAACTTATCAGCGCAGCCTCTTTGAGGCTGAAATGTGGAACTCACATATTCCGTATAAGCTAGCAGATAATTTACTATAATTTTTTTTAAAATCCTGGTTGCTAAGGTCTGTAATGGTGAGGGGGGGGGGGGTCGATTACTTCTAGGCCTGGTTACTAAGGTCTGTAATGGGGAGGGGTATCAATGTTCTTTTACCCCGGTTGCTATGGTCTGTAATGGGGGAGGGGAGCCGGAAAACTTCGACTTAAAACTTACACTCACTATTTTCTTCGAAAGCATATGTGCATTTTAGCAAAACCAAAAAAATGCAACTTTCTTTGCATTTTCCTCAAAATCAGATTTTTGAGCAAAAATTTAAAGGTTTCCCCCTTTTTCTCCTAGACAGTTCGACTGATTGAGCTGAGATGTTTTTATGACAACTTCGATCGAATCGGGGTGTGTATTTCTTTTTTTTTTGAGAAAATATTGTTTCGTTGATTTATTGGCAGGTTTCACAAAATTTGCCCTAAGCAAAAAACACTTTTTGACAGAGCGCTTAGTATTTTGGTTCTCCTGAGCGAAGGGAACAATATTTTTCAAGGAAAAAAAATACACACCCGATTTGACCCAAATAGTCACAAAAAAATTTCAGCTCGATCGGTCGTAGTATCTCTGAGAAAAGGCGGGAAGAGGAAAACTTCAGATCATTTTTAGCCCTTGAGGTCCTTATATCTCACAGAAGAAAGCATCCGGGAATTTTCCATCTATGACAACTTTTGCTCTATTGGTCGAGATCTATCTGGCCTGAAAGTTTCAGAATTTTCTGATGAGCCGTTCTCGAGAAATCCCGGAAAGGGGGTGCCCTTAATCATGCAAAAAAATTCTGGAACTACCTCCTAAAAATAGAAGTACTAGTCTTGAAGATCCTGAGCTACTTCTTCAGATCACAGACACTCCTTTCACTCTCAAATAGTACTAAAGCCCCCGACAGATTAGAAGACCCGGGGTCTTCTAATCTGTCTGATCGTTCACAAATTTTTAGAGGGGTCTTCTATTAAGGGGGGTCTTGTATTATGGGGGGTCTTCTAATCTGTCGGGGGCTTCATGCCAGCCGACATGTATGTAGGGCGTGTATAATCTGAAGAAAAACCGATTCTGAGTTTTTATATGTGAGAATAGAAAGTTTTAGCTACAGTCAGGACCGGGGCCGGGACTGGACTGAAAAAAAAATCTGGGCCGGTACCGGGACTGAAAAGAAAATCATTTTGCAGATCCCTAATCTTGAGACGTTATGTATAATTTTTGAGTCAGACTGTATCCAATATTAAGCCATGGCATGGCATAAACACAAAAGTGCCTGAAATTTTTCGACTGAGAAACATAACTGAAATAACATTCACAACTTGATTCCGTACACAAAACTCTTAACTGTAGTCACAAAGATCGATCTTTTTCGGTGTTTTTTTCTGTTGTTTTCGTTTTTTAGATGTTTCTCTTTCGTGCACATACTTTGTATTTCTTCTTTCTATTTCCAGTCTATAATGGCAATGATAAAAGTTTGGATTAAACTAACCAATTATGAACCAGAAAAAATTGAAATTAAGCCAAATGATGATATTGATGATCTGAAAAGTAAAGTGAAGTTCCCAGCCAACGGAGATAAACGAGAATACTATGCTCAATTTAACAATCAAAAGCTATCATCCGAAGTACTCGTTCCACAGAATACAACAGCGGAAAAACCAATTTTATTTGTTAAAATCGATAATGATGAAGATCATGCTCCAAGTAAGTAATAGAAGATTACAATCAGACATGCATAAATTATGCGCCCCTCTATTCTATCGAAAATAGGACGAACGTGACCAGGGATGTGCCGCAAAGAAAAAAGTGGGGGGAGGGGGTGCAAAGAATTTTTTTCAGAGCTGAAAAGGTAAGGTGCCAGTAATGCAAAGTTTCCACAAATTTTTTTTTCTTTTTTTTATATATGGTTAGATAGAGCGTGACGAGCTGATCAAGAATATATGGGTTTTATTTTTTTTGGAATGAGTTTTTAGGAAACCCAGGAAGGCACGCGCATCGCGATCGACGACGAAGAGGCCGTGAGGTTCCGGGCCCGCATGATCGAGCTCATGATGATGAGCCATCCACACGACTGCCCCGTGTGCGACGAAGGCGGCGAATGCCATCTGCAAGACATGACCGTGATGACGGGCCACAACCTGCGGCGCTACCGGGGCCTCAAGCGGACCTTTGAGAACCAGGATCTCGGTCCGTTCGTGGCGCACGAGATGAACCGCTGTATCACGTGCTACCGCTGCACGCGTTTCTACAACGATTACGCCGGCGGGCACGACTTTGGCCCGTTCGGTCTGCGCAACCAGATCTTCTTCGGACGCGAGACAGCGGCACCCTGCAGAGCGAGTTCAGCGGCAACCTTATCGAGGTGTGCCCCACCGGCGTGTTCACCGACAAGACCCTGGCCCGGCATTACACCCGTAAGTGGGACCTGCAGACGGCCGCGTCGCTGTGCCCGCACTGCGGCCTCGGCTGTAACACCCAGCCGGGCGAGCGCTATGGCGGCGTGCGGCGCGTGCTCAGCCGCTACAACAGCGAGATCAATCGCATGTTCTTGTGCGACCGCGGCCGCTTTGGCTACGAGTACGTGAACGCGGCCGCACGGGTGCGCCGGCCGCTGCTCGCCGACCCGCCGCCACCCGGCGACGACGCGCAGGCTGCGGCGCCGGGCGGGGCGCTGCCGGGCGAGGACGAGCGGCCGGCCGGCCGCGTCCGGGTGCAGCGTCCCGCAAGCGTGGCGCGGGCCCTCGGCCGTGCCGGGTGGCCATTACGCGAGGGCCGCGTCATCGGCATCGGTTCACCGCGCGCCTCGCTGGAGGCCAACTTCGCGCTGCGCACCCTGGTCGGCGCCCAGCAGTTCTACGGCGGCATGTCCGATGAAGATCACGCGCTCCTAGGGCTGACGCTCGACATCGCCCGCGACGAGCGCGTCCACGTGGGCGCGCTGAGGGACGTGCAAACCGCCGACGCCGCCTTCGTCTTCGGTGTAGACGTGACCAACGTGGCGCCCATGCTCGACCTCACGCTGCGCACCTGGCTGCGGCTGCGGCCCCACGGCGGAGGAGGAGCGCGTGCACATCACGCGCTGGAACGACGCCGCCATCGGCCGCTTCAAGCGGCGCGAGCCCAGCGCCCTGTGGATCGCCACCACGCATGCCACCAAGCTCGATGAGATCGCCAACCAGACTTGGCGGGCCGCCCCGGACAACCTCGCAAGACTGGCGCTGGCGCTGGCCCACGCGCTCGACTCCGGAGCGCCGGCCGTGCGCGGCCTCACAGCCGCCGAGCGTGCCACGGTCGAGAGTTGGGCGGCCGCGCTGGCCGCGAGCCGCAGGCCGCTGATCGTGGCGGGAAGCGCCGCCGGCAGCGGGGCGCTCCTGCGGGCGGCGGCCGGTCTGGCCCGCGTGGCGCCTGGCAGCCGACTCATCCTCACCACGCCGGAGCCCAACAGCGTGGGCCTGCGCATGATGACCGACCGCCCGCTTTCGCAGGCCTTCGCCGCCGTGGCTCGGGGCGATGCCGACACCCTGGTACTGCTCGACAACGACCTCTACCGGCGCGCCCCGGCCCTTGTCGTGGACGACCTCTTCTCCCGCGGGCTGGTGGTAATCGCCCTGGCCAGCCCTCGCCGATCGCACCTCGCGGCAGGCCGACGTTGTACTGCCTTGCGCCACGGTTGCCGAGTCGACCGGCACCTTTGTGAACAACGAGGGCCGGGCGCAGCGCTTCTTCCGCGTGTTCGCGGCCGGCGACGATATACGCGACCCGTGGCGCTGGCTGGCCGACCTCGGCGCCCAGCGCGACTGGTCGGCGCGGCCGGCATGGGCCGACAGCGACGAAGTGGTGGCGGCACTCGAGGCCGAGCTGCCGCAGTTCCGCGGCGTGGCCGCGGCCGCGCCGCCGGCGAGCTGGCGCTATGAACGACCTCAAGGTTGCCCGCCAGTCTGCTCGCTGCAGCGGCCGCACCGCGGCCGCTGCCAATGTGAGCGTCCACGAGCCCGAGCCGGTGATCGACCCCGATGCGGCGTTCGCCTTCTCGCTCGAAGGCCTGGACCCCGGGCACGCTCCGGCCGCGCTCTTCACGCGGTACTGGGCGGCCGGCTGGAACTCCACGAGCGGGATGCACAAGCTCCAGGAAGAGGTCAATGGACCGCTGCGCGGCGGGCCGGTGGGCGTCGCGGCTGCTCAACGGCGGCCCATCGTCCGAGCTCGCCCGCGGCCGGCAGGCCGCCAGCGCCCAGGGCTGCGCGCGCCGGCGCCCCGGCCGCCGCGCCTGCCCCGGCGGCCTTCAAGGCACGCCCGCGCGACTGGCTGCTGGTGCCGGTGCACCACATCTTCGGCTCGGAGGATCTGAGCCTGCACACCCCCGGCATCGCCGAGCTTGCGCCTGCGCCGTACATCGCGCTGAACGCCGCCGACGCGCGGCGCCTGGGCCTGATCGCCGGCGACCAGCTGAGCCTCTGGCTGCCCTGGCTCGACCTCACCGCGCCCTGGCGGCTCCTGCCGTCACTCCCTCCCGGGGTGGCCGGCCTGCCGGTGGGCCTGCCCGGCATGCCTTTCGTGGCTCTGCCGGCGCGCGGCCGGCTGAGCCGCTCCGGCGCCGCCCCATCGCCCGCGCCATCCGGCGCCGCCCTGGCCCGCCGCGGCGCGCCGCGCGGAGACCCCTCATGAGGCGCCTCGTCGCTGCCGCCGCCCAGACCGGGGGGCTCGTGTGGCCTCTGCGGCTGGTGATCGTGCTGGTCGTGCTCATCGTGGTGCTCACCATCGCCGCCGGGCTCATCTGGTACGAGCGCCGCCTGCTCGGGCTGCTGCAGGACCGTCTGGGGCCCAACCGGGTCGGCTTCGCAGGCGTGCTGCAGGTGCCCGCCGACACCCTCAAGATCCTGTTCAAGGAAGACTGGATCCCGCCGTTCGCCGACAAGGCGGTGTTCGTGGTGGCCCCGGCCATAGTCCTCGTCGCGGCGCTACTCTCGTTCATCGTGGTGCCGGCTGGCACGTCCATCGTGATCGCCGATCTCAACATCGGTCTGCTCTTCTTCCTCGCCATGTCGTCGCTCGCCGTGTACAGCGTGGTCCTGGCGGGCTGGGCGTCGCGCAGCAAGTACTCGCTCGTGGGGGGGCTGCGCGCCGCCGCCCAGATGGTCAGCTACGAGGTGTTCATGGGGCTCTCGCTGGCCGGCGTGGTGATCATCGCCGGGTCGTTCAACCTCGGGCAGATCGTGGAGAGTCAGCGCGGCCTGTGGAACGTGGTGCCGCAGTTCTTCGGCTTCGTGGTGTTCGTGGTCGCCGGCCTGGCCGAGACCAGGCGCCTGCCGTTCGACCTGGTGGAAGCCGAGAGCGAGCTGGTGGCTGGTTTTCACACCGAGTACTCGGGCATGAAGTTCGGCATGTTCCTGGTGGGCGAGTACGTGGGTATCACGCTCATCTCGGCGATGATCGCGACCCTCTTCTTCGGTGGCTGGATGGGGCCGTGGCTGCCCGGGGCGCTGTGGCTGCTCATCAAGACGGGCGTGTTTCTCACCTTCTTCATCGTGGCGCGCGGCACGTTTCCCGGCCGCGCTACGACCAGCTCATGGACCTGGGCTGGAAGGTCATGCTGCCGCTCAGCCTGGTGAACCTCCTGGTTACGGGGGCCGTCGTGGTCGCGAGGCACGGTTAGATGGACCGCCTGCCGTCAGACGTTCCGGCCCAGGCGCCCGTGAGGCCGCCGGCGCCCACGCACCCGCCGCTCACCACGGATGTGGTGACCTGCAACCAGAGAGCGCGCCGCGGTCAAGGGCTGCTGGCGCGTGTGGCGACCACCGTGCGCACCACGCTGGCCGCAGTAGGCATCGTGATCGCGCACGCCTGGCACCGCCGCGACACCGTGCAGTACCCCGACGAGATGATGTACCTGGCGCCTCGCTACCGCGGGCGTATCGTTCTCTCGCGCGACCCGGACGGCGGCGAGCGCTGCGTGGCCTGCTACCTCTGCGCGGTGGTCTGCCCGGTAGACTGCATCGCCCTGCAGGCCACCGAGGACGAGCACGGCCGGCGATACCCCGAGTGGTTTCGCATCAACTTCTCGCGCTGCATCTTCTGCGGGTTCTGCGAAGACGCCTGCCCCACCTACGCGATCCAGCTCACGCCCGACGTGGAGATGAGCGAGTACGCACGCGCCAACATGGTGTACGAGAAGGAAGACCTGCTGATCGCCGGCCCCGGCAAATACCACGAGTACGACTTCTACCGCGTCGCCGGGTTGGCGATCGCCGGCAAGAGCAAGGGTGAAGCGGAGAACGAGGCGCCGCCCACCGACGTTCGCGACCTTCTGCCGTGAGACGATGACCATCCTCTTCGCCATAGCTGCCGTGGTGGCCGTGATCTCCACGATCCTCGTGGTCACACGCTCCAGCCTGGTGCACGCGCTGCTCTACCTGGTGATCTCGCTGTTCGCTGTGGCGGTGGTGTTCTTCTCGCTTGGGGCGCCGTTCGTGGCCGCCCTCGAGGTGATCGTGTACGCCGGGGCCATCATGATGCTCTTCGTGTTCGCCGTGATGCTGCTCAACGTGCGCGCCCTGAGGTCGCTGCGCGTACCCGGCAAGGCGTGGGTCGGACCGCTGGTGCTTGCCGCGGTCCTGCTGGCGGAGATCATCTACGGGTTGAGCCGCGCCGGCGGGCCGACGCTTGGCACAGGCATGATCGGACCCGAGCAAGTGAGCCGCTCGCTCTTCGGCCCTTACGTGCTGGGCGTGGAGCTCGCCTCGATGCTGCTCCTGGTGGCCCTCATCGGGGCGCGCCACATAGCCGGGCAGCGCGACGAGGTGCCCCCTGAACCTGGCCCGCCAGACGCGCGGGCGCAGGACGCGCGCTGATGGCCGCCGTGTCCCTCGATCAGGGCCTCATCCTGGCCGCCATCCTGTTCGTGATCGGCTTCGTGGGCCTGCTGGTGCGGCGCGACCTCATCATTGTGCTGGCCTCCATCGAGATCATGCTCAACGCCGCCGGCCTCGCGTTCGTGGTCGCGGGAGCACGCTGGGGACGCCCCGACGGCCAGGTGATGTTCCTGTTCGTCCTCGCCATGGCGGCGGCCGAGGTCTCGGTGGGGCTGGCGCTGGCCATCCGCTTTCGCCAGATCTTCCACCGGCTCGACATCGACAGCGCCGACAAGATGAAGGGCTGACGGTGCTGCGCCTCCTGTGGACGATCCCGACCCTGCCCGCTCTGGCGTTCGTGGCGCTCACCCTGCTCAACGGACGCCTGAGCCGCCGCGCCGTGGCCCTGATGGGCGCCGGCGGCGTGGGCATCTCGGCCATCGTAGCACTCGCCGTGTCGCTCTCGTTCATGGTCTCGCCGCCAGCCGGCCACGCCTACCGCCAAGTGCTCTGGACGTGGTTCGACACCGGCGGTCTGCGACCGCAGATCGCCTTCTACCTCGACGCCATGACGGTGATCTTCGTGCTGGTGATCACCGTGGTGGGCTTCTTGATCCTGCTTTACTCCGGCGAGTTCATGGAGGCCGACGAGGGCTACACCCGCTTCTTCATGTACATGAACCTGTTCGTCGCCGCGATGCTCGTTCTGGTGCTCGCCGACAACCTGCTGCTGCTCTACGTAGGCTGGGAGGGCGTGGGGCTCTGCAGCTACCTGCTCATCGCCTTCTGGCACAAGGACGTGCAGAACGTGTACGCGGGGCGCAAGGCCTTCATCGTCACCCGCGTGGGCGACACGGCCCTGATCGCGGGTCTCTTCCTGCTGTTCACGCAGTTCCATACGCTGGAGATCCAACCCCTCATGGCCCAGGCCGCGCGTAGCTGGGCGGCCGGCGGCGGCCTCGCCGTGGCGGCCGCCGCCTTGCTCCTCGGCGGAGCGGTGGGCAAGTCGGCGCAGATCCCGCTGCAGACGTGGCTGCCCGACGCCATGGCCGGCCCCACGCCGGTGAGCGCCCTCATCCATGCCGCTACCATGGTCACGGCCGGCGTGTATCTGATTGCGCGGACCCACGTGCTCTTCACGCTGGCCCCCGACGTGCGCTTGGCCGTGGCCGTCGTCGGCACGGTCACGTTGCTCTACGCCGGCTTCTGCGCCATCGCCCAGCACGACATCAAACGCGTGCTCGCCTACTCCACGATCAGCCAGATCGGCTACATGTTCCTGGCCCTCGGCGTATCGGGCTGGGCGGCGGCCGTGTTCCACTTCATGACGCATGCCTTCTTCAAGGCGCTTCTCTTCCTCGCTGCCGGCGTGGTGATCCAGGCGCTGGGCGGCGAGCACGACATGCTCAAGATGGGCGGCCTGCGCCGCCTGCTCCCGGTGGCCTTCTGGGGCACGGTGGTGGGCGCCGCCTCGCTCTCTGCCCTGCCGCTCGTCACCGCCGGCTACTACAGCAAAGACCTGGTGATCGCCACCAGCCTCGGGTCGGTGAACGGCAGCCTGTGGCTCTGGCTGGCGGCGGTAGCCGGCGCCTTCCTTACGGCGGTCTACACGTTTCGCCTCGTGTTCCTCGTGTTCTTCGGCGCGGCGCAGACGCCGCTCACGCTAGCGGCCGCAGCTGGCGCATGGCCACGCCGCTGTACGCGCTGGGCGCGCTCTCCATCGTGGGCGGGTTCGTGTGGATGCCCTCGGATCTGGGTGGGTTCGACCCTCTGCGGCGTTTCCTGCAGACCGCTCTGCCGGCGACGCCCACCACCGGCGGCGGCTTCGCCAACAGCTTCGCGGCGACGATCGCGGCCCCCGTCGTCGTGCTGGCCGGCATCGCCCTCGCTTACGTGCTGTGGATCAGGCGGCGGGCCGCCACGGAGGCGTTTGCGGCGCGGCCCGCGGCCCATGCCCTGCAGCAGTACTGGTACGCCGGGTGGGGCTTCGATTGGCTCTACGAGCGCCTCTTCGTGCGCCCTGTGAAGGGGTTCGCGCAGGTGGCCCGCAACGACCTCGTGGAGCCCTTCGTGAGCGGCCTGGCCTGGCTCAACGTCCAAGCCTGGCGAGGCCTTAGCGCCTCGCAGAACGGGCTGCTGCGCGCCTACGTTGCCGTGGCCGGCGTGGGCGTAGCCGTGATCATCGCCTTCGTGGTGTTCAGGTGAGGCGGCCGTGATCCTCGTCTGGTACATCGCCATCCCCGCCGCCGCCGCGCCGCTCGCCTGGCTGCTGGGGCGCCGCAATCCGTCGCTGGCACGCTGGACGGCCGTCGTCGGCCACGCCGCGCCGCTGGCCCTGCTCGCGACGCAGTGGGCGCTCAAGGCCGGGCGCCTGCAGGCCGCCTTCGCCGCCCACGGCCCGGGCCCGGCCGGCCTTCTGCAGGGCGCCTGGCTGGCCCACCTCAGGGTCCCCTGGATCTCGCCGCTCGGCATCAGTTTCTTCCTCGCCGAAGACGGGCTCACGGTGATCATGCTGGCGCTCACCTTCGGCCTCGGCCTGCTCGCCGTGCTCGCCTCGTGGCGCGGCATCCACGAACGCGTCGGCTTCTTCCACTTCATGCTGCTCTGGACCACGGCGGCCCTGGCCGGCGTGTTCCTGAGCTTCGACCTCTTCCTCTTCTACTTCTTCTTCGAGATGATGCTCGTGCCCATGTACTTCGTGATCGCGCTCTGGGGTCACGAACGGCGCGTGTATGCCGCCATCAAGTTCTTCATCTTCACGCAGGCCAGCGGCCTGCTCATGCTCATCGCCATCCTTGCCCTGTACTTCATCCACGGCCGCGCCAGCGGCACCTACACCTTCGACTTCACCGCAGCTTCTGGGCACGCGCATGGCCTCGTCCACGGCCTTCTGGCTCATGCTCGGCTTCTTCGTCGCCTTCGCCGTCGAAGCTCCCGGTGGTGCCGCTGCACACCTGGCTGCCGGACGCGCACACCGAGGCGCCCACGGCCGGCTCGGTGATCCTGGCCGGCGTGCTCATCAAGATCGGCGCCTACGGCATGATCCGCTTCATGGTCCGCTGTTTCCGCGGGCCGTGTTCGACTTTCGCACCGCCGGCCTCGGTGCTGGCCGTGATCGGCATCATCTACGGGGCGGTGATGGCCTACTCGCAGACCGACCTCAAGCGGCTCGTGGCCTACACCAGCGTGAGCCACATGGGCTTCGTGCTGCTCGGCGTCTTCGCCTGGAACACGCTGGCCTCTGCAGGGCGTGGTCTTGCAGGTCGTCTGCCACGCCTTCTCCACGGGCGCCCTGTTCATCCTGGTCGGCGGGCTGCAGGATCGCCTGCACACCCGCGACATGGCACGCATGGGCGGCCTTTGGCAGGTGGCTCCCAGGATGGGTGGTACGGCGCTGTTCTTCGCCATCGCCTCGCTGGGGCTGCCGGGCCTGGGCAACTTCGTGGCCGAGTTCCTCGTTCTGGTTGGCACGTGGCAGGTGAGCAAGTGGGCGGCCGTGCTGGGCGCCGTCGGGCTGGTCTTCGCCACCGTATACGCCCTCTGGATGATGCAGCGCGCCTTCCAGGGCGAAGAGACTCACGGTCTGCGGTTCAGCGACCTGGTGCCGCGTGAAACCGGCATGTTCGCCGCGCTCATCGCCGCGCTCGTGCTGCTCGGCTTCTACCCCCAGCCGGTGATCGCCACCGCTCGGCAGACGGTGAGCGCCCTGCAGCAGGTAGCGGCCGCCGGCACGGCCCAACCGAGCCCGCCGGCGAGCGCTCAGGGCGGCAACGCCGCGGCGGCGCGCGCCGTGGCCGATCGCGTCGCGGCGAAAGGCGGCCGGCAGTGAAGGCCGGCGACCTCGTCACCCTCCTGCCCCTCATCGTTCTCAGCGGCTCGGCCGTGATCGTCATGCTGACGGCCGCCTTCCGGCGCTCACACGCGCTGGCCCTGGTGCTCACCCTGCTCGGTCTGGCGGCCACGGTGGTGAGCCTGTTCGTGGCCGCCACCGGCGTGCCGCGGCAGGTGACCCCGCTGCTGAACCTCGACACCTACGCCCTGTTCTTCATTGGCCTGATCGCGATCGCCACGGCCGCGGTGGCCCTCCTCTGGTACGGCTACCTGCGGCGCCTGCGCGTACCGCCGGAGGAGTACTACGTGCTCCTGCTCGGCGCCACGCTGGGTGGCGCGACGCTGGTGGCCAGCACGCATTTCGCCTCGTTCTTCCTGGGCCTCGAGATCCTCAGCGTGTCTCTCTACGCGCTCATCGCCTACCCCGTCTTTCGCCAGCAGTTCGTGGAGGCGGCCATCAAATACCTGGTGCTCGCCGGAGCCACGTCGGCCGCCCTCGTCTTCGGCATGGCACTGGTGTACGCCGAGACGGGCAGCATGACGGTGAGCCGAACTCGCCCCTACCCTGGCCCTGGGGCTCAGCGGCAGCAGCGCCATCGTGGCCGTGGGAGTAGTACTGATCGTGGTCGGCGTGGGCTTCAAGCTGGCCCTCGTACCGTTCCACATGTGGACCCCCGACATCTACCAGGGCGCCCCGGCGCCGGTGACCGCCTACATCGCGACCGTCTCCAAGGGCGCCATGCTGGCGCTGCTGGTGCGCTTCTTCCGGCCGGTCAGCCTGCACCACGGCGCCACCTTGTTCCTGGTGTTCACCGTCATCGCCCTCGCCTCCATGATCGCCGGCAACCTTCTGGCGCTGCGCCAGCGCAACGTCAAGCGCATCCTGGCCTACTCCTCGATCGCCCACCTGGGATACGCGCTGGTCGCCTTCCTCGCCGCGGGGCACGCCGCCGTGACCGCGGTGACCTTCTACCTGGTCGCCTATTTCGTCACCAGCCTCGCCGCGTTTGGGGTGGTCACGGCGCTCTCCCTGCCTGATCGAGATGCGGACCTCATCGACGACTACCGTGGCCTCGCCAGACAGCGGCCGTGGATGGCCGGTGTCTTCTCGGTCGCCTTGTTCTCGCTGGCTGGGATCCCGTTGACCATGGGGTTCCTGGGCAAGTTCTACCTGATCACCGCCGGCGCCGGGGCGGCGCTGTGGACGCTCGTCATCACCCTCGTACTGACCAGCACGGTGGGTCTCTACTACTACACGCGGATCGTGGTGGCGATGTATGTGGAACCGGCCGACGCCGAGCGGCGCGCGCTGAGCGCGGCAATACCCGGCGCCTCCAGCGCGGTCCTCGCCACGCTCACCGCCCTTCTCCTGGTATTCGGCGTGTACCCCAGCCCGCTCATCCACCTGATAGAGCGGGCGGTCTCTACGCTGCCGTAAGGGCGCTGCGTCGTTCAGTCCGTCAAGCGGAAACGCCATACGGCCAGCGCGAACAGCACCGCCGACCAAGCCAGGGCGACGCCTAGGGCGGGCAGCACATCGGACACGCCGAACCCGCGCACGATGATGCCGCGCAGGCCGTCGAGTATCCAGGCCGTGGGCAGCAGATGGCCGATGAAACGAAAGGCCGAGCCCGTGATCTCGAGCGGGAACCAGGCGCCGGAGAGCGCCGACACACTCATCGAGACGATCACCGTGGTGGCCACCAGCGCCTGTTCGCTGGTGAGCAGTGAGGCGAGCAGCAGGCCCAGGGTAGACGCCACCAGCGACAACGACAGCATCATGAGCAACAGCGCCGCGGGGTTGCGCAGGTAGTCGACGCGAAACACAAACTGCCCCACGCCTAGCAGGATGATCTGCTGGACCAAGGTAACGACGAACATGCCCGCCGACTTGCCGGCGATGACCTCCCAGCGGCGCACACGCGTAGTCATGAGGCGCAACAGAGTGAAGTTGCCGCGTTCCGTGATCAGGGCGACGCCCGCCGTGAGCAGGCTGAACATGATGAAGTTCACGAGCATGCCGGGCGAGCTGAGCACGAAGCCGCTCGGTATCTGGCCGGAGGCGGCACCCGCCTCCACGACGCGCACCACCGCCACGGGGTGCGCCAGCGACTGCGCGGCGAGCGTGCGAGACGTGGTGAGGGCGGCGCTCGCTGTGGCGGTCCCCCCGGCCTGCCCCGCCGAGGACCCGGCCACCGCCACGGCGGCCTGCGCGGCGCGCTCGGCGGCGGCGATGCGCCCGGCAATGGCACTCACCTCGGTCTGGCACGTTTGCCCGCCGCTTGAGCCCGCGACGCTCACCACCGTGAGGTTGCCCGTCCGGCCGGCGGCGAGGTCGGCCGAGAAACCGGCCGGTATTACCAGCGCCGCCGCGATCTTGGCATCGTCAACCGCCTTCTCGGCGGCCGCCTGGCGCATGACCTGCACCTTCACCACAGACGACTGCCGCAGAGCGCTCACGAGCTCGGCGGCAGGCGCACCGCCGTCGCGGTTGCTCACCGCCATGGGCAAGCGGCTGCTGCCGCCGGCGAACATCACGCCGAAGAAGGAGGTGAAGAGCAGGGGCATGATGACCGTGAACAGCAGCGCCAGGCGATCGCGACGCGTCTCCACGAGGTCCTTTACGGCGAGTGTCCAGACACGCTTCACGGCAACCTCACGCGTACCTTCTGCGAAAGCCCAGGACCGCGCCGGCGAAGAAGACGAGCGCGAAGCCCAGTGGCACGAGCAGGTTCAGCGAGATGTCGCTGAGTCCGCCGCCGCGCATCACCGTGTCCCAGCCGTGCAGCAGCCAGCCGTTGGGAGTGAGCTTCTGCACGGTGGTGTACGTGCCCCCGACCGAGGTCGTGCCCGTGAAGTTGCCACCGAGCAGCGCGAGCACCAGATACACGCCGGAGCCGATGGCCCCGGACTGCGCCGGCGTGCGCACCACCGAGATCACCAGAAGGGCGAGCCCGGCGCTGACCGCCGCCCCCACCAGCGTGAGCGCCGTCACCGCGTCGAGCCCGCCCCAGGCGATGCTGAAGATCACGCGGCCCGCGATCAGCAGCACCACGGCTTGCACAGTCACCGTCAGATACACGCTGACGAACTTGCCGCCGATGATGGTCTGCCGCGAGGTGGGCGTCGTGAACAGCCGCGGCAGCGTACCGGCGCGGTCTTCGGTCAAGATGGTCCGTGCCACGTTGGACGCGCCAAAGAACATGAAGAAGATCATCACGCCGGCGAGGATGGTGGCCGTGACGCCCACGTCCTTGGCTTTCTGGCCGCCCGGCAACTGCGGCGGCCGCTGCGTCACGTTGACGCCGCGTGGCCCCGCCACCATCCTTGATGAACGTCGTGGCGGCGCTCAGGGCGAGGCTGCTGGCGCGGCTCGCGTGACCGCCGGCCACGGCCAGCCCGGTCGCCGCGGCGGCCGCCGCCCGCGCGCCGTTGAAGCTCAGCAGCGCTTGATTGACGACGCTCTCGGCGATCGCCCCGCCGAGTTGATCGGTGGGGTTCTGGTAGAGCTCGACGTACGCGCGCCGGCCCGTGAGGTTCTCCCCCAAGAGCACGCTGCTCAGATTCGTGGGAATAACCACCGCCACCGCCGTCTTGCCGGTGTCGACGCTCTCGCGGGCCGCGCCGGCGGTGGAGAAGCTGGTCACCGTTAGGAGTTTCTTGAGCCCGGGGCTCCTCATGGCCGCGACGATGACTGACCCGGCGCGTACGGAGCTCGCCGCCGCCGGGGCGCCCACCACCGCCCCGGAGTCGCCGTCGGCCACCGCCACCTTGGTGGCCGCGATGGAGAAGTTGCTGCCGCCACCGAAGGCGAGACCCAGCAGCGCCGCCAACGCCAGTGGCGCCAACAGCATCATGGAGAGCGCCGGCACGTTGCGCATGGTGCTGCGCAGGTCTTTGACGGCGATCGCGAAGACGCGCCTCATGGGCGCGGAGTCGGATATGGATGCGTGGCGTCGGTCATCGGCGCATGCCCGCGCTACTCCCTGAGCGCCCGCCCGGTGAGGTGCAGGAACACCATCTCCAGGTTGGGCTCCGTCACATTCACCTCGGTGATGCGAGCGCCGGCCGTGGCGGCCGCCTCGAAGAGCCGCGGCAGCACCTGGTTGGCGTCCAGCACGATGAGCACGGCGCGGTCTTCTTCGACGGCCGCTTTGGTCACGCCCTCGATCTGCGCCCAGCGCTCCACCATGCCCTCGAGGTAGTGATCGACGCTGAGCATCACGCGCGTCTCTTCGCCGACGATCTTCACGAGCTCGGCGTTGGTGCCCGCGGCGATCATCCTGCCATGGTCGATGATGCCGATGCGGTCGCTGAGCTCCTGCGCCTCGGCCATGTAATGTGTGGTGTAGAGCAGTGTCATGCCCTGGTCGCGCAGGGCGAGGATGCCGTCGAGGATGGCCCGCCGGCTCTGCGGGTCGATGCCCACGGTGGGTTCGTCGAGGTAGAGCACCGTAGGCCGGTGCAAGAGCGCGACACCGATGTCGACGCGCCGCTTCATGCCGCCGCTGAACTTCTTCGATGCGGTCCTTCTGGCGGTCAACGAGAGAGATGGAGCTTGAGCACCTCGTCCACGCGTCGTCGCAAGGCGCCCCCGGCCAGGCCGTACATCTTGCCCCAGAACACCAGGTTCTCGCGGGCGCTCATGTCGGGGTATAAGGCGATGTCTTGCGGCACCACTCCGATGATCTCCTTAACGGCCTGCGCCTCGGCGACGATGGAATGGCCGCCGACGCGCGCATCGCCGCCACTGGGGCGCAGGAGGCAGGAAAGCATCGAGATGGTGGTGCTCTTGCCGGCGCCGTTGGGACCCAGGAGGCTGAAAATCTCGCCGCCGGCGATGGAGAAATGCTCACCTCGTCGACGGCCAGCACACCCTTGGGCGGATCGTACTGCTTGCGCAGCCCTTCGACCTCGAACGATGGCGAACGCCCGCCCTCCTCTCGCACGCCTGCGTGCTGACTTATATCACCGTCGGGGGAGGTCGGTCACGGAATTGCGCGCCAAGTTGGCGCGCGGCTCACGGCGTGGAGTAGGCCTTGAGGCACACGTTGGTGCTGGAGTACCCGGGAGCTTCGCAGATGTCCGTCCAGTTCACGCCGTCCGGGCTCACGAAGCTGTCGCCAGGAAAGGCGTAGGCGCCCGAGGAGAACCCTGCGTACGGCATTCAACAGGCACCGGGAAACTCGTAGCCCGGAGTGGTCTGCTTCACGGCCACGACGAACCGGCTATTCATAGTGACGGGCAATGGGACGTTCAGCTTGACCGTCGTGAACCCCGCCAAGGCCGTGGTACCGCTCGCCACCTGAGTAAGCTGCGTGAGGGTGGGACCGGCGTACACCACGTACGGGGCGTTACCCGACGGTACGCCGAACGCCACGGC
>CAWKEZ010000046.1:0-11097 GCA_963848545.1 uncultured Thermoleophilia bacterium
CGCAGCCGGTATGGTCAAATAGAGGCCGATCTGCAAGGCGCCGTCCAAGCCAACCGACCGCCATGCTTCAGCAGCCAGAATGACGAGCGAGTAGCCGCCGAGTAAGATCAGAAAGAAAGTAAACCCGAGGACATAGACGCGCCAGTCGAGAACAGCTTGGCGCAAGCCCGACTGACGCACAATCGCTTGATGATCCTGTGCCTGGTGCGATTGTTCGAGGAGGCGCTTTTCATGGCTGCTCAGCCATTTTGCCTCGCTCGGCCGATCGCTAATGAGGACGTAGGTGAGCACGCCCATGAACATGCTGGGCAGGCCTTTACGCGCGCGTCTGCTCATTGGCCGATCAATCGCCGAAGAGCACCCATCGCTCGCCTTCAAAGCGCGCAAGCCGCATCTCTTGATCGGGGAGACGGATCGAGCTCCACGGCGAAGCGCCGAGAGTAGAAACCGGCCACCGCCTCGCGAAAGTCGAGCTCACCCTGGTTGCTGGGATATAAGTGAGTTGCCCTGTCGTGCGCCGCCACAGCGAGCGCCTCGACGATGTGCGGCGGCGTAGGAAGGTCGGGATCCCCGATGCCGAGGCTGATAACGTCGATGCCGGCGGCGCGGCGCTCGGCGATCTTGCGCTCGATGCCGGCGAATAGGTACGGCGGCAGGCTCTGCACGCGCTGCGAGAATCTCATGGCTCTCCCGAATCCTTGGCGGCGGTCTGGGCTGCTACTCTAGGTGGGCGAGAAACTCCATGGAGAGGTCGCCATGGTAGATCTCTTCGGCTGGACCGGTCATGAACACACGCCAGTCTGGCCGCACCTCAACCTCGAGCTTCCCGCCGGGCAGCTCCACCGTCACCGGCGACGTGCAGCGACCGTTGCGTACCAGGGCCACGGCGGTCGCCGTGGCGCCCGTACCGCAGGCGCGGGTTTCCCCCACCCCCCGCTCCCAGACGCGCACCTTGGCATCGTGCTCGCCGATCACCTTCACGAACTCCACGTTGGCCTTGCGCGGGAAGTACTGGTGCTCTTCGATCATAGGGCCCACCTCGTGCAACGGCACGAGCTCTAACGGCCAGGGCGACTGGATCACGGCGTGCGGGTTGCCGACATCCACGAACGTGAACGAGAAACTGCGGCCGGCGGCGTGCAGCGTCTCTTCAATGGCCTCGCCGTCGACACCGCTGAGCTTCTCGCCGCCGAAGCGGGCGATGCCCATATCTACCGTGACCGTGTAGCCCTCACGGAGCTTGGGCACGATCTCGCCGGCGCCGGTTTCGAGCACCACGGTGTCGCCGCTGATGGAGCCCTCCATCTTCAGCTTGCGGGCCACCATGCGCACGCCGTTGCCGCACATCTCGGCCTCGCTGCCGTCTGGGTTGAAGATGCGCAGCGTAAAGCGGTTCGCCGTAGGCGTCGGGCCGATCACCAGGATGCCGTCTGAGCCGATGCCGAGGTTACGGTCGCAGAGCAGACGCCCCGTGCCGCGGTGAGCTCGAAGGGTATCTGGTCGTTGTGAAAGACGATGTAGTTGTTGCCCAAGCCCGGCCACTTGGAGAACTGCACCTTGCCTAGGCCCTGCCACGTCGGCTGCACTCGTCACGCCTCCTCTGAGGTGGAGTGGTCGTCATTACCTGCGATTGGCAGGCCCATCGTACCATGCACCCGGCTCGAGGGAGGGCAAGGATGGGTTCGGCAACGGCCTGCGGCGAGGGCCCTTCCGCGGCCACCTGCGCGGCCGCCGGGAGCTTGCGCAGCCACGTGAGCTGGCGGCGCGCCAACGCACGCGTGCGCGCCTTCATACGTGCCGCCGCCTCGTCCAGAGACAGTTCGCCGTCGAGATGTGCGCAGAGCTCACGCACGCCGATGGCCTGCATGGCGGTCCGCGAGAAGGGGCCGGCGGCACGCGCCGCGGCGACCTCCCGCAGCGCCCCACCGGTGAGCATCTCGTCAACGCGCGCCGCGATGCGCTCTTTGAGAGCATGGCGGTCGTCGGCCCGGCAGCAGCGCCAGCAGGCGATGAGGGTAGCGCTCGGCCGGCCGCCAGAGCCGGTTGCCAGCCGCGACCGGCAACGGCCGGCCTCCCACGCGCACGGCCTCGAGAGCGCGGATCACACGCCGCGGGTTGGCCGCGTCGAGCGCGGCCAGCGCAGCCGGGTCTAACGCACGAAGCTCGTCCACCACCCCGCGGGGGTCGCTCGCCCAGCGCCCCTCGAGCTCGCGGCGCAGGCTCTCCCCTGGGGCGGCGGCGAACTCCAGATCGCCCAGCGCGGCTCTCGGATCAAGCCCGGAGCCGCCCTCCACGATCACGGCACGGCCCTCGGCGCGCAAGGCATCGATCACGGCGTGCGCCTCACGCGCGTACTGCGCGACAGTGAACTCCTCCTGCGGCGCCCTGAAGCCGACGAGGTGATGCCGCACCTGCGACCGCCGATCTGCGTCGGGCTGATTGGTAACGATCGCCAGGCCGCGATACACCTGCATGGAGTCGGCCACCACGATCTCGGCGCCGAGCCGCTCGGCCAGCGCCACCGCGACCCTGGTCTTGCCGAGCGCCGTCGCCCCGAAAAGGGCGAGCACCGGAGGGGCCTCGGCATCGCCCTCGGCGTGGTGGGCGCGCTCACCTACACAGCTGCCTTCCTCGCAGGTGTCGCCTTCGCGAAAACGTTGCACGGTGAAGCGTGCCACAGCGAAGGGCTCATCCGCCGCGATGCCGGCCTTCTGCAAGGCGATGCCCACTTGCTGGCCCACCGTGTTCACCCCCTCCAGGTCTGGCAGCAGCACGCCGCGGCGGTAGCCGCAGACGACGATGACGCCGTAGCGCTCGGGAGCCAAGTCGCCGAGCGTGCACGGTTCGCTGGGGCTGAGCACGTCGACGGAGCACGTGAGGTCTTCCACCTCATGCTCGCGCAGGCGGTGGAAGCGCGGATCGTGAAAGGCCGCGGAACGCGCATTACGGGCGATCTCGGCGGCCAGGTGGGGCTCGGCCGGCTCCAGAGTACCGATGCAGCCGCGCAGCTCGCCGTGCTTCTTCAGCGAGACGAAGCAGGCGGCGCGGGTCGCGAACGACCGGTGCTCCGGCGGCGCCGGCAGCCGCCGGCCACACACGAGGCGCGCGATGCAGGCGCGCGCGTAGTCGGCCGGTCCACCGGCTGCGCAGGCGTCGCCGGCGGTCTCCATGACATTCACGAGCTTACCCTAGCGCGCCGCACGGCAGGGGCGCCGAAGCGCGCCACCATGTAACCCACCCCGAAGGGTCCTTCGTAGCTCAGGATCTCCGGGTTCACTTGCGCGTCGTCGCCGAGAAACCCGCCGAGAGTCATGAAACTGCGCAGACCGCACTCGGCCGCCCCCTCCAGCAGAATCCGGTCCATGCGGCCGAGGGCCGCAAAGTCGCCTGCCCGAGCAGCCGCACCACCTCGTCGTCGAAGAGCTTGCCGCGCGGCTCGTAGGGCGCCGGCGCGCCGTGAGTGAGGGCGTGCGAGAGGTCGCCGGAGGCGACGAACAGCACGTCGCGGCCCAGCTCCTCGGCGCAGCGACGCACTAGCTGACCCAGTGTACGATGTTCTTCGTATGACGACACGATCGACAGCGACACAATCTGTCGTGCCTTCAGGAAGCTGAGCGGTACGAGGACGCCGTGGTCGAGCTCCTCGCCGTGGGTCTGGCACGCGGCGAGGCCTGGCGGGGGTCGCCCGCCAGGGCCAGGGCGCTCGACGAACGGCAGGTCGGTGGGTATCTCCGTGCCGCCTCGCGACATCGGAAGCGGCCAAAGTCGCCGGTCAACCCACCGCGGCACGGTCTCACCGTGGGCGTCGCCGTACCCGTCGCTGTGCGGCGAGATCACCACCGTGTCTGGGCTCCCCGACCTCCTCGGCCAGCCGCTCCATGGCGGCCACCGGGTCGCCACCTCGTCGAGCGACGGGCCGCCATCTCGGGGATGAGCAGGGGCGGATGGGACACATGCAGCCGCGCATGGACGTCACCTCCTGGTACGCCGGGTCAGACCCTGCCACGGAGGGTCGTAGAGGTCGCTCCGGTTATCTCCACGTCGACTGAGCTCCCGGTCGGCGGCCCCGGTCACGTTCACCGTCACATTCTGTCGGGTGCGGCCGCGCAGGCGCTGCCCGTCGCGGCCGCGGCCCTCGATCAGCACCTCGGCGGCGCGCCCGATCAGCGCGGCGCGCCGCGGCGCGACCCCCTGGGTGGCGGCGATCAGACGTCGCACGCGCTCGCGTCGTATCTCATCGGGCACCTGCTCGGGCAGCGCGGCCGCGACCGTGCCGGCGCGCGACGAGTACACGAACGTGAAGGCCGCGTCGAAGGCCACCTCTCTCGCCCCAGCGCGAGCGTCGCCGCGAAGTCCGTCGCGCTCTCCCCCGGGAAGCCGGCGATGAGGTCGGTGGTGATGCTCGACGTCGGGGACCGCGGCGCGGAGGTGCGCACGCGGTCGAGGTAGCCCGCCGCGGTGTAGCCACGGCGCATGCTCGCCAGCACCTCGTCTGAGCCCGACTGCGCCGGCAGGTGCACGTGCTCGCACACGGTGGGTAGGTCCGCGATGGCCTCGATGAGGTCGTCCGACAGGTCTTTCGGGTGCGACGTCGTGAACCGGATGCGCGCCAGGCCGGGCATCCGGTCGAGGGGGCGCAGCGAGCCACGAAATCTCTCGCCGGCGTCCGTATGAGCCCGGCTGGGGGCCTCTCGCTGCCGACCACTGGGCTGAGTGTCGTGCCAGGTCGCGGCCGTAGGCATTCACGTTCTGACCGAGCAGCGTGATCTCCCTCACCCCGTCGGCCGTCAGCGCCCCCACCTCGCGCACGGTCGCGGCGGTCGCGCTACGCTCCGGCCCGCGCACGTGCGGCACGATGCGGCTCGAACAGAAGTTGGTGCACCCGCTCACGATCTGCACCCGGCTTGATCGGACGTGCCCGCCGGCCGGGAGCTCGCCGCTCATGAGGGGACCGTCCTGAAGTACCCGGGCGGGCGCGCAGCGCGGCGGGTCGCAACGGCGCCGTCCGCTCGGCCACGGCCGGCAGGAGCTCGCGCAGACGGTACAGGTTCTGCGGCCCCAGGGCACCGTCGACAAAGGGAAAACGGCCGAAGAGAGCGGCCTGCTCCGCCTGCGGCAGGCAGCCGGTGATGAGCACAAGGCGCCGCGCATCGACGCGTTTCAGCCGGGCGGCCGTGCCCAGGTGCCCCGCCAGGCGCTCCGCGGCGCTCTCGCGCACCGTGCAGGTGTTGTAGACGAGCACGTCGGCGTCGTCAGGAGCCTCGACGCGGCTCAGCCCCTGAGCTTCGAGCAGCGCACAGATGCGCTCTGCGTCGTGCTCGTTCATCTGGCACCCGAACGAGCGTAAATAGTAGCTCTTCATGGGCGCCGGCCGCGCCGCCGTGGCCTACTTGGCGATGTCGACGGCGCGACTCTCACGGATCACGGTCACCCTGATCTGACCCGGGTAGTCGAGCTGGTCCTCGATGTCCCTCGCGATCTCGCGGGCGAGCAGCGCCGTGGCGTCGTCGTCGATCTCGGCCGGCTTGACCATGACGCGCACCTCGCGGCCCGCCTGCATGGCGAAGCACCTCTCCACGCCCTTCTTGCTCTCGGCGATCTTCTCTAGCGACTCCAGACGCTTCACGTAGTTCTCCAGCGATTCGCGCCGGGCGCCCGGGCGAGCGGCCGAGATGGCGTCTGCCGCCTGCACGAGGACGGCCTCGATGGTCTGCGGTTCCACGTCCTGGTGATGTGCCTGGATGGCGTGGCACACGCTCTGCGACTCGCGGTACTTCTTGCAGAGCTGCTGGGAGATCTCGGCGTGCGACCCGTCCACCTCGTGGTCGACGGCCTTGCCGATGTCGTGCAGCAGGCCGGCACGCTTGGCGATCTTCACGTTCGCGCCGAGCTCGGCGGCCATGATGCCGGCGAGGTGAGCTACCTCGATGGAGTGGTTGAGAACGTTCTGCCCGTAGCTCGTGCGGTACTTGAGGCGACCGAGGACCCTGACGAGCTCGGGTGCCACACCGTGTACGTTGGTGTCGAAGCAGGCCTGCTCGCCGGCCTCTTCCATGGCAGCCTCGACCTCGGCCTTGGCCTGAGTGTACATCTCTTCGATGCGAGCTGGGTGGATGCGCCCGTCCGTGATGAGCTTGCTCAGCGTGAGACGAGCCGTCTCGCGACGCACGCCGTCGAAGCCTGAGAGCACCACTGCTTCGGGGGTGTCGTCGATGATGAAGTCGATGCCGGTGATGTTCTCGAGGGTGCGGATGTTGCGTCCCTCACGGCCGATGATGCGCCCCTTCATGTCGTCCGAGGGAAGGTGCACCACCGAGACGGTCGTCTCGGCGACGTGGTTGGCGGCGGTGCGTTGGATGCTCAGCGAGAGGATATTGCGAGCCCGCCGGTCGGCTTCGCGACGCGCCTCCTCTTCCACCTGACGCACGAGCCTGGCGGCATCGTGTCTGGCTTCGTCCTCGGTCTGCTTGAGCAGCATCTCCTTGGCCTGGGCGACGCTGAGACCGGAGATGCGTTCGAGCTCGGCCATGGCCTGTTCGTGGGCAGCCTTGAGCTCGTCGGCCAGACGCTGGGTGTTAGCATCACGGTCGCGGAGCGACTGGTCGCGGCGGTCTTGCTCGGCGGCGCGCACGTCGAGCTGCTCGTCGCGCTGGAGCATGCGGGTCTCGGCCTTGCTCAGCTCTTCGCGCCGGTCGCGAAGCTCTGCTTCTACCTCGGCGCGAACGCGGTGCACCTCTTCCTTGGCCTCGAGGCGCGCCTCTTTGATCGTGGTTTCGGCTTCCCGCTTGGCATCGCGCAGCAGCTTCTCGGCCTCGCGCTCGGCCCCGGCCAACTTCCCCGAGGCGAGGTTACGCCGGATGAAATAGCCCGCGGCGACACCTACCACCAGCCCCAACACGATATACACAGCGATCATCTCAGTCCCTTCACGAGTCGCGCGGCACGAAAAAGGCCGGGCAACGCGCCCGGCCAGTGCCACGCTCGCACATGCCAGCGATACGGGTTTGCAGCTGTGTCAGCGTCCAGGGGTCGGGACGGTATTCAGACCGGTGGACCTCCTGGATGCCCCATGGTTGACCCCTGGTTCGATCGTTTCAGCTATTCGACGCCGAGGCGCCGGGCGTATCGCCATGCAAGAGCGAGAATGAATACACAAAGCACGCGCACACGTCGCGCAAGCTGATCGTAGGCGATGATCGCGGCCAAAGTCAATTCGGCCGGAGCGCAGATGGGCCGGCCCGGCCGGCCAGTCTCAACCCTCGTCGGCAGGCCCGGGGCTGTGGCCGCTCCAGCGCCGCACGGCCGCATAGGCCACCGTGGCTGAGAACCCGCGCCTGAGGAGCGTCTGATACGCACGCCGCCGGGCCACCTCCGGTGGCGCTTGCGGCGCGCCACGTCGGCGCAATACTGCAAGGGCACGTTGCAACTCGGCGTCGTCGCTCTCGTCGGGCGCGACCCCGCCGAGCGCCGCGTCGATCACTGCGTGATCGACGCCCAACTCGGCCAGGCCGAGCCGGATGCGCTCGCCGCCCCACCCGCTGAGGCCACGTTTGTCGGCCACGTAGCTGCGCGCGAACCGGCCGTCGTTGAGCAGGCCCTCGCCGGCGAGCTTCTCGAGAGCCGCGGCCACGACGTCTTCGCCATGGCCCTTCTGCAGCAGCCGGCGCTGCAGCTCGAACCCGACCACGGGAGCGCTGCGTCAGGAGCCGGTAGCCGTCGCGCAGAACGAGCTCGGCCGCCGCCTCGCCGCGTATCTCGGCCAGGGACTCGCCGTCTAGCTCGCGACCCGGGCGCAGATGCCAGCGAGCGATGAAAGAGTCGCTGACTGTGCACAGGTATGTGTCGTCGACGTGCACGGCGACGTGACCGCGCCGCGTCGCCCGCAGGGCCGTGACGGTGGGCATGGCGCGCGGCCTAGAGCACCTCGCCGGTGACGGGGTCGACTCCGTCCGGCGCCGCCGCGGACACGCTTGCCGCCGCCGTGGACGCGCTTGCCGCCGCCGTCGTCGATGCGCCGGCGGGCCCCGCGGCGGGCGCTACGGGCAACCCCGCCTTTTCGCGGATCTGCGCCTCGATGACATCGGCGATGTCGGGGTTCTCTTTGAGGAAGTTGCGCGCGTTGGCGCGGCCCTGCCCCAGACGGTCGTCGTTGTAGCTGAAGAAGGCTCCGCTCTTGGCGACTACGTCGTAGGTGACGCCCAGATCGAGCAGGGTGCCCTCGCGAGAGATGCCCTGGCCGTA
This sequence comes from uncultured Thermoleophilia bacterium, assembly GCA_963848545.1. Taxonomy (GTDB): domain Bacteria; phylum Actinomycetota; class Thermoleophilia; order UBA2241; family UBA2241; genus CAIXSE01. The sequence goes on from CAWKEZ010000046.1 coordinate 8,242, forward strand.
CATGATGTCGAACTCGGCTTGCTTAAAGGGCGGCGCGACCTTGTTCTTCACGACCTTGACGCGACAACGATTGCCGACCGCCTCGGCGCCGTCCTTGAGCGTCTCGATGCGGCGGATGTCGAGCCTCACGGTGGCGTAGAACTGAGGGCTTTACCGCCGGTGGTGACCTCCGGGTTGCCAAACATGACGCCGATCTTCTCGCGCAGCTGGTTCGTGAAGCAGCAGATGGTGCCGGAGCGGTTGAGTGTTCCCGCGAGCTTGCGCAGAGCCTGACTCATGAGGCGCGCCTGCAGGCCGACGAAGCTGTCGCCCATCTCGCCCTCGATCTCGGCCTTGGGGGTAAGGGCAGCCACGGAGTCGATGGCGACGATGTCGAGGGCGCCGCTACGCACCAGCATCTCGGCGATCTCCAGCGCCTGCTCGCCGTAGTCGGGCTGCGAGACGAGAGGTTGTCGACATCGACGCCGATGGTCTTCGCATATGTAGGATCCATGGCGTGCTCGGCATCGATGAAGGCGGCGGTGCCGCCGAGCCGCTGCGCCTGGGCGATGATGTGGTAGACCAGCGTGGTCTTGCCTGAGGCTTCGGGGCCGTAGATCTCGACGATGCGGCCACGCGGAATGCCCCCGACGCCGAGCGCGATGTCGAGCGCCAAGGAACCAGTGGGCACGCACTGCAGCTCGTCGCTCACGGGATGGTCGCCGAGCCGCATGACGCTGCCCTTGCCGAACTGTCGCTCGATCTGCGTGACGGCCGCCTCGAGGGCTTTGTCCTTTTCCAACGTAGCGCTCCTCTCTTGCTCAGGACGCGGGGAAGACTGCCAGGGGGGTATGCACGGCGCCGGCCCTCTCCAGGAGGCTACTATACAAGACCGTCCGGACGACACCAAACCTGCCAATATTCACATTTTGCAGGGAAAAGGGGTGACCTGGACGGCGGAATCGGGCCACCGTGACATGAGGTAACCAGGGCCGTTCCGGCGGTTCGTAGAGGCCCGTCGCGGCCAGTGCGGCGGACACGCGGCGCTGCCGCTCGGCCAGAGCGCCGCCCCGGTCGGAGAGCTGCAGCGCGATGACCCGCTTGGCGCCCCCTGCGGGCAGGAAGACGGCCCCCTCCACGCCAATCCCAAACGGTGGGAAGTCGAGAGTTGCCAGAGCGTCCCGCAGGCGGTCCACCTCACTCCCGGGCACCCCGCCGAGGAACGTCAGCGTGATGTGCAGGGCATCGTTGACGCGCACATCGTCCCTGCCCTCGAGCGCCGTGTGCTGCCAGGCGGTGATCGCACGCAGCGCCTGCGGCGGATGTCGCAGGCCACGACAGGCGCAGAGAGCCGGCCTCGCGCGAACCCGCGGGCCGGTCTCCGAACGTGCCACGGCGGAGGCCTTCGGGCGCGTCTCCGACGGCGCTCACCGGACCAGCTCCCGCAGCAGCAGATGGAGCGCCGACGTAGTGCTGAATTCGCGCACCGCAGCGCGGTCGCCGGGGAACACGCCGCGCACCACACGCCGGCCGCCGGGCCCGGCACAGGCGGTGTACACGAGGCCTACGGGCTTCTCCGGGGTGCCGCCGTCTGTCCGCCGACGCCGCTCACGGCGAGCGCGTAGTCGGCCCCGGTGGCAGTCTCGGCGCCGCTCGCCATCGCCGCGGCGACCTCCTCGGAGACGGCACCGTGCCGGGCGAGCATGTCTGACGGCACCCCCAGCAGGCCCATCTTCACTTCATCGGCGTAACTGATGACACCGCCCACGAAGTAGTCGGAGCTGCCGGGACGCTCGGTGAGGCGCGCGCCTAGCAGCCCACCTGTGCACGATTCAGCTACGGCTACCGTGAGGGCGCCGCCGCGCAAGCCGTCGGCCACCAGGTCGTCGACAGTGCGACCGTCGCTGCTGAACACCGGCGCCCCCGCCGCGAGGGCCGCGAGCACAGCGTCGGCCTGGGCCGTCGCCGCGGGCTCCTGAGGGTAGCGCAGCGTCACGGCGGACCTCTCCCCCTGCCGACATTGATGCCTGTCTCGAGGAAGGTCGCGCGGCACGGCCTCCAGGAGAGGCGCCACCTGCAGCTCGCCCACCCCGAAGACGCGCACCACGCGCCGCGCCACGCGGGGGAAGAACCCCTCGGCGTGCAGCTCGCCACCCGCGACGGCCTGCCACATGGCCTCGAGCTCGTAGGGCACGCCGGGAAAGGCGTAGATGCGGGTGCCGCCGTGCTGCGCGGCGATGCCCGGTGCCACGCCGGCTGGCGGCAGCGGAGCGGACCCGGCCGGCAGCACGGCCTGTCGCCGCGCCAGCGGGAAGACAGCGTCGAAGTGCAGATGACGACGCTCAGCAAGCTCGCGCACGCGCCGCTCGAGCAACGAGGGCCTGGGGATGCTTCTTCAGCCCCACACCCAGCTGTACGCGCCAGACACGCGGCCGTGAGGTCGTCGTGGGTTGTGCCCAAGCCGCCGCCGACGAGGAGCAGGTCAGGTTTGGCGCTGAGCGAGAAACGCAGAGCCGCCTCGAGGCGCTGCGCGTCGTCGGCCACCTGAACCACGCTCAAGACCTTGACGCCGCGCGCGCTGAGGTCGGCGCTCAGAAAGGGGCCGTTCGTATCTTGCGTGCGGCCGTCCAGCAGCTCGTTGCCGCTGAGGACTACGGTGGCGGTGGGCATCGCTGAGGTCATGCCTACTTCTTTCCCAGGCGGCGCGATCACCGTGGCGCGCTGCTTCCCGGCAGGCGGATTACCCCGCGCGCATTGAGGAAGTAACGCACGCCGGAGGCCAGCGTCACCGCGACCACGACGCCGGCCAGCGTCCACTCGAGACCCACGGCGACGTCGGTGGAGACGTGGATGAAGCGCGCGATGCTCTCGGTTGGC
>CAWKEZ010000047.1:0-28709 GCA_963848545.1 uncultured Thermoleophilia bacterium
GCGCGGCCAGCCGAGAGGTCCAGCGCCGGACCTTCGGCGTCGCCGGGAAAAGGACCTCTTGGCCGCACAGGTCGACGAGCACGATCAGCGCACAGTCGTTTTCGCCCTGATTGCCGCTCTCCCCGGGAGGAGGCCGGCTGGGCAGCACGCGCAGGCCCCAGCCGGCACCGCTCACCGCCAGCGGCGCCACGCAGCGACGCACATCGGTGGAGCGGTCCGCAGCTCGGCCTCGAGCCTGTCGAGCGCTGCCGATGGTTGCTGCGGACGCGGCATTAGCGCCGCGCGATCGGGATGGTGCCGATGACATCTTGCAAGCCGGCCACATGGTCGGAGCGGCCATGCGACAGGATGAGGAGATCGATGCGCCCCACGGCGTCGGCGCGCAGGGCGCGGGCCAGCGGAACTGGCCCGGCGTCGATGAGAATGGTGGGGCCTCGGGGGATCTGCAACAGGGCGGCAGCCCCCTCACCCACGGAGAGAAAGGTGAGCGTTGCTCGACAAGGTGCCTCAGGAGCGGGCGGTGCCAGGAGGAGGATTACGGCCACCAGCCCGGCCGTGACCACGACCAGCCAGGGTCGCCGGCGACGGTCGACAGCGTAGGCCAGCAGGCCGCCGCCGGAACGTCTCGCCAGGTACACGATCACTGCCACCTCGAACACCAGGCTCGCGCCCAGGAGCAACCCGAGGCTGATCCCCTGCCACTGGAACACCGCGAACGGCAGACGCGCGAACTGCCGCGACACCTCGAGGAGGAAGCCGATGAACAGCCCGGCTACCAGGTTGAGAGGCACCGACATCCAGGAGCCGAGGAAGCCGAGCAAGAGCGAGAGCGTGCCCAGGAACATGATTGGACCGAGCACGAACCCGCCGACGACATTGGCCGGCACGGCGACCAGCGACGCCGATCCGAAGGCGATCACCGACACCGGCGCCGTCGCCAGACTGGCGGCCGTTGTGATCCCGACCTGCTGGGCAACGGCATGAGGCAAGAACGCGCAGCGACGCGTCAGCGGCGCCGCCAGCACCAGCAGCCCGCCCACGGCGGCGAACGTTAGCTGGAAGCTCACGTCGTAGAGGTAGTTCGGGTTCACGGTAAGCAGCCAGGCGGCCGGCGCCAGCCACAGCAGCCAGCCATCCGCCGGTCGCGAGGCGAGCACCGCGATGAGCCCGATGGCACCCGAGACGCCGGCCCGCACGATGGACGGTGAGGCGCCAGTCAGCAGCACGTAGGTCACGACCAGCGGGAGCAGCAGGATGGTGCGCACCACGCGCGGGATAGCGAACAGTGTGAAGACGAACGACCAGATGCTGCACAGGAGCACGACGTTCTCGCCCGACACCGCCAGGATGTGCAGCAGTCCGCTGCGACGAAACGCGTCGATGACGGGCTTGAGACACGCCTTCGTCGTCGCCCAGCACCATTCCGAGCAGCACGTCGCTCACCGGGGGACGCACGCCGGCCAGCAAGTGCGCCCGCGAGGCCTGTCTGAGACGGTCGATGGCCCCTTGCAGGCCGCCGCGGCGCCCAGTGACGCGCAGGTCGGCGAAACGACCTTTGAGAATCACATGCTCGCCACGGCGGCGAAGGTAGCGGCCGTAGTCGAAGACGCCCGGAGTGGCCTTGGGCAGCGGCTCGAACACGTACGGGCTGGATTTCGGCCAGCGCGCCTTCGACGAGCTTCCACACGGCGCGAAGCCCAGGTGGCGCCCGCCGCCGAGCTCGAGCTGCAGGTGCGCGGGTTCAGACCGCGGCGTGCCGTTCACCGCCTTTACGTCCACGGCCAGGGTAACCTGGCCGCCCTTGATGGCCGGCAGGTCGGTGAGCACGGCCACGAGCCCCACTTTGCGGCCCACCAAGGCTCGAAGCTGTGATCGCTGCAGCGAATCCAGGCGTGCCGCGCCCACGACCAGGCCGGCGACGACGAACAAGGCCGCTAGGCAGAGCACGGGAGCGACACTCGTCGCGCCCGCGGCCCACGATGACAGGACCTGCTCTCTCGCGACGGAGCGGCGGCGAACGACAACGACAAGCCCGCCGCTAGCCAGCAGCGCAAGCACCACCAGGCCCCAGAAGGACGGCCGCCCCAGCAACGCCAGACACAGGCCGCCGCAGTAGGCGCTCAACAGGACGTGCGGCGACGCAACCCGGCGGAGCACGGCGCCTCAGACCGTGATGCTGTCTTTCATGGCGGCGAACTTCGCATCGCCGATGCCCGACACGTTCTTGATGTCGTCGATCGTCTTGAAGGGCCCGTTGGCCGTGCGATAGTCGATGATCTTCTGGGCGGTCGCCGGCCCTACACCCACCAACGCGTCGAGCTGCTCGAGTGTCGCCGTGTTGATATCGATGGGCGTCGCCGGGCCCGCCGCAGCCGCCGCACCCGATGCTCCAGTCACGCTCGCCGCGGCCGGCGCCGCCTCTCCGCGGGCGGGCACCACGATCTGCTCGCCGTCGCTCACCTTGGCCGCGAGGTTGACAGCCGTAAGCTCAGCCTTGGCGCTGGGGCCGCCAGCCAAATCCAAAGCGTCTGTAACCCGGGCGCCGTCGGGCAGGCGCACGATGCCGGGCACCTTCACCGCGCCGCACACATACACCACGACGTCTCCGTCGGGACTCGCCGCCACGGCCCCAACGCCCGCGCCGTTCGCCGCTGCGGAGGCCGTACCTGGCGACGCCGGCGCCAGTAGCAGCGTCTGACCGCTCGTCGCCGCCGAGACACCCGGCTTGACCACATAGCGCACGCCGACGACCACCACCAGGACGGCAATGGCCGCATACGCCCAGATGTGCCGTCGAGATAGCTGCATGGTCCTCCCTGGTCTTGCGTTGGCGGCAGGGCGGGCGCCGGCGCCTGTAGCTCGCCGGTGTCCGCCCGCATCAGAGCCTAGGCAACACCGCCGGAGGCGTCATCGCCCCCGAGGGGCGATTCCAAGGGTTGCCCAAAGGACCGGGGTGGGGCAGCCGGCGATGCCCTGTTTCGCGCCGGCCCGCGTGCCGAGCGGAGGGAGCGAACGCGAGCGCCCCCCCATGACTCACCGCCCACCCCGAGCCGCCGGCGACCGTCGCGGCGGAGGCGCTGGGCGTCGCAGAGGGCTCGCGAGGCGGTCGGTGCGAAATCAGGGTTCGCCGGCGCAGCCGGCGATGCCCTGTTTCGCGCCGGCCTGCCAAGCCGAGCGGAGCGACCGGAGGGAGCGCCCCCCTGCGACACCCTGCCCCTCCGCCGCGACGGTCAGCGTCAGACGAGATCCCTCACCACGAAGTTGACGAGCTTCCCCGGCACATAGATCTCTTTCACGATCTGCTTGCCTTCGAGAAAGCGCACTGTGTTGGCGGCCTCCCTGGCTTGCCCCACCACACCGTCCTTCTCCGCGTCCACGGGCACCAGCAGACGATCACGCAGCTTGCCGTTGACCTGTACCACCACGATGACCACATCGTCGGCGGCGAGGTCTTCGTCCCATACGGGCCACGCGGCGTCGAGCAGCGAGGCGCCGCCGGCCAGGCGCCCCCACACTTCCTCAGCTACGTGCGGTGCCAGTGGCGCCAGCAGCAACGTCATGAGGCTCACCACCTCGCGCCACTGCGCCAGCGTGAGCGCGCCGCGCGCCCCCGCCCACACGTCGAGCACCTCGTTCTGCAGCTCCATGAGCGCCGAGACGGCCGTGTTGAAACGGAACGTCTCGATGTCGTTAGTGACTTTGCGGATGGCCTTGTGCAGCGTGCGCAGCACATGGCGGCCCCGCTCGACCTCGGCCTCGTCGGCCGCCACCCCGCTGCCCTGCGACTCGAGCACCTCGACGGCGAGGTTCCAGTACCGGTTCAGGAAGCGGTAGCAGCCCTGCACGCCGCTGTCGCTCCAGGCCACGCTCTGCTCGAAGGGCGCGATGAAGAGCTCGTAGATGCGCAGGCTGTCGGCGCCGTAGCGCTCCGCCACGCTGTCGGGGGTGATCACGTTGCCCTTGGACTTGCTCATCTTCTGGCCGTCGGCGGCCTGGATCATGCCCTGATTGCGCAAGCGCGCGTACGGCTCGCCGAAGCCCACGTAGCCCGCGTCCTGCAGCACCTTGCAGAAGAAGCGCGCGTAGAGCAGGTGCATCACGGCGTGCTCGGCGCCGCCCACGTACATGTCGACGGGCAACCAATAAGCCACGGCGTCGGGGTCGAAGGCCGCCGTGTCGTCGTGCGGCGAGGGGTAGCGGAAGTGGTACCACGACGAGCACACGAATGTGTCCATGGTGTCGGTCTCACGCCGCCCGGAGCCGCCGCAACGCGGGCACGAGGTGTGCACGAAAGCCTCATCGCGGGCCAGTGGCGACTTGCCGTCGTCGGTGGGCTTGTAGTCTTCGATCTCGGGCAGCCGAACGGGGAGCTGCTCGGCCGGCACCGGCACGACTCCGCAGTTGTCGCAGTACACCACCGGGATGGGCACACCCCAGTACCTCTGCCTGCTGATGAGCCAGTCGCGCAGCTTGAAGTTGATGGTCTTGCGGGCGAGACCGCGCTCGCCGAGCCACGCCACGATGGCCGCGAACGCGGCGCCCGGCGCCGGCAGGCCGTCGAACTCGGCGGAGTTCACCATGACGCCGTCGCCGGTGTAGGCCTCGCTGAGCGTGCCTTGGGCGCCCTCCGGCGGAGCGATGACCTCGACGATCGGCAGCGCGAACCTCGTGGCGAACTCGAAGTCGCGCTCGTCGTGCGCCGGCACGGCCATGATGGCGCCGGTGCCGTAGCCCATGAGCACGTAGTCGCTGATCCAGATGGGGATGTGCTCCCCGTTCACCGGATTCACCGCGTGGGCGCCGATGAACACGCCGGTCTTCTCTTTCTCCGTCGACAGGCGCTCTATCTCGCTCTCGCGCCGGGCGCCGTCCTGGTAGGCACGCACCGCCGCGCGCTGCCCGGGGGTGGTGAACTCCTCGACCAGGGGATGCTCAGGCGCCAGCACCATATAGGTGGCGCCGTAAAGCGTGTCGGGACGCGTGGTGAACACGGTGAGCACATCGTCGCGCCCGGGCAGCGCGAAGTCGACCTCCGCGCCCTCGCTGCGACCGATCCAGTTTGCCTGCATGAGCTTGATCTGCTCGGGCCAGTCGATGGTCTTCAGGTCGTCCAGCAGCCGCTGAGCGTAGTCGGTGATGCGGAAGTACCACTGCTCCAGGTCGACTTTGGTGACCTCGCTGCCACAGCGCCAGCAGCGCCCTTGCTCTACCTGCTCGTTGGCGAGGATCGTCTTGTCCACCGGGCACCACCACTGCTGCCCGGTGGCGCGGTAGGCCAGCCCGCGCTCGTACATGAGCAGGAAGAACCACTGCGTCCAGCGGTAGTAGTCGGGGTGGCAACTGGTGATCTCGCGCGACCAGTCGTAGGAGAGACCGATGAGGTTCATCTGGCGGTGGTAGTTGACGATGTTCGGCTCAGTGGTCTCGCGTGGATGCACGCCCATCTTGATGGCGTAGTTCTCGGCCGGCAGGCCGAAGGCATCCCAGCCCATGGGGTGCAACACGTTGAACCCGTTCATGCGCTTGTAGCGCGAGACCGCGTCGGTGGGCACGTAGTTGCGGCAGTGGCCGACGCTCAGACCGTCGCCCGACGGGTACGGGAAGAAGTCGAGACAGTAGAACTTGGGCTTGTCCGACGTGTCTGGAGTGCGGTAGGCGTCGTGCTCCCTCCAGAGGCGCTGCCACTTCTCCTCGATGGCCTGCGGGTCGTAGCGGTGGTCCATGCAGTCCTCTCTCGCAACGGTCTCGTGGGGTGGCCCGCGGCCGAAGGGCCGGAGCGCCCCAGCGCCTGATTGTACATGAGCGTCGCGGACGCGGCCGCGGAGCCTGGACGGGCGGGCCCGCGGGCACGCGCTAGGGCCTAGCCGCGCGGGGTACATGGGACCCTCGTGGCACGAGAGTGCCGGTTGCCGGCAGTTACGCCTATGCTATGATTTGTGCCTGCCGGCGAGAGCCGGCGCCCCTTCGGTGGGGGTATAGCTCAGTTGGGAGAGCGTTTGGCTGGCAGCCAAAAGGTCACCGGTTCGAGCCCGGTTACCTCCACCACCGTCGTCATTTCGACAACGTTCTCGCTGCAAACGGCTCACTTTCGCTGTCCGGTCGTATACCCGGTCGCTCCGGCTCCGCTTGAATCGAGGCGGCAGGGACCCCCTATGAACAGGGCCTGCACCTCGCTACTCACGCTCCTCGCTGGCAAAGGGGCCGGCGACTCACCAGAGAGTGGGCAGCGCCCGTCCAACCTCCAGAAGGGATTTCAGACTCGAGAGCACCTGCGGCCAACCGACCTTGATGCTCTCTTCCATCTCGGATCCGGGCTCGAGGCGGTCGTGCGTGACGGTCAGGCGCACAATGTCGCGGACCGGCTCGATGTCGAACGTCACTCTTGACCGCGAGGCCTCGCGGGCCTCTTCGGCCGGTTCTCCCCAGGTCAGCACGAGGCGCCGAGGCGGGTCGCTCTCGAGGACCTCTCCCACCATCAGGATGGTCGCTTTCTCGTCGGACCGGTGATGCTCCCAGCGTGAGCCGGGTTGCCAGTCGGACACGTTTTCGCATTCCCAGTACTGCTTTGTCATCTCGGGGTCGATGAGCGCGTTCCAGACCTTCTCGGGCGACGAGGCGATGTATGTCACATAGACGAACTCAGGTTTGTTCACGGTCGGCTCCTTCGGATTGCTTCTTGAGGTCGCGCAACGCCCGCAGGCGTTGCCGTTCGTACTTCTCGATCCAGCGTTCGTAGATCTCATGGATGGGCACCGGGTTGAGATAGTGCAGCTTCTTGCGGCCGCGGCGCACGGTCGATACCAGGTTGGCGGACTCGAGGCGCGCGAGATGTTGCGAGACCGCCTGCCGGGTCATGGCGGTGTCCTTGCAGAGCTCCTCGAGGGTCTGGCCGTTGTCTGCATGGAGCCGGTCCAGCAGGGCCCTCCGCGTGGGATCCGCTAGGGCCCTGAAGACGTCGTTGTCGTCCAGGGCGGCATTATATGCAAGTACCTGCTTGCCTATCATGCAGCATGTCTTGCCCGCGTGCGTGCCGGCCAAACGCATCGCACCGCAACAATGCCATGTCGGTACCGAGAGGATGGCGTCGACGCCAGGAGCTACTGATCCGCGGTGCGGACAAGCTCTACTGGCCTGCGGCGGATACTACGCAGGTGGTTCTCGGCGGCTGGCTGGGCCGTAGGTCGGCACCCAGACGGGACGCTGGTCTGACCACGACGCGAAGAGTCGTTTCACCTCTTCCCGCAGGTTCGAGAGTTGCCCACGAAGGTCCACCAGAAATTGTCATTATAGTAGTCCATTGCGGCCGCGGTCTTCGCGCCGGTTACCCCTGTTAGTGACGGGCTCTTTTAGTGCAGTTCGAGCTGTCTGGGAAGACACCCAAGCAAGACTCGAACTCACGGCTTACCTGAAGGATGTGGTCTTGGGCGGTCGCTCTCGTCGCGGCATCCTTCCGACGTCATGGTCAGCCGACCGCGATGAGAAGTGACAAGAACGCCGTTCGGTACGACAAATCAAGGCTTGGCCAATCTGGTATCTCGAATGGGCGACTGGGAAGCTGGTGGCAGTCGAGCCCACGCTCAAGACCGGCAGCGACGGGACCGATAGACAGGTCGCGCCAAGCCGCACACCACAGGTCGGCACCCAAGGCCGACCGCTGAGGCAGCTGGTGTACAATAGCGCATCTGCGCAGAGAAGTAGCGGACGGGCACTCAGCGCTTGCCCGCCGGGACGACTTGGCGCTGCGCATGGAGGGCTAGGTGACGTCGTACCACTACACGCCGTTCATCGTCCCGCTCGCGGTCTCGGCGGCGTTTTGCGTTGCGATGCTGTTCGTGGCGTGGCGCAATCGTGCTGAGCCCGTCGCCCCATGGTTTGCCGCCACCGTACTCGCCCTGCTCGTGTGGAGCGTCGGCTACATTTTCGAGCTGATGGCGGTCGGCCTGGGTGCAAAGATCATGTGGGCCAACCTCGAGTATGTGGCCACGATCGTGCTACCGCTCGTCTGGCTCCAGGTCGTGCTGATCTACCTGAGACGCAGTGGGCTGTCGCGAAAGCTGTGGCTTCTCTTCGTCGCACTCGGCGGCGCGATCCTCATCGGTATCTTTCTCAACCCGGACCGGCTCTTCCGGGTTGCCCCCTCCGTGGTCACCAGCGGGTCGCTAAGCGCCCTTCATCCCGACTACGGTCCGATTTGGAGCTTCGGCTGGATACCGTTTGTGTACGGCCTGCTGCTCGCCGCCATGCTCCTGGTAGCGCGACGGATGTTGCACGCACACAGTATCCACGTCAGGCAATCTGTGGCGCTGCTCGTCGCCACCATCCTGCCCTTGGCGGGAGGGACGGTCTATGCGCTCGGTCTCTCTCCCTGGCCCAACTACAATCCAGCCATGCCGGTGATCAGCGTCTCCGGTGTGCTCATGACCTACGCCCTTTTCTCCTGTCGCATCTTCGACCTCGCACCACTGGCCCGCGATGCCGTGATCGACCATCTGGTCGACGGCGTCATGGTGCTCGACAGGCGGGGCAGGCTCATGGATCGCAACCCCGCCGCCGCAATGGCGTTTTCCGAGCTGGAGAAAGGTTGCATCGGCAAGCCCATCGCCGATGTCTTTGCCGCGCGCCCCGACGTCTTGGCCGTTCTTGAGGAGGCTGCTCAAGACTTACGCGGGGCAGAGCAAGGCGAGGGAGCGCTGCACGGGGTCTGGGAGCTGGAGGTCGCCGGACTTTCACGGAGCGGCGAATCGCCCAAGGGCGCGCCGCAGTTCTTCAGCCTCGTGGTCACGCCGGTCTTGAGCGGGGCCGGCACGCCACTCGGTCTTGCCGTCGTGGTCCGCGATGTCACCCTGCGTGTGGAACTGCTCGATGAGGCGCGCCGTCTGGCCACGACCGACGGCTTGACTTCGGGGTTCATACACGCCGACATTTCATCGAGTTGGCCGATGCCGAGGTCACTCGCGCAGTTCACCGCGGTTTGCCCCTGAGCCTATTGGTGCTCGACATCGACAGACTCAAACTGGTCAACGACACCTACGGTCACGCCGCCGGCGACGACTTGCTCAGCTCGGTGGCGGCCGCCTGCCAGGGTGCGCTGCGCGACGGCGACATCATGGGACGGATGGGCGGCGATGAGTTCTGTGTGCTGTTGCCCTCGGCCGGTCGCGACGAAGCAAGACGCATCGCCGAGCGACTGCGAAGTGTGTCCAGCGACTGCTCGCCGAAGGATGGCATGGCGTCGTGGCACGCCACGGTCAGCGTCGGGCTGGCGACATTGCGCGGTCAGGCCGACGAAACCTTCAGCGGTCTCCTCGATGAGGCAGACAGGGCGCTGTATCTCGCCAAGGACGGCGGTCGCAACAGGGTTGCTGAGGCCTGCTCGCCAGAATTCACTCCCTATGGTCAATGAACTTCCCCTCACACTGTCGCGCCACTAACAGCCGATCACATAGCCATACGAGGCCTGCTCCTCTGGCGTAAGATCCTGTCTTTCGCGCTGTCATGGGCCGAATCTCGGGAAGAACCGTCCGTGACGGGGACCAGGTCTTGAGCCATCAGACGCCGTCGCCCGGCGCGTTCGCAGGCGCCGCCGCGGCCAACGCCGGCGCGGCCTCCCCGACCGTCGCAAGCGCCTTTTCCGGCAAGTCGACCCGCGGCAGCCAGTGCAGCCATCCGGGCAAGTACCAGTTCCACTCGCCGAGCAGCACCATGGTGGCCGGCACGATCACCAGCCGCACGATGGTCGTGTCGAGGACGATCGCCAGTGACAAGCCCACGCCAAACTGCTTGATCACGGGGTCGCCCGTGAGGATGAAGCTGCCGAACACCGTCACCATGATGACCGCGGCGGAGGTGATGACGCGGGCGCCGGCGCCCGCCCACCCCGGAGCGCACCGCAGCGGCGGGGCTCTCGCCGGCCGCGTGCGACTGGAAGATCTGGCTGATGAGGAAGACCTCATAGTCGGTGGAGAGGCCGAAGAGCACGGCGAACATCAGGAGCGGGACGTAGCTCGCGATGGGCACGGTGCCATACGGGTTCTGAAGACCCACATAGCGCAGTCCCCAGCCCCACTGGAAGATCACGGTGAGCAGGCCGAACGAGGCGCCGACGGCGAGCAGGTTGCAGATGACCGCCTTGAGCGGCACGAGCAGCGAGCGGAAGGCGACCATGAGCAGCACGAAGCTGAGCGCCAGCACCGTCGCGATCACGAAGGGGCAGACGCCGGGCGATAAGCGACGCGAGGTCGACGTAGGCGGCGGTGACGCCGCCCACATACGTGGTCACACCGTCGCCCCTGGTGGCCGCCGGCAGCACGGCGTCCCGCAGGTGGTTCACGAGGTTGACCGTCTTGGGGTCCGCCGGCCGTGTGGTGGCGGTGACGGAGAGCACCGCCGCGGTGCCCGCCCTGTTCACGCGCGGCGGCGACACGGTGACGACGCCCTGGGCGGCTTTGAGCGCATCGCGCAGGCGCACCATGCGCGCATCGGTGGCCCGCGGCCGCCCGCCGGCCGCGATGAGCATCCGCGTGAGGTCCGCTTTGAGGGTCTTGGCCGGCGTCGCCTGCCGCTTGAGCCGTCGCTGCTTGCCCCGGAGAGCCACCGCCGCCTTCTTCAACGTAGCGCCCTGGCCGGTCAGAACGGCGCCTTGGGACGTGAGCCGCGCGCCCTGCGCGGTCAGCAGTGCTCCCTGGCGCTGCAGCGCCGTGCCCTGGGCGGCGAGAACACCCGCCTGGGCCTTCAAGGCGGCACCCACTTTCACCAGGACCGCGCCCCGCGCTGCACGGCGACGACCTGCGCTTGCACGTGCTCGACTTGCCCCGCCAGCGTGGCCAGCTCCCCCTGCAACTGCGCGACGACCGCCGGGTCGGTGGCCACGCTCAGCTCCTGTTCGGCGCCACCGCGATCTGCTTCTGCAGCGCAGCGCCCCGGGCGGCCAGGGCCTGGCCCTTGGCGTGAGGCGCCGTTGCGCGGCGACCAGGCGCGCCTTACCGGCGAGCAACGCCGTCTTCTTGCTCTGCAGCACCGCGCCCTGCGCCAGCAGGGAGGTCTTGCCTGCCTGCAGAGCCGCGCCTTGCGCCGTGAGGCTGCGCTGCTGGGCGGTGAGCACGGCCCCCCGCCGCTTGAGCACCGCCGCCTCACGTGTGGCGGCCTTGGCACCGCGCCGCAGCTTGCCGGCGAGGGCCTGAGCCTGGTGATAGTCACTCGTGTAGGCGGCGCTGGCGTGAGCCGCCGGGTTGAACTGAGTGGCGATGAGAAGCGGTCCGTCGGCCCCGGGGCCAAGCCCGGCGGGATTTGGACAGGTCGAAGGCGCGCCGCTGACTCTGCGACGTGGGCGTGACGCCGATGTCCTCGGCCCAATCGCAGGGTCACGATCGGCGCGATGAGCGGCGCCAGGATGAGCAGGGCGGCGATCAGCCACACCCAGGGGTGACGCGTCACGGCGCCCGCCCAGCGCGCCACGCGCTGGGCCCGGTGGCCGCGGCGGCCGCGCCCCGCCGGCCGGGCACACGCAGCGCGTCGAGGCGGCGGCCCACCAGGGCCAGCAGGCCGCACGAGAGGCGTGATGGCGACGGCGACGGCGACGGCCACGGTGAGCGCCGCGGCGTATCCCATGGCGCCGAGGATGGGCACGTTGGCCACGAGCAGCGCCAGCAGAGCAACGATCACCGTGGCGCCGGCGAACACCACGGCGTGACCGCTGGTGGCAATGGTGCGGGCGATGGATTCGGCGATGGACATGCCGGCGTGCAGCTGGTCGCGGCAACGGAACACGATGAACAGGGCGTAGTCGATGCCCACGCCCAGTCCGATCATGGTGGCCAGTTTGGGCGCCACGTGGGTACGGATACAACGTGGCCTGGAAACAGCTCGACGAGACTCAGGCCGATCGCCAGGCCGAGCAGTGCCGTGACGATGGGCAGGCCGGCGGCCACCATGGCGCCGAACGTGACCGCCAGGATGACGATTGCCGCGGCGACGCCGATGGCCTCGCTGCGCCGCGAGTTGTCCTCCGCGATGGCGGCGCCGGATGATCGCACCGCCCGCCTCCACCTGCATGCCGGTGCGGCGCGCCGGGTCGGCGGCCGCGAGGATGCGGTTGGCGAGGCTCTTGGTGAGCTGGAGCCGTTCACGTTGAGCACCACCTGGGCCACAGCCGTAGCGCCGTCATGACTCAAAAGCGAGGAGCCGACGCGCGTGAAGGGCGAGGTGACGGTGTTGACGTGCGGCTGCTTGCGCATGGCCGCCAACGCACTCTGCACGGCGCGCTGGTTGGCGGGGTCGGTCAACTTGCCCCTGGAGATGTGGAAGACGATCGCGCTGGATCCGTTCTGCTGCGGCGGGAACTCGCGGCGCAGCACGTCGCTGGCCTGCTGGGATCCCGTGCCGGGCAGCTTGACGTCGTTGGTGGTCAGGGCGCCGAAGTGGAGGAGGCTGGCACCGACGGCGAGGATCAACACCACCCAGACGGCGGCGACGACAATCTGCGGCGGACGCACAGAGCGCCCAGGCGATAGAGCAGGCCTGACACGGTGACGGACACCTCGCAGACGGAAAACAGAAGCGAACATCCGACACCATACCACCAGGCACGCTGCGGCTCTTCCAGCGTGGCCGCGGGCGGAACCTCCGGTTCCGCCCGCGGCCACACCCTACATCTGGCCCGCCTCACACACGGCGCACGTCGTGACGCCGCTCAGGCGAAGGCGAGATCGCTGGAGCATAGAACCCCACAGAGCTGAGGCTGCAGAAGACGCGTGCCGTGCGGCCGCGTGGGGGCCGCCCGGGCACGATCCTGAAGGTGGTCCAGTCCGGCACAGCCACGATATCTGCCCCCGAGCTCACGCCGATACCCGGAGGTTGTGGAGTCGTTGGCCAGAGCACCGCTCTTGAGCAGACCGTCGAGGCGGCTGCCGGGGATCTCTACCATCTCGAGCTCCCCCATGTGATCGGTGAACCAGAGCTGGATCTGCCTGACATCGTGATCGGCAACCTGCTGGCGGATACTGGCCTGGAGCGCATTGTTCATGTGCTTTCCTTTAAGGCCGTGTTCCGCGCCTGAGGAGCGGTGCTCGTTGGGCACCCGCTCGCTGGCTAGCCTGCGGAGGCTAGTGGCGCAGCGTACATGGTGTCGGGGTCCGGCGCCCGCCGGGCCCGCTTCTCACTCGTCCAGTCGCACCTCCTTTCGTCGCCCTTGTCGTTTCCGTCATGTGCGCGAGCGACTGTGCAAAGCGCTCGTCTCATAGATAGGTGTAAAGCCCTGCGTAGGGCCGCGAGCCGGCCGGCACGATGCGCGTGAAGGGCGCCGCCAGCACGTCGCTCAAGTTCATGGCGAAGACCCGGCAGTAGTCGGCCAGCACTACGCCCAGAGCCGCCTTCTCCGCGTCGCTCGCGGCCAGCACCAGCACCTCGTCGCCGCACTGCCAGGGTTCGAGCTCACCGCGCACGAAGATCTCGCCGCCGTGCATGCCGGCACCCACGTGGGTGCCCAGGATGGGGCCGTCGAGCGTGGAGCCCATGCCCAGCAACACCAGCAGCCCTCCGGCCATGTACTCGCCGAAGAAGTCGCGGGCCTTGCCGCCGCACACGATCACCGGGTGCAGACCGCCGTGAGCCTTCATGTGGATGCCTGTGCGGTAACCCACGTCGCCCTCGACGAAGATCCGACCGCAGCGCATGCCGTAGCCCAGCACGTCGCCGGCGCTGCCGTGCACGTTCACCTCGCCGGAGTTCATGGTGTTGCCCACGCCGTCCTGGGCGTTGCCGAACACCTCGATGGTCGGGCCCGTCCATGAACATGGCCACTGCCTGGCCGGGCGTGCCGTGCACCTCTATGCGCAGGCCGTCGCCCCGAAGGCCGGTGCCGATGTAGCGCTGGCCGTTCACGTTGACCAGTCTAACGGTCGTGGCCCCACTCGTCACGGCCGCCCGCACCGCCTCGTTCACGGCCTTGTAGTGGACGCCCCGGCAGTCGATGCTCGCCACGTCTCCGGACCGCTCGGTCGCGCCCAGGGACGCGCTGCGACCCATGTCCAGATAGCACGAGGCTGCTGTGCTCACGATGCTCACTCCCTTCACACTCCGGCCGGCTTCACGCCGATGATCGCGCAGGTCTGGGCGTCGAGGCCCACGGTGCGCAGTCGCTCGCGGCTGCCGCGCAGCGACTCGATAGCATTGACGCCCAGGGCGCCGAGAATCTCCTTGAGCTCGTGGCTCCAAGCCGTCACCAGGTTGCTGAGACGCTCGGCGCCCCACTCCGGGTCGAGCCGGTGTACCAGCTCGGGCTTGTGCGTGGCCAGGCCCCAACTGCAGCTCCCGGTGTGGCAGCCTTGGCACAGGTGGCAGCCCAGGGCGAGCAGCGCCGCCGACCCTATGGCGACCGCGTCGGCACCGAGCGCGATGACCTTGGCCAGGTCGGCCGAGGAACGCACTGAGCCGGCCGCGATGAGGGAGGCCTGGTGGCGAATGCCCTCGTCGCGCAAGCGCTGGTCGACTACCGCGATAGCGATCTCCAGCGGGATGCCAACATGGTCGCGGATCACCTGCGGCGCGGCCCCGGTGCCGCCGCGGAAGCCGTCGATGTACACGTAGTCGGCGCCGGCGCGCACGATGCCCGAGGCGATCGCGGCGACGTTGTGCACGGCGGCGATCTTCACGCCCACCGGCTTGTACTCGGTGGCTTCCTTGATGGAGTAGATGAGCTGCCGCAGGTCTTCGATCGAGTAGATGTCATGGTGAGGCGCCGGGGAGATGGCGTCTGAGCCCTGCGGGATCATGCGCGTGGTGGCGATGTCTTTGTCGGCCTTCTCGCCCGGCAGGTGACCGCCGATGCCCGGCTTGGCCCCCTGCCCCACTTTGATCTCCACGGCGGCGCCACGGTTGAGGTACTCGGTGTCGACCCCAAACCGCCCCGACGCCACCTGCACGATGACGTTGTCCTGATACGGATAGAGGTCGGCGTGCAGCCCGCCCTCACCGGTATTCATGAGGATCCCACAGCGCCGCGCCGCCAGGGCCAGCGACTTGTGCACGTTGAGCGATACCGAGCCGTAGCTCATGGCCGCGAACAAGATGGGCGCCTCGAGCCGGATGTTCTTGGCCAGCCCGGCCGCGTTCTTCACGGCGAGGCCGCCGGCGGCGTTGGTCTGCACCTCGACCCTGTCGGGCTTGGCGCCCAGGTAGGTACGCAGTTCCATGGGCTCGCGCAAGGGGTCGATTGACGGGTTGGTAACCTGGCAGGCGTCGAGCACGAGGTGGTCGAAGATGCTCTCGTAAGGCTGGTCGTTGCCCATGCCCGTGAGCAGCACGCCGGCGGAGTCGGCCTGCCGCCAGACGGCCTTACGCACGGCCACCGGCCACGCGGGGTTCTCGCGGTAGGCCAGAGGGTTCTTCTCGATGGTGATCGCCTGTGCAGGGCAGAACGTCACACAGCGATGACAGGCCCGGCAGGAGGCGTGATCGGGGATGGGCCGCTCGGCGAACGAGAACACGCCCCAGCCGCACTGTTGCACGCAGCGGCTGCACTTGTGGCAGCGGTCGGCGTCGACCCGCACACGAAACTCCGGCTGCACCATGTGAGCCGGCAACATCACGCCACTCCTGATGCCGCCGGCACAGGCGCGCCGGCCGCGCTGCCGCCGCGCCGGGCGCTCTGCGGGGCGTTGCCCCGGTCGCCGGGGATGGGCCACGGCAGGCCTTTGACGCGCGCCACCAGCGGCTCACCGGCGCGCGGCGCCCAGACGGCGTCGGGGGTGTGAAGCACCTCGCGCAGCACGCTCTCTTCGGAGGCGACCATGAGCACATCGCCCTGCCGCGCCGCGACCAGTGGGCGCAGCTTGATGCGATCGTTGAGGGCGACCATGCCGCCGTTGAAGCCCAGCACAATCGCGAACGGACCGTTGAGCATGGCCGACCCGTACACCACGCGCAGCGCCTGGGCCATCTCACGCTGAGCCGGCGGCATGCGGTCGATCTCGCTCCACAAGGGGCTGGCCAGGGCCGTGCAGGCGAGCTCCAGGGGCAGCTCGTGACGGCGCAGCAGAAGATCGAAGAGGTAGGCCGCCACCTCGGTATCGGTGCCCAGCGCGCAGCGGTAGCCAAACTGCTCGAGGTAGCGACGGTTGATGCCGTAGCTGGAGAGCTCACCGTTGTGCACGACCGCCCAGTCGAGCAGCACGAACGGGTGAGCGCCGCCCCACCAGCCGGGCGTGTTGGTGGGAAAGCGGTTGTGACCCAGCCAGGTGTGGCCGTGGTACTCCTCGAGGCGAAAGAACGCGGCGATCTCCTCAGGGAACCCGACCCCCTTGAAGGCGCCCATGTTCTTGCCGGACGACGCCACGAACGCGCCGTCGACCGCGCTGTTGATGTGCATCACCGTGCGCACCACCAGGTCGTCGGCGGGCAGCATCGCGGTCTGCAGGCGCGCCTCGTCGGCACGGACGAAGTAGCGCCAGAGCAGCGGCGGGTCGGTGACGCCCTCCACCGGACGGGTCGGGATTGGCTCGGCTTGGTCGACGACGAACGCCTCATCGATCACTTCTTCGGCCGCGGCCCGCGCCTGCTCGTCGTGGTACATCATGTGCAGGCAGTAGTGGTCGGCGTAGTCGGGGTAGATGCCGTAGCCGGCGAAGCCGCCACCCAGGCCGTTGCCGCGGTCTCTCTGCGCCGCCATGGCGCGAATCGCCACCTCGGCGCTCATGGGCGCGCCGGACTCGTCGCAGATGCCCACCAAGCCGCAGCCGCCGTGAATCTTGTAGGGCGCCTCTTCGCGGTATGCCGGCCGCGCCGGCCGCGCCGCGCCATTCACGGTCGCGCCTCCCCCGCGACGGTCCCGGCGAGCATGTGCCTGAGGGCCTCGCCCCCGGCCTCGGGCAGCGCCGGCAGGCTCAGTTTGGTGCGGGCGCTGCCGCGCGGCGTGCCCAGCACACCCTCGCGGCTGAACGCGTCGAAGGCCTGCCGCAAAGACTCGGGCTGCCGGCCACTCGCGGCGCCCTGCTCCTTGAGAGCGCGCAGCGTCTCGGCCAGGCCGATGCGTGACGGACACAACTCCAGGCAGGTGTAGCACTCGAGGCACTTCCACGCCTGACCGCCCTCGAGGGCCGCATCGAGCTCTCCGGCGAGTACTTGCGTCACGAGCTCGTTGGGGGAGAACGAGGGATCGATCTTGGCCACGGGGCAATCGTCGGCGCAGGCGCGGCAGGCGTCGCAGCGCTCCAGCAGCGACAGGTCGAAAGACTGCTCCGCCAGCGCCCTGCCGGCCTCCCTCTCGGCCCACTTCGCGAGGAACGGCTGCACACTCACGCGGTGCATGCCCAGGCCAATCTCGTCCGGCGCGTGGCCGTAGGCCAGGGCAAGCAACTCGGAGAGATACAGCACGGGCACGTCGACGGGCTCTCCGGCGCGCTGCAGAGCCACCTGGTTGAGGTCGAACTGCTGAAAGCAGCTCGGGCACACCACGACGAGCGCGTCTACCTCACGCTCGCCAAGCTCGCTGAGCTTGCGCCGTGCGAACGCCAGCGAGGCGTCTCGCTCACCGCCGCGGTCGAGCGCTCCCCCGCAGCACAGCATCTTGCTGGGGTAGTCAACCACACGCGCGCCCAACGCGCTCACGATGGCCTCCACCTTGGTTGGCTCCAGAGGATCGTCCCAACGCACGGCGGGCTGGGGGCGCAGGAGGTGACAGCCGTAGTGCACAGCGATCCGCAGGCCGGCCAGGCTCCTCACGGCACGACTCGCCACCGCCCCCGGGCCCCACACATCGGCCAGCCATTCGGCCAGGTGCAGCACGCGCAACGCCTCCGGCCACCGCAGGCCTTCAAGCGCCAGCCGCGCCTCTATCGGCGAGCGCTCGTGTGGCCCACGCATCATATGGTTCTGCGTCTCCTTGAACGTGGAGTAGCAGCCGTTGCAGGGCGTCACCAGGTCGAGGCCGGCCTGCCCCACGAGAGCCAGGTTGCGGGCCGCCGTGGCGTAGAACATGGCGGGGTCGTGCGCCTTCACCAGCGTGCCCTCCGGGCAGCACGTGTGACCGGGCAGCTCGCGGGCGCGCACCTGCAGATCGTCGAAGATCATGCGCGTCGCCTTCTCGATGAACGGGAAGCGCGCCGGGATGGTGCAACCCCAGAAGACCGCGAACTCTTTCATGCCTGTGCTGACCCTCTCTCGCTTGGTCGCCCCGGCGACGCTGGCCGAAGACGAGAAAGCGCTCTCCGGTCGCCTGCGACCGGAGAGCGCCATTGCTCTCTTACCTTGCCGGTACGCCTGCGTACCGGACCACACGCCGCGGCGCGGCGTACCGCGCCCGCGGGCGCCCTATGCCTCTTCGCGTGCCGCGTACTCCTCGGCGGCCTCGAGCTCACGCACGCTGCGGCCGCTGAGATCGGGATACAGCGGCGTGAACTGCGCCTCAAGTCTGGGCATCGAGGTCGGACTCCAACCGGTGACCATGTAACACCTCCATCTGTGCCCTCGCGTCGCGAGGGTGAAGGCCCTCGCGATCGCCTCGTCGTGACGGAGGGAGCTCGACTAACCGAAAAACGCCCCCCGGTCGCCAGGACCGGAGAGCGTCATTGCTCCCTCTTCTATGAGTCGGCACGCCGTTGTGCCAATGTCATGTTACCACGTTAACGCCGCGCTGAAAACTACTCCATGACGTCGCTCGCGGTGATGATGGCCTCGGCCACCTCGCGCAGCGTCTTGCGCTTGTCCATGGCGAGCTTCTGCAGCCGGCGGAACGCCTCGGCCTCGCTGAGGCCGTTGGCCATGAGGATGCCTTTGGCCCGATCGAGCGCCTTGCGCGTCTCCAGACGCTCGCTGAGATCGCCTACCTCCTTGGCCAGCATCGCGACCTCGGCGTAGCGCGCCACGGCCACCTGCATGGCCGGGATGATGTCGTTGCGTGAGAACGGCTTGACCACATAGCCCATGGCGCCGGCGCGCGCCGCCTGCTCCACCTGGGTGGCCTGCGGGAACGCCGTGACCATCACCACGGCCGCCAGCGCCTCCCCGGTGATGATCGACGCCGCCTCTATGCCGTTCATGTTCGGCATGTTGATGTCCATGAAGACCACGTCAGGGGCGAGGGTGCGCGCCAGGGCCACCGCCTCGGCGCCGTCGCGCGCCTCGCCGACCACCTGATGGCCTTCCTCCTCGAGCATCTCTCGCAAGTCCATGCGAATGAGCGCCTCGTCCTCGGCGATCAGAACGCGCATCTGCCGTCCCTTTCCGTCACTGTCCTGGCGGCTCCCCGCCCCTCTTGCGGAGCGGGACCTTGATGGTGACGCTGGTGCCGTCGCCGCCGGTGGCGGTCAGGGCGCCGCGCAGGTCGTCTTCCACGAGTGTGCGAATGATAGAGAACCCCAGGCTCGACGAGTAGACCGGATCAAAGCCCGGCGTCAGCCCGCGACCGTTGTCGCTCACCCTGAGGGCGAGTTCCTCGGGTCCACGGTCGAGGACGACCTCCACGAGCCCGCCGCTGCCGGGCGCGAAGGCGTGCTCGAGCGCATTGTGGATCAGCTCCGCCAAGGCCAGGGCCAGCGAGGTGGCCGTGTTGGCGTCGATCAGACCTGTGCTGCCGCTCACCTTGACCGAGATGCGCCGGTCGTCGCCGACGAGGCCGCGGCGTACCATCTCGACCACCCTTCGCGCGACCTCGGCGAAGTCGACGAGCTCGTGGTCGGAACGCGCCAGCAGATCGTGCACGGCCGCCATCGAGGCGGCCCGCTCGGTGGCCTCGGTGAGCGCCCGACGCACCTCCGGGCTGTCGCTGCGACGCGCCTGCAGGCGGAGCAGGCTGGCGATCGTCTGGAGGTTGTTCTTCACGCGGTGGTGTACCTCACGGATGGTGGTCTCCATGATGCCGATCTCGCGCTCGCGGCGGCGTGCCTCGGTGAGGTCTTCGATGAGCACCAGGGCGTCGCCGGGCAGCGCCAGGGAGCGGTAGCCGAGCACGCGCTCGGCCACCTCGATCGCGGCGCTGAGGGCCCCTGTGGCGCCGAGGAGCGGTGAGATGCCCAGCCCGCCGCCCGGCAACTCGGAGGCCCGCATGCCGGTGACCCGGCCCTCTACGCCAGCCAGCCTCAGGATCGTCACCGCGTTGGGTGACGCGTAGGTGATGTGTCCCCGCCGGCTCACGCGAAGGATGCCGTCCCCCGCGCGTCGCGTGGTCGCGAAACGCTCGCCTGTATGCACGTCGAGCAAGGGGCCGCCGCGCAGCGCGTCGAGCAGGTCACAGGCGGAGTCGATGAAGGCCTGCTCCATCCGGCTCGGGTTGGCGTCGAGGTGCTCCGCGAAGGTGCGCAGCACCGCCGCGGTGGGCCGCGGCGTGCCGATGGCATGGGCCTCGGTACCGTAGAAGATCCCTCGCGCCACGCGGCGGCTGAGGCCGCGCGCGCGCCGCTCGCCCTCGAGAACGGTGTAGGCCTCCGGCTCCTCACGGCGCGTCAGAACGGCGCCCACGCGCGATCCCGGGAACGGGTCGACCGCCGTGCTCGGCCGGGCGTCGGCGACCACCACCAGCAGACCGTCGTCGCCGGCTACAGCCAGCGCCGCGTCTCCGTACCCGAGGTCGGCCACTAACTGAAGGTTTGCGGCCACGTTCTCCAGGTGCGTGCGCAGGGGCGAGGGAACGTCAAGTGTCGGCGGCAGGTGAAGCACCCGACCAGTATACGCGTCGCCGCGGGGGGCCTCGGCGCTGCCGCCTTCGAGTACACTCTCTGATCGTGGCCAGTATCGTCCGCCCAGAGCGCCGCCGTCTCGCCCTCACGGGTCTCGTTTTCTTCGCGGGTATCGGCTCCATGGCCACCGAGATCTGCGCCTCTCGCCTGCTGGCCCCGTACTACGGCTCCTCCACCATCGTGTGGGCCAACATCATCGGGCTTATCCTCGTCTCGCTATCGCTCGGCTACTGGCTCGGCGGCCGCCTGGCCGACCGCCACCCGTCGGGGCAGCTCCTCGCCGTCATCGTCGTCGTGGCGGCCGCGCTGGTCGCGGCCGTGCCGTTCCTCGCCCACCCCTTCCTCGAGCTGTCGGTGAAGGGCATCGCCACCGTCTCCACGGGCGCCGTCGTGGGCTCGTTTGCCGCGGCGCTCGTGCTGTTCGCGCCTCCGGTGATCCTGCTCGGGATGGTCACGCCCTTCGCCATCCGGCTGGCCACCACCGGCGTGGACGACGCCGGGCGGGTCGCCGGTCGCATCTTCGCGCTGTCCACGGCCGGCAGCATCGTGGGAACCTTCCTGCCGGCCCTCGTTACGATCGAGCTCATCGGCACGCAACGCACCTTGCTGGGCGCCGCGACCATCATCGCCGCCGCCGCGTTGCCGCTGCTGCCGCGGCGGCGGCTGGTGCCGGGCGTCATCGCGGTGGCCGCCATCGCGGGCCTGCTGGCGATTCCGCCGGGCGTTGTGAAAGACCGCGCCGGACTCCTGTTCGAGCAGGAGTCTCGCTACCAGTTCATCCAGGTGGTGCAAACCGGCGGCGCACGGTATCTCTACCTCAACGAGGGCTACGCGATCCATTCAGTGTGGCGGCCGCACACGGTGCTCACCGGCGGCGAGTGGGACATGTTCCTCACTGTGCCTCCCCTTCTGGGGCGCCCCGCTGCCCACGTCGCCATCCTGGGCAACGCCGGCGGCACCACCGCTCGCGCCTTCGGCGTCTACTACCCGCAAGCGCACATCGACGGCGTCGAGATAGACCCCGCGGTAACCGCCGTAGGGCGACGCTACTTCGGCTTGGGCGACAACCCGCGCCTTACGGTGATCACGGCCGACGCGCGCCCCTTCCTGGAGACAACCCACGAGAAGTACGACCTCATCCTCATCGACGCCTACCGCCAGCCTTACGTGCCCTTCTACCTGGCCACACAGCAGTTCTTCGCCCTGGCGCGCCAGCACCTGCTGCCCGGAGGCATCATCGCCCTCAACGTCTCCACGGTGCCGGGCGACCACCGTCTGGCCCAGGGGATCGCCGGCACGCTCGCCACGGAGTTTCCCCAAGTCGTGACCTGGCAGGCACTGCGCTTCAACCAGCTGGTCGTGGGGCTGACGGCGCCCCTCTCGCGGGCCGTCATGGGCGCCCGCCTCGACGCGGCCCCGGCCGCGTTGCAGCCCATCACCAGACTGTTCGCCGGCGCGCTGCGCGGCGCGGCGCCGGCGGCCCACCCCTGGACAGACGACCTCTGCCCGGTGGAGTGGGTCACCGACCGCATGATCGCCGACTACGCACTGCGGGGCGCCGTCGTCAACGAGCAACTTCTGCCCACGGCGCCGCGTTGACACGCCGGCGCCACCCCCGGCGAGGCCCGTGAGCCAGGCCCCCGCCGGGGTTTAGCGCCCCGTCCCTCCGGAAAGTATCGTGGCACGTGCACCGGGTGGTCCCGCCTCCGGTGTGATCATTCGCTGGTACCAAAGGAGGCGCGCATGGAGAGCGGACCGCAGTTTCGTGTTGGCTACGAGACGCCTTCTGACGACGTGGGGATCGTTGTCCTCGAAGGCGAGATCGACATCTACTCTGCGCCGGAGTTCAAGGAAGTGCTGGTCAATGGCATCGAGGCGGGCGCCCGGAGGATGATCGTCGATCTCTCCAAGGTGACGTTCATCGACTCAACCGCCTTGGGCGTCCTCGTGAGCGGTGCGAAACGTGTGCGGCCGCGAAACGGCAACCTCGACATCATCTGCACCGACGAGAACATCATCAGGATCTTCGAGATCACGGGGCTGGACCGCATCTTCGGTATCTACCCTTCACGCGGCGAGGCCATCAAGGCGGCGGTGCCCTGAGCACGCGCGAGAACAGGCAAGAGGACGGTCGCAACCAGGTCACACCGCGACCGTCGGGGGCGATCAAGATGGAGTTCCGCAGCGCAAGTGGGTTTCGGGGCCGGAGGCTCCACAGTGTGGCCGACCAGATGCTGAAGACCAAGACATACGGGGTTGGGCGTATCTGCAGAGTCGATGGTTGCGGCACGCGTCTCTCGGCCTACAACCCATCGAGCGTCTGCGCCCTCCACGGCGGTGCCTGGCAGGAAGACTTCCATCACAGCTCGCGCAAGTCCAGCCAGCGCGAAGAGATCAACCGCCGTTGCGCCTTCGAGCCGTGTGGGCGCGAGTTCATCACCACCAATCCCGCCAAGAAATACTGCAGCGACGCCTGCCGCATGAAGGCCTTTCAAGCGCGCGTCATGGCGGCGCGGCACATGGCCGACATGAGCGGCGTGCGCCGCGCCAGCTGACCGCCGCCACTCCGTCGCGGCGGCCAGGCTGCGGGGCTACGGGCGCACGGCGCCAAACGCCGGAGGGATCACTGGCAAGTTGCCGTTGCCGAGAGCGCCGATCGCCTCCTGCACAGACTCGTATACCGGCACGATGTTGGGCAGCCCCACGAGACCCAGCACCCTGCGCACCTGGCCTTCCGGGCGCACCAGCGCAAGCTGCTTGCGCTTTGTCCGTTGATCGTTTTCGAGGTGTATGAGGAAGGCGACGAAGCTGGAGTCGACGAAGGTGGTGCCCTCGAGATCGATGATCAGGTGCTGCTGGTGGTAGAGCGGTCCCAGGTTGCGGCGCAGGAAACGATCGATGCCCGGAACCGTGTCCAGGTCGAACTCCCCTTCGAGCTCGAGTACTGGAGGCGCCGCCTTGACTCCCTGAGGCCGCGTGAGGCGCAGACCTGCCTTGTGAGCGACGAGCTCGTGAGGATCACTAAGCGAACGTGCCACCGTGCAACCTCCTCAATGCCCAGCCCAACCGGCGAGGCCGTAGCCCCGGCGCTGCGTGCCGCGTGAACCGCTCCCTGCCCCCGAGAGGGCGTGAGCCTCACGTTAGGGGACCATGGCCAGCGTGTAAAGCATTGTAGTGGCAGGTTTGGTAGCTTTGCCACTGAGGCTATCCCCCAGCGTGAGCGCTGCGCGAAGAGTCTCTCCCTCTGGCTGAGGCCCCATCAAGCGGTGGTTGAGGGTTGACCGCGGGCCTCGCCCGCGTGGGCGCTGCCGGCGACGCTACGAACGTCCGTTCGCCCGCGCTGCCACGGCAAGCTTGCGGTAGTTAGGCTCGCGCTCCTTGAGGATCGTGAGGATGGGGCTCGCCACGAAGATCGACGAGTAAGCCCCCGACATGATGCCGACCAGCAGCGCGAAGGCGAAGTCTTTGAGCGTGGCCCCGCCGAAGAGCAGCAGGCAGACCACGGGCAGCAGCGTGATCATCGTGGTGTTGATAGAGCGCGTGAGCGTCTCCCAGATAGAGACGTTGACCATGTCTCCGTACGATGTGCGGCTCAGCTTGGGCTGGTTCTCACGGATGCGGTCGAACACGATGACCGTGTCGTAGAGGGAGTACCCGAGGATCGTAAGCACCGCGGCGATGGTTGCCGTGGTGACCTCGCGGCCGGTGAGGGAGTAGATGCCCACTACCACCAGGAGGTCGTGAATCTCGGCGGCGATAGCGCCCACCGCGAACTTCCACTGAAAGCGCAACGACACGTAGGCGAGGATCAGCAAAAGGGCGATGACGATGGCTTTGATCGACGAGCTCACGATCTCCTGGCCGAAGGTCGCCCCCACCGTCTCCAGGTTGAAGATCTTGGGGTTGCCGTACGCGCTCACGAGCGCCTGCTTGAGCTTCTCCTGGGCGGTCGTAGACAGCGTGGTGGTCTGGATCTCGAAACCCACGAGACGCGTGCCGGACACGTTGCGCGACTGCTGGATCTGCGCGTCGGCGTAGCCCGCGTTCGTGACTACCGTGCGCACCTGACCGATGCTCGGCTGCGTGCCGAACGCCACAGTGATGCGCGTGCCCTGCTTGAACTCGAGACCGTAGTTGAGGCCCTTCACCGGGTTACCCCCGCCCCTCGCGAACAGGCTGATGAGGCCCGCCGCGATGATCACGCCGGAGACGGCGAACCACCACTTCTTGTGAGCCATGTAGTCGAACGAGTAGATGCGACGGAACGCGTTCACCGATCTATCTCCGCTTTCTCTTCTTGCGCGAGGTGGACGTACGCCGGCCGGCAGGAGGCCTGCCCGGTCGCACCGGGACGACTGCTTCGGCGGCAGCGGCGGCATCGCCCGGCGAGCCGTTGCCGCCGGCGACGGTGGCCGCTTTGCGGCGCGCGGCGCCGGAACGGTTAGCGGCGGCAGGTGGGGCAACCTCGATCTGGTTGTCGTGCACGCCCATGAAGGCCGGCCTGCTGAAGAACGCGAAGCCAGCCAGCACGCCGAGCATGGCGCGTGTGAAGAGCACCGCAGTGATCATGCTCACGAGCACACCGAGGATGAGCGTAAGGGCGAAACCTTTGGGCTGCGCGCTGGCGAAGATGAAGAGCACGGCAGCGGTGAGCATGGTGAGGATGTTGGCGTCGAGGATGGTGCGAAAGCCGCGCGCGTACCCGGAGTTGACCGCCGAGCGCACCGTCTTGCCGTGCCGCACCTCTTCCTTGATGCGCTCGAAGATCACCACATTGGCGTCGGCCGCGACACCGATGGTGAGGATCATGCCGGCGATGCCGGGCAGCGTGAGGGTCACCGGGATGGCGTTGAACAAACCCCACAACAGCACGCCGTAGACGATGAGCGCCAAGTCGGCGACGAGACCCAGGAAACGGTAGTAGAAGAGCATGTAGACGAGCACGATGGCGAGGCCGATGAGACCGGCGACGAGGCCCTGGTGGAGCGAGTCCTTGCCCAGGGTAGCCGAGACCTGCTGCTGATACGAGATATCGAGCCTGACCGGCAGGGCGCCGGTGTTGAGCACGAAGGCGAGGTTCTTGGAATCTGTCACGGTCATGTTGCCGCCGGATATGACGGCCGAGCCGCTGATGCCGTTGGCTAGATCCTGATTCGTGTAATCGATCTGGGGATCCGAGGCCATCTGGTTGTCGAGAACGATGGCGAACGTCTGCGGCGTGCTCTCGAGCAAACCGGTGTTGAAGAGCTCGCGGGTGATGGTCTGGAACGTCTTGCTGCCACTGGAGGTGAAGTTGATGGTCACCTGCGGCTTGCCGTCCGAGCCGAAGCCCGCGGCGGCGTTGGCGACCGCGGCGCCGTTCATGGCCGGCGGCAGGCGATACACGGCCCACTCCTCCACGGTGTTGATCGACGCCCGCGGAGGGATGTCCACCAGGGCGTACTGCAAGCTGTCGCCGCTCTTGACCTTGGCAACCTCGGCCTGCGACACGCCCGACTGGGCCAGTTGTTTGAGCGCCTGAGCCTCCGAGGCGACCGGGGCGACGGGACGCGACTGCGCGTTGTCTTTGAAGAACTGCAGCTGCGCCGTCTTGCCGATCACGTTGAGCGCCTGCTCCACGTTCTTGATGCCGGGCAACGCGATGGAGATCTGGTCGGTGCCCTGCTTCTGGATCGCCGAGTCGGTGACCCCGAGCCCGTTCACGCGGCGATTGAGGATGCCGACGGTTTGATCGAGCTGCGCGCTCGTGGGGACGCCGCCGGTGGCCGTCCTCGCGGTATAGATGATCTGCAGGCCGCCCTGAAGGTCGAGCCCCAAGTGCGTCTTCTGGCCCGGAGGAACGATGAAGTACACCGAGACCGCCACCAAGGCGGCCACGACCAGCAGGATGATGAGGTTTCTGTGTGTTCTCACTTGGTCACCGTGCCGGCGGCTACCCAGAGCCGCCAAGCGCCTCAGAGTATCCGACTTGCATGGGCCGGCGCAACTCGCAGCGGCGCGCCGCCGACGAGCCTGCGGGGAGCCTGACGATCAGTGATCACGCAAGAAGCTGGGGATATCGAGAACGTCGTCATCGACCTCGAACGACGGCTTGTGCTCGGCGAACAGTGGCGTGCCCTTCGGCTCATGCTCGGCGCTCTCGCGAGGCGCGGCCGCTTCCCTTGACACGGGCCCGTCGAAGCCCGTCGCGATCACGGTCACGCGTACTTCGTCGCCCAGCGACGGGTCGATCACGGCGCCGAAGATGATGTTGCAGTCGCTGTCGGCGGCGCTACTGATGATCTCGGCAGCCTCGTTGATCTCGAAGAGACCCAGATCGGTGCCACCGGTGATGTTCAGGAGGATACCCCGGGCGCCCTCTACGCTGGCCTCCAGGAGCGGCGAGCTGATGGCCGCGCGGGCCGCCTCGACCGCCCGGTTCTCGCCGCTGGCCACGCCGATGCCCATGAGCGCCGAGCCGGCGTCCTTCATGATGGTGCGCACGTCGGCGAAGTCCAGGTTGATGAGCCCCGGCACGGTGATGAGATCGGTGATGCCCTGCACGCCCTGGCGCAGCACGTCGTCGGCGACCTTGAACGCCTCGATCACCGACGTGCGGCGCTCCACTACCTGGAGAAGACGGTCGTTGGGGATGATGATCAGCGTGTCGACTTTCTCACGCAGGCTCTGGATGCCATCCTCGGCCTGCCGCGCCCGCCGTTTGCCTTCGAAGGCGAACGGCCGCGTGACCACGCCCACGGTGAGCGCCGTGAGCTCCCTGGCCAGCTCGGCCACCACCGGTGCCGCGCCAGTGCCGGTGCCGCCGCCCTTGCCGGCAGTGACGAACACCATGTCGGCGCCCTTGAGGGCGTCGCGCAACTCGTCCTTGCTCTCTACCGCGGCCTGGTAGCCGATCGTGGGGTTGGCCCCTGCACCAAGGCCCCTTGTGATCTTGCTGCCGATGTGGATCTTGACGTCGGCGTCGCACATCTGCAGCGCCTGTGCGTCGGTGTTGACGGCGATGAACTCGACCCCCCGTAGGCCTGCGTCGACCATCCGGTTGACGGCGTTGGTGCCGCCACCGCCGATGCCGACGACCTTGATGACGGCGAGGTAGTTCGCTGAAGCGTCGATCATGATGCTGACCCTCCTGTCGTAGTGGAGACTCGCCGCCAAGCCTTCGACAAAGACCCTCATTGGCTGCTCAAGAGTCTTCGTCGATCATCGCATCCAAGCCCCGAAACAGGCTGATTTGCAGCAATCCCTGCGAGGGCTCAGCACGCAGAAAACGCCGGTCACCTAACCCTGGACTTAACATACTGGCGCCCTCCAAGGGTGTCAATCAACGCGGTCGCAAACCGGCCTGTAGCAGGGCATCAGCCTTTACTTGACACAACCCTCGGCCACTACTTGAGGACCGGTTTCGCCAAGGTCGTCTCGGGCGTAGATACGTCTACGAACGTGCACGTCTTGCCGGCCGCGGCGTAGCGCGCGAGCACGGCGCCGAGCGCCAAACTCTTGGCGACCGAGCGCTGCGTGTCTCCCCACAGCACCTTCAGGCCACCGTGGAAGCGCAAGGTGAGCAGACCGTCGTCGTCGGTCTGCAGAACGTCGAGTCGCACGCGCAGGCTGCCGGGTAGACCCGCGACGACGGGAAGGGCGCTCCGCAGGGCGACGTCGCCGACCACGACGCTGACACGCAGCGCCCCAGTGGCAGCCACCCTCGGCAAGCGCAGCGTGGCGTGTGGCGGTCCGGCCTTGAGAACAGCCAGCACGGCTCTGTTGAGCGCCGCGCCGCCGCTGCCGGCGGCGGCACCGCTGTCGCCCACGTCGTTGGTCGCCTTGGTGGCCGTTGTCGGCGCGGCGGACGCCTCAGGTGACGGCGAGGCGCCGGCCGATCCCGCGGCCGATCCCGTGCCCGAGCCCGCAGCCGACCCGGCCGACCCGGCCGACCCCCCTTTGGCCGATGAGCCGGTCTTGCCCCGCGCGGCCGGGGTGGGTCTCGTCGTTTGCTTGAGCTCGCAGATCACGAAGCCGTCGTCGCCGATCACGTCGCAAATGGTG
>CAWKEZ010000048.1:0-12877 GCA_963848545.1 uncultured Thermoleophilia bacterium
CCGTCGTCTCGAGCATCGGCACGATGTCGGCGAGTGCGCCGCTCACGGTGGATTGCTATCGCCCGCGGTTCACGGTGCCGGCCGCGGCCGCGGTCGCCTACGGAAAGAAGGCCCGGATACCGTACGTCGTCCGAGACCCGTACAGCTCCACGGTCAGGGTCACCGTGAGAATCACCAAGGGCGGCGCCACGGTCGCTACGGTGGCCTGCGGATGGGTGAGGCAGGGCGTCGGCTGCGACGCTGACGTGGAGGCCGTCTGCGCACGGCGTCTATATGTTGACGTTCAACGCCCTGGATAAGGGTGGCAATGTTCAGAACACCGTGGGCGCGACCGCCCTGACGGTGCACTGAGCAGTCGAGAACCGGAGTGCCCGAGCCCGTAGCCGGCGCGCCGTCCGCCGGCTGCTACGATGCCTTGGCGAGCATGGCCGCCCGCACACCCCGTACGATGGCCACAACCAGGGCCACGACTCCGACGATAAGGGCGACGCGCAGCACTGTGAGCGCCACGATCGCCACCCAGGCCAAAACCTGCCAGCCACTCACGGGTTGCCCCTCCTTGCCTATGCGCACCACGATCCGCGCGTCTGTATTCATCGTACCCCTAAGACGGTCCTAAGAAATAGGGTATGGGCTGTAGGGCGCATAGGGCCCAGACCGGACGCCTCCGCGAGGAACCGAGACCGAAAGCCCTAAGGGCAGCGCGACGAGCGGCCGTCGGGCCGGAGCCGGTGCTCTTGCACCGGCGGGTCGGCCTGGCGGCCATCGCGCCTCGCCGCGGCGGGCGGGTACGCGCCACGACCTCCGGCAGGCCTTAGGCCTCGGCTCGCTCGCGCCGCCAGCGACAGTGCGGCAGCGGGCAGGCGGCCATGCGCGCGCTGTCGCAGATCTCACAGCGTTGCGCCGCCTGGCTGATAGGCAGATCGAAGGTGCCCTTGGCCGCCTCTCCCATCTGCAACACGGCGTGCAAGGCCCGCGAGATGGCCTTCATGTCGGCGAACGTGGCGGCCTTCTCCGGGGAGGTCGATGAGGCCCATGCGCACGGCGCGCTTGCGGACGCGACCGTCGGGAACACAGGCGAAGCGGTCGAGTGCCTCGTTCTCCCAGAGGCCGCAGCGGCGCATCTCGCGCACGGCCCAGAAGGCACGCGACTTGAGGGCGCCGCCGGAGGCGACGTGGAGGACGTCGACGGCCACCTCGGGGTCCGCCGGCTGCGGCAGGAGTTTGCTCCACGAGTCGCGCGTCTCGGCAAGCCGCATGAAGTCGATGATCTTGCCCTTGCTGTCTGAGCGCGAGACGGGCGGGTCCATGGCGTAGCGCTTGAAGTTGAGGTCGTCGGCGAACATGGCGTCGACTACGCCGGCGTCACGCAGGCGGTTCCAGTCGGCGTCTACCACGGCCTCGGGCGCGGGCTGCGCGGCGAGAACGCCGTAGCAGAGGAGCCTGAAGAAGAGCCGGCTTTGCTCAGCCGGCGTCTCGAGGAAGCGGCGCCGATCTTCGGCGTCGAGTACGTCGCTGGGCAGGTGCGGAGAGGCGGCGAACACCTGCCCGAGGAAGGCCACGTTCTCGCGGCGTTCGCGATTGGTAAGCGTGGTTGATTCGTTCACGGGTCTGCCCCCATGGATGCGATTGGCGATAGGCGGCCGGCCGGCACGCGACAACTCCATGCTAGCGACGCGTCGCCCGCGCGCCCAGACTGACGATGGGGTCTCGCGGATGACGTCGGGGCGCCGCGCGGCAGGTTGCCGCGGGCGCGCCCAGGGGCCAGCCGGCGAACCAACCAGGGTCCGCCGGCGGCGGCACGAGGCAGAGGGCCGGCGGACAAGACGAGGGAGCCCGTCGGCCAGCCTGTCGGTGAGCTCTGAGAGGAGCGCAACGGGCGGCGATTGACCGCGAATCCAGACCGAAGTAGTCTTCTTATGGCCGCCTCAGCGGCGGCCAGCGATGCGCTGAGCACGGTCGCGGGCAGACGCTTGCGGCGTCCTGCCGGTGACGGTAGGCTGTGCAGTCGACGAGACGGGCCGTCGCCCGTCGGGAGGTACACGTCATTCACCCATGACATCGCTCGGCATCGACATCGGCTGCATCAGCCTGAAGGCGGCGCTCGCCGGCGAGGCGCACGATCAGGCGCTCTTCGCCGACCTTCAATCTCGGCGCCCCGATATCTTCTTCGCGCCCCAAGAAGGTCCGGCGCTCGCTGAGGGGCGCCCCGTGCTGGTCACGACCTACCGGCGCATCAAAGGTAGTCCCGCCGAAGCCACCCAGACGCTGCTCGACGAGCTCCTGGAGGTGCTTCCCGAGGGCAAGCTGGACGGCGTGCGCGTCACCGGCTCGGGCGGCCGGCTGATCGGCCAGGCGCTCGAGGCGAGCTTCGAGAACGAGTTCAAGGCGATCACACGCGGCATCGCCGCCTTGCATCCCGGCACCCGCACCATCTTCGAGATGGGTGGCGAGACCTCCAAGTTCATCCGCCTCGAGAGCGGCGAAGGGCCGGGCTGTGCAGGCATCGCCGACTACCAGACCAACGGCGACTGCGCCGCCGGCACGGGTTCGTTCATGGATCAGCAGGCCAGCCGCTTGCTCTACGACATCGAGGACGTGGGCGATATTGTGCTCGATGCCGGCAAGGCGGCCAGCATCGCAGGTCGCTGCAGCGTGTTCGCGAAGTCAGACATGATCCATGCGCAGCAGAAGGGCTACGAGCCGCCCGAGGTGCTCCGCGGCCTCTGTGATGCCGTGATGCGCAACTTCAAGGGCACCATCGCCAAGGGCAAGGTCGTCGAAGCGCCGATCGCGTTCATCGGCGGTGTGGCCGCCAACAAGGGTGCGGTGCAGGCCCTGCGGGAGGCGTTCCATTTGGCCGACGACGCTCTATTCGTGCCCGCCTTCCACAGCTCCATGGGCGCCGTGGGTGCGGCGCTGATCGAGGCCGACTACGAAGACGCGCGGGCCGCCGCGGTGGGGGCCCTCGACGCCGGGCGCCTGCCGGGGGCCGATTTCCCCGTGTCGGAGCCGCTCTCCATGAACAAGGTCGTGCTGCTGCGCAGCACGGCCGACACGATGGAGCTCAGCGACGACGGCGCGGTGGTAGACGTCTACATGGGCATCGACATCGGGTCCGTGTCTACCAATCTGGTGGTCATCGATGCGCAGGGCCGGGTGCTCAAGGAGATCTACACCAAGACCGATGCCCGCCCCGTGGAGGTCGTAAGCAAAGGCCTCACCGACATCTGGAACGAGATTGGCGCTCGCATCAACCTTCTCGGAGTCGGAACTACCGGCTCCGGCAGGGAGCTCATCGGCGAGCTCTGCGGCGCCGACATCATCACCGACGAGATCACCGCCCACAAGACGGGCGCCGACTTTATCAGCCGCAAGATCAACCGCCAGGTCGACACTATCTTCGAGATCGGCGGACAAGATTCCAAGTTCATCAGCGTGCAGGACGGCATCGTCGTCGATTTCGCCATGAACGAGGCCTGCGCGGCCGGCACCGGATCGTTCCTCGAGGAACAGGCGGAGAAGCTCGGCATCAATATCATCGACGAGTTCGCCCACCTCGCCCTGAGCTCGCAGGCGCCTATCAGGCTCGGGGAGCGCTGCACGGTGTTCATGGAGCGCGACGTGATGGCTTACCAGCAGCGCGGCGCGCGGCGTGAAGACCTGGTGGCCGGCTTGGCTTTCTCGATAGCCACGAACTACCTCAACCGCCTGGTGCGTGAGCGCACCATCGGCGACTGCATCTTCTTCCAGGGCGGCACGGCCTATAACGACGCCGTGGCCGCGGCCTTCAGCCAGATACTCGATAAAGAGATCATCGTGCCTCCGCACAACGGCGTCATGGGCGCCCTGGGAATGGCCCTGCTGGCACGCGAACGCATGCAGCGCACCGGCGAGCCTACGTCGTTCCGGGGTTGGGACCTGGGACAGGTCGACTACACCGTGTTCGACTTCGTCTGCAAGGGGTGCTCCAACGAGTGCGACGTGCGGCAGTTCACCATCGAGGGCCAGAAGACGTACTGGGGCGACAAGTGCTCCGACCGCTACCGCAAGCCGGCGAAGGTTGACAAGGAGCCGGTCATCGCCGACCTCATTGCGTTCCGTGAGGAGCGCCTCATGGCGCCCTACGAGGCGGCGCTCGCGCGCGTCCCCGAGTCGGCCCAGACGATTGGCCTGGCGCGCAGCATGTACACGTACGACAGACTGCCGTTCTGGGCCACGTTCTTCGCCAATCTCGGCTTTCGCCCCGTGCTGTCGCCGGAGAGCGACAAGCAGATTCGCGAGGCGGGGGTGGCTCTTACCGTGGCCGAGCCGTGCTTTCCCATCCGCGTGGCTCACGGCCACGCGCAGTGGCTCTTGCAGCAGGGCGTCGACTACGTGTTCCTGCCCAACCAGGTCAATGAGGAGACCGAGTTCAGGCAGTACAACTCGCACGCTTGCCCGTGGGGTCAAACGCTCCCCTTCGTGGTGCGCACAGCGCCCGGCCTGGAGGAGCATCGCGACAAGTTCCTCTACCCGCGCGTGATGTTCCGCGAGGGCCGTGAGGGCCTGGTGCGCGACCTGGCCGGAATGGGCGCCAAGCTGGGCGTGGGCAAGGCCAGACTGCGCGCGGCGCTCGACATGGCATACGCCGCGCAGAACGAGTTTCGCGCCGCTCTCCTCGCCGCCGGGCGCAAGGCCCTGCGCACACTGGAGGAGACGGGCGAGCTCGGGATCGTCCTCGTGGGCCGGCCCTACAACATGTACGACAAGGGCATCAACATGGATATCCCGCGCAAGCTGCGCAAGTTCTACGGCGTCAATGTGGTGCCGCTCGACTTCTTGCCCATCAAGGGCATCGACATCGACACGGTAGTGCCCAACATGTACTGGAACTATGGCCGCAAGATCCTCCAGACCGCCACCTATGTGCGCGAGCGCGAGAATTTGCACATCATCTATATGACCAATTTCAAGTGCGGACCCGATTCGTACATTAAGCATTACGTGCGCGAGGCCTCGGGCAAGCCCTTCCTCACACTGCAATTCGACGAGCACCAGAACGACGCCGGCGCCATGACCCGCTGTGAGGCTTACCTCGACAGTAAGGGCTTCCTGCGCTGGTGGTCGCAGGGCGACGCGGACGAGTCGGGTGCACCGTGCGAGGGGGAGGTGGCCCGTGTCGGCGACTAAGGGTGCGCCTCAGGCGCCGGGCGCCGCTCAAGCTCGTCGCACTGACGGGCAGAACGCGCAGGTGAAGCAGGCCATAAAGGACTTCGGGCTCGAGGGCCGCCGCCTCTATCTGCCGCAGATGCCCTACGGCGGCAGCTACCTGCTGGCCGCGGCGATTCGTTCCATCGGCTTCGACGCGTGGCCGACCAGCGACTCAGACGAGCGCACTCTCGACCTCGGCGGCCGCGTCACCTCCGGCGATGAGTGCTACCCGCAGAAGATCACCCTGGGCGACTTCCTGCGCATTATCGAGGACGAGGGACGCGACAACGTCGCCTTCCTCATGCCCACGGCCAACGGTCCGTGCCGCTTCGGCCAGTATCTGCATCTTGTTGAGGCCAAGTTTGCGGAGCTCGGCTACGCTGACGTGCCGGTGATCAGCATCACCTCAAGCGACGGCTACTCCTCGATCGGCAGCTACTCGAACGATCTGGTACGCACGGCGTGGCGCGCCGTCTTGTGCCAGGATGTGCTCATGAAGCTCCTCCTGAAGACCAGGCCTTACGAGGTCGAGAAGGGCAGCACCGATGCCGCGTACCTGCAGAGCCTCGTAGAGGTGGGAGACGCGGTGAGCCTCCACGGCGTCTCGCACAAGGAGCGCATGGCGGCCGTTGTGCCCGCCATGCTCAAGGCGCGAGACCGCTTTCGGGCGTTGCCCGCGCGCTACGATCGCTCACGGCCGCTCATCGGTGTGGTGGGGGAGATCTTCTGCCGCCAGAACACCTTCTCCAACTTCGATCTCATCCGCGTGGTCGAGCAGCAGGGCGGAGAGTGCTGGCTGGCCGACATCGGCGAGTGGGTCTGGTACACCGACGACGAGCAGCGTCGCCGGCTCATCGAGGAAGGGCGGCGCTTCTCCAAAGACAACGCCGTGCGGCTCATCAAGAGCAAGGTCATGCGCCGCGACGAGCACGATATCCTCGGGGCCTTCGCCGACGATTTCGCGGGTTACGAAGAGCCCGAAGACGTGCGCGAGGTGCTGGAGATGAGCTTCCCGTACCTGCCATACACGGGCGCGCTGGGAGAAATGGTGCTGAGCAGCGGCAAGGCGATCTACCTCTACGGCAAGGGCGCGGACGGCATCATCGATATCAGCCCCTTCACCTGCATGAACGGCATTGTGACTGAGGCCGTGTATCCCAGCCTGCAGAAGGACCTCGACAACATGCCCATTCGCACTTTCTACTTCGACGGCACGCAGGGCGACCTCGAACGAGACGTGGGGATCTTCCTCGAGCTGGCCCGGACCTACCAGCGGCGCAAGAAGAAGCCGCGCCGCTTTCCTGCGTGCTTCGCGAGGTGACGCGGCGCTAGCGAGTTTGTGCGCAGCTCCAGCTCCAGCGCCCAGAGGGAATTGCCCACGAGGAGAATGCAGACGATTGCCGCCCAGCCTTGCTGTGCGCTCAGCGCGGCGGCGGTGGCTGCGGCGGTGACGACCAGCATCAATTCCATGGCGAGGCGACGGCCGGCGTCGCGCACGGCGGCGACGAGCAACACCAGGCGCAACGCGTGCCCCGGCAGCGTCAGGGCCGCGCCGCAGGTCAGCAGAAACGCCAGCGCCGGCAGAATGGCGACCGCCGTCTGCCCGTGGGCGAGTGCCCAGAGCGCGGCCGCGGCCGCGCAGCCCTCAACATACCACAGGGCGATGAGCCGCCAGCGACGGCCGTAGACGGCGGCGATGTGGGCTTCCAGGGTACTCATTCCTCCGCATCATCGGCAGGGAGAGCACGTTGGTGAAGTCCTCGCGGTTCCAGAAGGGGGAAAGGCCTCCCGCTTGTTCCTCCGGCGGTCAGGGGGGAGCCGGGGGGCGGGAGGCCTTTGGCAACACCGGTCGCGACCGGGGGAAGTCGCTCGCGGGTCGGAGGCTTAGCTGTTCGTCAGCGGCCGAAGAAGCGGTCGCTGCCCATAAGGTCGTACATCTGACTCTCAGACCGATGCACATGGCCCCGAGCTTCACCAGACGGCGTGCTTACGACGCGGCCGGCGCCCTCGAAGAAGCGCAGGATCCTGGGAAGAACTCGGTTCGTCATGGCGACCATCCTTTTCTAGAAAATGCTTGTTCTTGTGCTTAACGTCACAAACTATATGCCCTTTAGCACTCTGTGTCAAACCCAGTTTTCACGGCTCTTCACCCGGTGGGGAGCACGCGCGGCGGGTAGCTTAGACGGACACATCGCGAGGGCAGGGAGGTCTTCGATGGACGGATCCAGGCCAGTCGTCGCCGATCTGGGAGAGATGGAGCAGGTCGCCGACCAGGGCATCGTGAGCAGGTCGATCGTTGAGAATGAACACCACAAAATCATTCACTTCACCCTGGCTCCGGGTCAGGAGCTCAGCGAGCACACGGCCGGGGTGCCTGCCGTGATCCACGTCCTGCGCGGTCAGGGGCGGGTGGTGCTCGACGGCGAGGCATACGAAGCCGGGCCCGGTAAGCTCTACTACATGCCGGCCCACCTCAAACACGCCGTGCAGGCGCAGGGCGTGCTCGTGTTTCTGCTCACCATGTTCCGCACCTGAGAGCGCCGCGCCAGCGAGCGTAGGGCAGGCGCACGTCGGTAACGCCGGCGGCGGTACCACGGCCGGCGCCCACGTACACCTCCGTGGTAGGTCCGGCGGCCGCGTAGCCCAGCGCCCGGCGCGCCTCGTCGAGGGCACGCAATACCAGCACAGCCTGCTCGGGCACCGCCACGATGTCCACGTCGTGTCTCATGCGATCGTCGCCAGATTGCCGTCTCGGCGCAGCAGGCCGTCGCGGGCAAGCAGGTCGACCAACTCGCCCGTCGTCTGCGCCGGCAGGCCGAGTGCGCGGGCGATCTCCGGCAGGCGAAGCGGGCCGCTGCGCAGTAGCAAGCGGATCACCCGGGCGCGTTGCTGGCGGCGCGAGCCCTGAAAGACGCTCTGGCGCGTGCGGGCCGCGATGCCCGTGGCGCGGCCGGTGAGCACCAAGGCGCCGTAGTCCATGAGGGCGTTGTGCCATTCGCGGCTGCGTCCGCGCGGCAGCACGGCCTCGGCGACCTCCTGGAGTGCGCCGCCGGGGAGCGCCGCCGGCAAGCCAAGCTCGTGGATGAGCACACGGCGAACATTGGCGTCGACCGCGGCGAGGTCTTCGTTGTAGGCGAAGATGAGCACGGCGCGGGCCGTGTACGAGCCGATACCGGGCAAGCGGCGCAGCTCGTCGAACGTGCGCGGAAGGGCCGCCACCGACGCTCGACTGCCGGCCTCAGGCGCTTGCCGATCGGCTCCCTGCGCGCCGGCCACGGCCGTCACGGCGCAATCGCGCAGGCGCCGGGCCCGGATGTTATAGCCCAGGCCGGACCAGAGCAGGAGCACGTCGCCGAGCGGCGTCTGGGCCAGACTCTCGAGTGTGGGATAGGCGCGCAGCCAGGCCTCGAAACGTGGGATGACGCGTGAGACCTGCGTCTGCTGAAGCATCACCTCACTGACGAGGATCGCGTACGGGTCTCTCATACGGCGCCACGGCAGGTCGCGACGGTTGGCCGCAAACCAGGTGAACACACGCTCCTGCAACCTCGCGATAGTGGTCGCGTCGGGCAGCGCAAAGGGATCGAAACGTGGTGCGAGCTCTGGCATCGTCACCAGGGTAGCACGCGAACCGGCGATGATCGCGGGCGCGAGTACCGGCAGTGGTGCGTCAGGCCGGAGTGCCTTCGTCGACGAGTCTCTCCCACTCCTTGTACTCACGCTGGAGCTGGCCGTCGACGATGGCGCGCTGGTCGAGGAGCTTGTTGAGTAGCGTCCGGTCCGCGTAGGTGTCGGGCTCGGCGAGCTCGGCGTCGATCTCGCCGAGCCGCTTCTCGGCGCGCAAGATGGCCGCCTCCGCGGCGCGCAGCCGCGCCCGGGCGCGCCGCGCCTCCTCGGCATTCTGCCTGCTCTGACGTGTTTGAGCCGCGTCAGTCGGGGCGGGTCGGCGTGCCGATGGCGGGGCCGTGGCCGTTGCGGTCGCATCCCGGCGGGCCGCGTCCCGGCGCGCCGCATCCTGGCGGGCCGCAATGGCGGACACGGCCGCGGAGGCGGTCGCGGCGCGCAGTGCACCGCCGGGCGTCGCGCTGTCGGTGACGCGCGCCGTGCGGTCTTCCCAGTAGCGCGCCGCCGAAAGGTGGTTGAGCAGCCGGCCGTCGTGAATCTCCAGCACGCGGGTGGCGACCCGGTCGATGAGGTGGCGGTCGTGTGTGACCAGGAGGATGGTGCCGGTATAGTCTTCGAGCGCATCGGCCAGGGCCTCGACCGAACCCATGTCCAAGTGGTTGGTAGGCTCGTCGAGCAGCAAGAAGTTGGCATCGCCCACCAGGAGTGTGAGCAACCGCAGGCGGCTGCGCTCGCCGCCCGAGAGCATCTCCACGCGCTTCTCCACCTCGTCGGCACCGAACTGGAAGCGCCCCAGCAGCTTGCGTGCTTGCTCCTCGTCTTGTCCCACCAGAGCCAGTACGGTCTGCAGGCAGGTGTCGCTCTCCTCGAGTTCGCGCCCCTGTTGTGAGTAGTAGGCCACACGGGCGTTGTGCCCGAGGTGCGCGGCGCCCTGCGCCAAGTTGCGAATGCCGGCCACGGTCTCCACCAGTGTGGTCTTGCCAGAGCCGTTGGCGCCGAGGAGGGCGACCTTCTCGCCGCGCTCCAGGGTAAGGTCGATGTCGTGCACCAGGGTGTGCACAGCGGCCGGGTCGTCGGCGGCGCCGACGCTGAGGGCGAGGGTCTTCATCTCGAGCACCACGCGCGCCGAGGGCTTGGGTTGCGGCAGACCCAGCTTGAAGCTCTTGGCCTGCCGCGGGGGCTCCTTGAGATCGCGCTTGATGCGCTCGATCTGCGTGAGCTTGGCTTTGGCCTGCTTGGCCTTGTCTTTCTTGGCGTGAAAACGGTTGTAGAAGCGCTGCAGCTGAGCGATCTTCTCGAGGTCCTGCTCGTACTCACGGCGCATGAGATCGAGCCTGGCGGCGCTCTCGCGCAGGTACGTAGCGAAGTCGCCGCTCTGCACCTCCACATGCTCGTGCTCCACGGCCAGTACGCGCCCGCCTACCTTCTCGAGGAGGCGGCGATCGTGAGTGACCAGGAGAAAGGCGCGAGGGTACTCGGCGAGGAATCCTTCCAGCCACTCCACGGAATCGATGTCGAGATGGTTGGTGGGCTCGTCGAGCAGCAACAAGTCGGCGTCGGCCAGCAGGGCGCGCGCCAGGGTCACGCGCGTCAGCTCGCCGCCCGAAAGCGAGAGGAGGCCACGCTCCAGCATCTCGTCGGCCAGTCCGAGACCCTCGGCCACGCCGCTGAGACGGCTGCGGTAGGCGTAGCCTCCGGCAGCCTCGAAGCGGCGTTGCAGCTGCTGGTACGAGCGCATGGTGTCGCGCAGCTCGGGGCTGTGCTCGGCGAGACCGGAGAGCTGCTCCTCGGTGGCGCGCAGGGCCGCCTCGAGCGCGATCGCCTCGCCGAACGCCTCGAGAAGATAGTCATTCACCGGCCGGTCGCGCTGGAGCTCGGGCGTCTGCTCGTGCAGCCAGAGGCGCCGCCCGCGCGCTCTGGCGATGGTGCCCGAGTCGGGCTGCTCGTCGCCGGCCATGAGCCGCAGAAGAGTGGTCTTGCCCGTACCGTTGCGGCCGACCAGAACGGCGTGGTCGTGCGCGTCGATGGCGAAGCTTACGGTGGTGAACAGGCGCTGACCACCGAACGACTTTTCCACGTTGCTGAAGGTGACGATACTCATGACAGGGCGCGCCCGAGCACCGTGGCGCCGGGGTGGAGCGGCAGAATACCACCCTGAAGACTTCCGTGCACGTGCCGTCTCGGGGTAGTGTTACAACCGGCGTGTGGAGGTACCGCTGCCCGCGGGCCTGCCAGGTCGCCGAGCGTTTGTGGGACGGCGACCAGGCGAACGGGCGGCGGCGGCAAATGGAGGAGAGGAGACACGCATGCGCAGTCGGGGCTATAGACGCGAGGCGCGGCGCCGGCCGTACGCCGCGGCGTCGGCTTACTCGTGGGGCGTGCCGTGATCCCGTATTCGGAGAGGACGCCGGTTTGCTTAGGGCCGCACACGACGGTGTACGCGCTTCTCGAGGCGTTCCCGTTTCTCGGCGACGATCTGCTCCGTCCACTGGTTCTGCGGGGCGCTCACACAACTCCCTCCGGTAAGGGTCGCTGGGCGCGTATCACCTGCCTGGCCGATGTTGCCGCCGACATGGACATGAGCTGGCGTCAGCTTGCGCGCGACATCGGCAACGAGATCGCGCGCGTCACCGGTCGCTCCCCGCAGATCATCGACGGCGAGAACGGTGCCACCAGCGACGAGGCTCGGCTGGGAGAGATGCGCGACATCGCTTCGCGCCTCGAAGACGGCGGGTCGTTGCTGGAGCTCGCCCGCGAGCTGCAAGAGGTCACCGACGGTCTCGGCGTCGCCGAATCGGCCGCGCTCGACGTGGCGCTCGGGGCGGACATTGAGGCCACACGCGGCGCTGCCGACCGCCGCCTGGAGGCTGCCGCCGGCTTGCCCGGCGTCGCCCCGGTGGCGACGCTGCCTGAGGGCCATCCGCTCTGCAACCTCCAGCGCGAGGGGCAGCGGGCCCGCGAGCTCTGCCGCGCCATGCGCGCCGAGCTGGAGCAGCTGGGCGGATCTCCTTCGCGCCGTCGCTGGCATGAGGCGCGTCTCGCGGTGACCGGCTTGGTGGACGTGCTGTCCAACGTGGAGTCGCACTTCCGGCGCGTGCAGCAGGCGTGGTTTCCGGCGCTGGCGGTGCTCGGTGTAGAGGGTCCGGCGGCGCTCATGAGCGACCGCCAGGCGGAGGCGCTCGAGTTCGCTGCGCCGGCTGCGCCTGGCGGTGGCCCGCGACGACGCCGCCTTCGTCGTGGAGAACGGCGCCCGGCTGACGGAGTTGCTCGACGGTCTGCTCACTACCGAGGAGGAAGTGCTGGCCCCTCTCGCCGAGCGTCATCTCTCGCCCGGCGACTGGGCGGCGCTGCGTGAGCTCGAAGATGGCGTGCCTTGGCGGCTGGTCGACCCTCCGCCGCCCTGGCCTGAACGCTGAGGGCGGGTGCTTGGCGCGACGCATCTGAGGGCACACAGCACTCATGAGCGGCGAAACGGTCACCGCGGTGCAGGAAGACCTTCGGCGGCAGATGGCTTCCGAGGCGCGGCGCATCGTCGATGCGGCGCGTGAACGCGGCGTGACGGTGCGCCTGCTCGGCGGAATCGCCGTGCGCACTCATTGTCGCCGCCACGACTTCTGCGATCGCGATTATTCCGACCTTGATATGGTGGGCTTGCGTCGCGAGTTGCGCGCGCTGGGTGAAGTGTTCTCGGCGCTAGGCTACCAGGAGCGTGTTCACGTGGGCGCGGCAACCGGCCTCAGCCAGGTGCAGTTCGTACGGCCCTGTGTGCATGTCAGAGCCAGCGGGGGCAGCGTGCACGAGGACGATCACGTCGATGTCTTCCTGGACGTGTTTCGCATGGATCATCGCATCGACCTCCGGCGGCGTTTGGCCGCGGATCAGTACACGCTGTCGGTGAGCGATCTGCTGCTCACCAAACTTCAGGTCTTCAGGTCGGAGGAACGCGACCTGCGCGACATCGTGACCTTGCTGAAAGACATCCCGGTGACGGCCGGCGACGAAACCGGCATGATCGACGGGTCGTACATCGGCGGCCTCTGCGCCCAGGATTGGGGGTTGT
>CAWKEZ010000049.1:0-33634 GCA_963848545.1 uncultured Thermoleophilia bacterium
CCATGATCGCCGATCATCACATCCACACGCGCCTCTGCGGCCATGCTGAGGGCGAGCCTCGCGAGTACGTCGA
The DNA here is from genome assembly GCA_963848545.1 of uncultured Thermoleophilia bacterium. Classification (GTDB taxonomy): domain Bacteria; phylum Actinomycetota; class Thermoleophilia; order UBA2241; family UBA2241; genus CAIXSE01. Next base: position 74 of record CAWKEZ010000049.1, read on the forward strand.
GCGCGCCATCGCGCTGGGCATGACCGAGATCGGCTTCGCCGACCACCTGCCCTTCCTCGGCGGCTGGCAGCCGGAGCAGGCCCACGCCCGACGACTGGGCGATGCGCGTCGCCGAGAATTCGATGGGCTACGTCACGCTCGTCCAGGACCTCGCCCGTGACTACCGCGCCGACCTGCGTATCGTGCTTGGCCTCGAGGCCGACTACATCGAGGAGACCATCGACCAAACCGCCGCCGTCCTCGCCCAGTACCCGTTCGAGTACGTCATCGGGTCGGTCCACGTGCTTGCCGACGGCTTTCCCTTCGATCATCCCGCGGTGCGTCACGAGCTGGTCGACTACGGCATCGATCGCGTGTACCTGGAGAGCCTCGAACTGGTGGCCCGGGCGGCGAGCAGCGGGCTCTTCCAGGTGATGGGTCACATCGACCACGTGAAGAAGTTCGGCCACCCTTCGCGCGACGGCGACGCGGTCGCGGCCGCGGCGGCGAAGGCGCTGCGCGCCATCGCCGCGGCCGGCGCCGCCGTGGAGCTCAACACGGCCGGCTACCGTAAGCCGGTCGGCGAATCCTACCCGGCGCCCCATCTGCTGGCCGCGGCCGCGCAACTCGGCATCCCGCTCACGTTCGGGTCTGACGCCCACCGTCCCGCCGACGTGGGCGCCGACTTCGCGCGTGCCGCCGCGGTGGCGCGTCAGGCCGGCTACACCGCCGCCTTGCGCTTCGCCGGCGGCCCGTCCCAGGAGCCCCTGTGAGAGCTCTCGGCCACCACATGATGGCGATCTTCAACCCCAGCGCGGGCGGCGGGGCTTACCGCAAAGACGTTCCGCTCATCCTCGAGGCCCTGCGCGGCTTGGGCTACGAGGTGGAGGAGTGCCGCACGGAGGGGGTGGGCGACGCCGCGCGCCTCGCTCGCGAGGGCGTGCGGGAGGGTTTCGACGTGGTCTGTGTCATCGGCGGCGACGGCACCGTGAACGAGACCATCAACGGGCTGGCCGGCAGCGACTTGCCGCTGGCCATCGTCCCCACCGGTACAGTGAACGTGCTTGCCATGGAGCTTGGCATTCCGCTGGAGCCACCCGACGCCGTGCTGCTGCTCGGCTCCGGCAACATCTCGTGGATCGATCTAGGCCTCGCCGGCGATCGCTACTTCGGCCTCATGGCGGGCGTGGGCATGGACGCCGCCGTGGTGGCCTCCCTCAACCCGATCATGAAGAAGGCCCTCAAGGAGGCCGCCTTCGCCGTGCAGGGCCTGGCGAACTACTTCACCAAGGAGGAGCCGCGTTTTAGGGTGACCACAGAGGAGCGCACCGTGGAAGGCTTCTTCGCCGTGTTCGGCAACGCCTCCAACTACGGCGGGGGGTTTGGCATTACGCCCCTGGCCGACATGCGCGACGGCTTGCTCGACGTCTGCGTGCTCACCGACAAGTCGTTCCTGACGACCGTGTGGTACTGGTCGGCGGCGCTGATCAACGCCCACATCAAGCACCCCAAGGTGGAGTACTTCCGCACCGAGAGCGCCGAGATCGTGACCGTCGAGGAGGGCAAAGAGGTGCTGGTACAGACCGACGGCGAGGTGGCCGGCAGGTTGCCGCTCAACTGCCGGGTGGCGCCGCGCGCCCTGCGCGTGGTAGTGCCGTGAGCGGCTACGGGCCTCAGGGTCGGAACAGGCGCGGCGGCCGCAAGGCCCTCCGCGTGTGCTCAGCGGCCTTGGGCCGCTGAGCTTCATGCACTGCAGGGTCGGAACAGGCGCGGCGGCCGCAAGGCCCTCCGCGTGTGCTCAGCGGCCTTGGCCGATGAGCTTCATGCACTGCAGGGTCGGAACAGGCGCGGCGGCCGCAAGGCCCTCCGCGTGTGCTCATCGGCCTTGGGCCGCTCAGCTTCATGCCCTAACGCCGTCAGCGGCGGGCGCTGTCTCTCGTTTGGCGCGGCGCCCAGCCGCGCCTAGACCCGCCATCACCTGCGCCAACGACCTGAGGCGGTCACGGTACTTCCTTGACAGTGCGTGCGTCGCGCTGCCGCAGCTCGTCGGGTGTCGCCACGGGCACGATCTTGAACGACGGGTTGTCGAAGAGGCGCAGCTCCAGCGAGTCGCCGTTGGTGTACGGCAGGTCCTTGAAGAGGCGGCGCAGCAGGTATCGCGAGGTCTCTTGGCCCACGCTAAGCACATAGTGCGGCGTCGTGATGGTGAGCTCCTTGGAGAGGAACGGGAAGCAGTTGTCGAGCTCGGTCTCCATGGGGGGACGCGGCTCGCAGCCGGTGCGCGGCACGCACTTGACCAGTGTCGTAGCGTGCGCGTCGTGCGCGCCGGCGCCGGTCAGGGCCGGCATGAACTCGGCGAGGTCGTCGCGTAGTGCGGACCCGCTCGGGCGGCCGTCCTGCTCGTCGGCCACGGCGGGGCTGAGCAAGACGACCATGACGGCGCAGTGCGGATGGCCGCCGCCGGGGACGGCGCGGAGCCGGCAAGCGAGCAGCTCCTCGCAGCGCGTGCACGCGACCACGCTCCGCGCCAGATTCTCCAGTTGTTCGACCGCATCTTCCATGAGGGGATCCCTTCTGTGCTCGGGGCCGTCGGCTGGGCGCGGAGCGGCGCCGGCCGGCGCGGTCAGATGCTCGGTAACTAGGCGGTACTCGCAGATGAGGGCATAGGGACGGCCCACCAGGGCAAGCATGAGCTCGCCGCCGAACGGCGCCAGCACCACGTTGAGATCGTCGAACTCGAGAGAGATGTACTTCAGCAGCGGACTGCCCCAGCTCACCGGCGAGGCGGGCGCCCATATCGATGGCGCCGGCAACCTGGGCGGCCACGGCGCCGGAATCGAAGCCTTCGTCGGCGTCGGCAGCCACCACAAAGCCATCGTGCGAGATGAGCAGGGCGGCGACGATGCCCGGCGTCTTGCGGTACGGGGCGAGTCTAGTGACGAGGACGTCCGACTGGTCGCTCACGATGCCTCCAAAGCGGTCTCGAGTTGGGAGCGCACGGCATTGGCGTACAGCTTGGGCCGCGGCGGCGTCCGAGAACACACGCACAAGGCCGTCGCGAGCGCCTGCCAGCTCGCTCAGGAAGATCCCGGAACGTGGGATGGGAGACCCGTCGGGCTCCGCCAGGGCACCGGCCAGCGGCAGCTGGATGAGCGCGTCGCCGTTCGGGAAGAGCTTGCTCGTCTCGCGCCCCGACAAGCGCACTCAGCCGCGCGCACGGCGAGCCCCTGAGAGAGCTGCTCGTTGGCGATGTCTATCTCCACGACTGAAGACTAGCGAGGTAGGTGTGGAGTGGCAAGACGCGCCGCCCGGTGGCAGCACGGGCAGGCGTCACCCGCGCTCTTGCGGCGGCCGCGCCGCGGTCGCCCAGCTACTGCGCCGCCGCCAGCCGGACCACCGTTGGCACCGGTTCGCGCCAGTCCTCGGGTTCTACGGAGTCGTCACGCGCCGCGACGAGCAGGTCGTCGAGGCGGCGCACGGTGGGAAACGAGGAGGCGCCGGTAGCCAGGGTCTGGCGGCGCCCGGCGATGAGGGTGCCGCCGACCTCGTGAGCAACGCCCGCCGCGCGTTCGTGAGCCTCGGCCAGGGAGCTGCCCGGGAGCGTCATGACGAAGGCGTCCGGGGCCACGCGGAAGGCGCGACCATCTGGACCCAGATGGCGCTCAACGCGGTGGGCCACGGCACGCACAAGGTCCTCGCTGCCCGCTATGCCCAGGAGAAATTGCGGCAGTCCTCGAAGCGCTCCAGACGCAGGTACACCACGCTGAGGGGGCGGTGCCCGGCCAAGGCGGTTTCCATGCCGGCAGCGAGCAGCTCGCTCAGGCGTTCGCCGGTGTAGAAGCCGGTGGTCTCGTCTACGCGGGGGGCGTGCTGCCGCGGGCGTGGCGTGGCCCGGCGCTGCAGCCTTGTGGCTGCCACCCAGCCGCCGACGGCGAGCACCAGCACCTTAGTCACGCCGAGTGGCCGGCTGCCGCCCAGCGACGGATCGGCGATGGCCAGCACCACCAGCAGCAGCAGAGATGGCGCCAGCAAGTACGGCCACTCGCGGCGCGGCGTGCCGGCCAGCTGCCCCATGGCCAGCAGCGGCAGAGCCCCGAGTAGCCAGCTGTCGGCGCCGCCGGAGAACACCAGGGTGCAGCCCGGCAGCCGGACCAGTCGAGCACGACCAACGTGTGCGTGAGGTCTTGGCGGCGTCGCGCCACCGCCACCGAGCCCAGGCCGGCGGCGACGCCGATGACGGCGGGAACGGCCGCGGTGCTGTGGCCGAGCGCCAGCGCGGCGAGGGCAAGGAGAGCGAAGAAGAGGGTGCGAAAACGGCCTCGCAGCAGGGCCGCCTGGCGGCGTCTGCGAGGGGGACGGCTCACCGTGGCGCTGTCCCGGTCATGCGTCTCGTGGCGGAAGCGCGTGCATGCCACGGCTATTCTCCTCCAAACGGGAGAATCCTTCAAGGTCAAGTTAAGGGTTGGGGTTTGTCGGCGGCTCATTAGACCCCGCAGGCGATCTAACGAGGGGGGGCGCCGCAGGGGCACCACTCACTCGCCTGCTGGCGCGAGGGTCCTGACGAGCGGTAGAATCGATCACCCGTGGAACGCTCTCTCTTCTTCTCTGGGAACGAAGCCATCGCTCATGGCGCCGTGCGCGCCGGAGCGACGTTCGCCTGCGGCTACCCCGGCACGCCCTCCACCGAGATCCTCGAGACGGCCGCCCGTCTTGAAGGCATCCAGGCGCAGTGGTGCACGAACGAGAAGGTGGCACTGGAGACGGCCGTAGGCGCCTCGCTGGCCGGCGCGCGCAGCATCGTCACCATGAAGCACGTGGGACTCAACGTGGCCGCCGATCCGTTCATGACGCTCTCCCTTACCGGCGTCAACGCGGGCCTTGTGGTGATCAGCGCCGACGACCCGGGCATGCACTCTTCGCAGAACGAGCAAGACAACCGCACGTACGCCAAGTTCGCCAAGGTCCCCATGCTCGAACCGTCGGACAGCCAGGAGGCCTACGACCTGATGGCTGAGGCCTTCACCCTGTCGGAGGAGTTCGATACGCCGGTACTGCTGCGTACCACGACGCGCCTGTCGCACGGTCGCGGTCGTGTGCTGCCACGCGTGCCCGTCGAGGTCGAGCCGCGCGAGTACCAGCGTGACGTGGAGAAATACGTGATGGTGCCGCAAAATGCGAGGCACCGTAACCGCCTGGTGCTGGAGCGGCTGCAGGCGTTGCGACGGCGCGCCGAGGAGTCGCCGCTCAACGTGCTCGAGGCCGGCACCGCCGATCTCGGCATCATCTCCGCGGGTGTGGCCTACACCTACGCTCGCGAGGCTTTTCCCCAGGCCTGGTTTCTCAAGCTCGGCATGTCGCATCCGCTGCCCTACCACAAGGTAGCGCGGCTCTACCAGCAGGTGTCGCGGCTGGTGGTGGTAGAGGAGCTCGACCCCTTCATCGAGGAGCAGGTGCGCGCCCTGGGGCTCCCGGTGATCGGCAAGGAAGTCATCCCCGCCGACGGCGAGCTCGACCAGGAGATCGTCTTTCGCGCGATCGAGCCGTTCCTGTCGCGCAAGCCGCCACGGCGCCGCCTGCCGGTGCTGCCGCCGGCGCCGCGCGTCAGCACGCCGCCGGAGCCCGCCGCCGGCCTGCCGGTGCGCCCGCCGGTGCTCTGCCCGGGCTGTTCGCATCGCGCGGTGTTCGCCGCCCTGCGGCGCCGTAAGCTTGCCCTCATGGGCGACATAGGCTGCTATACGCTGGGCGCCTTGCCTCCCCTTCTGGCGCTCGACAGTTGCTTGTGCATGGGCGCCAGTGTGGGCATGATGGCCGGCTTCAACAAGGCCCTTGGCCGCAAGGCCGCCGTCGCCGTGATCGGCGACTCCACCTTCTTCCACTCCGGCATCACGCCCCTTGTGGACGCTCTCTACAACGAGGTCGACGGCCTGCTCGTGGTTCTCGACAACCGCACCACGGCGATGACCGGGCATCAGGGTCATCCCGGCAGCGGCGTGCGTGCCGACCACAGCCAGGGCCCCGCGGTGAGCATCCAGGCGCTCTGCGACGGCCTCGGCGTGCGCTGCCACACGATCGATGCATCCGATCACAAGGCGATCGACGCGGCCCTCAAGGCGGAGGTTGCGGCGCAGGGCCTAGGGGTCATCGTTGCGCAGGCACCGTGCGTGCTTACGGTGCGTGCCTCGGCCGGCACGATCATCGTTGACGAGGAGAGCTGCAACCTCTGCGGGGTGTGCCTAGACCTCGGCTGCCCGGCGCTCGCGCCGGACGAGATCGCGATGAGCATCAGCGACGCCTGCACCGGCTGCGGCCTGTGCATGGAGGTGTGCCGGCGCGGCGCCCTCAGCTACGCCGGCAGCGCCGCCTCGGACGGGAGCAAAGGCGGCGCATGAACGGCACCACCACCGTTGCCCTGGTGGGCGTGGGCGGTCAGGGCATCCTGCTGGCCGCCGCTATACTGGCCGAGACGGCCGTCGCCGAGGGGCTCGATGTGAAGGCCAGCGAGGTCAAGGGCATGGCGCAGCGCGGCGGCAGCGTGCTCAGCACGGTGCGTTTCGGCGACCGCGTGTGGTCGCCGGTTGCCCGGCACGCCGACGTGGTCATCGCCACGGAGCTGCTCGAGGGCCGGCGTGCCCTCGATCTGCTGGGGCCGCACGGCACCGAGGTCTGCGCCGTCACCACGCGCATCGTTCCCGGCAGCGTGCTGCGCCGCGAGGACGAGTATCCAGACGACCTGGCCGAGGCCGCCGCGGCGCGCGGCGTGCGCCTCATCGCCGTAGACGCCGAGGGGCTGGCTCGCCGAGCGGGCACGGCGAGGGCCGTGAACGTGGCCCTCCTCGGGGCGGCCAGCGCCGTTCTGCCATTCAGCGAGGATGCCTGGCGGCGTGGGCTTGCCGCCTCGGTACCTGCCAAGATCCTCGCAGTCAACGAGCGGGCCTTCGCCCTGGGTCGGCACGCCGTCAGCAGCGAGGAGGTTGCGCCGTGAAGGTTACGCAGCTCGCCGTGCTTCTCGAGAACCGCAGCGGGCGCTTGGCCGAGGTCGCCGACATCCTCGGCAAGAACGGCATCAACATCCGCGGGTTCTCTACGACCGAGGCGGCCGAGTACGGCATCGTGCGCCTGCTGGTGGCCGATCATGAGCGGGCTCGGCACCTGTTGCACGAGGCCGGTTTCACCACGCACTTCTCGCAGGTGATCTGCGTCAAGGTCCCCGACGTGGCGGGCGGGCTCGCCAAGGTGCTCGACGAGCTGGCCGCTATCGGTGTCTCCATCGACTACCTGTACAGCATCACCTTCGGGATCGTCTGCTTCGCGGTGCGCGACATCGACCATGCCGTGGAGCTGCTCTCGGGCAAGGTCGAGCTGCTGAGCGACGAGGAGGTGCGTGGCCTGTGAATAGCCACAGAAGAAAGGCCGCCGAAGGCGGGCTTTCGTGCGGGGCGGCGCAGCAGCACCGCACATCAGCTATCGAGCGGGACACCGGAGAGGCACCGCTCTGCGCCGTGCCCGAGGAACACCTCACACGAGACCAGGCCGGGGGCCTCCTGTGGCAGCCGGACGCCGAGACCCTGGCCACGCCGGCGCTCGGCGAGCTGCAGATGGAGCGCCTGCGGGCGACCTTGCAGAACGCCTACGACAACGTGCCGTTCTATCGCAAGAAGCTCGACGAGATGGGGCTCAAGCCCGCCACCGTGCGCTGCCACGGCGACGTCGCCGATCTGCCCTTCACCACCAAGATCGACCTGCGCGACCACTACCCCTTCGGCATGTTCGCACGGCCGCGCGACCAGGTGGTGCGCGTGCACGCCTCCTCCGGTACCACCGGCAATCCCACCACGGTGGGGTACACGCGCGCCGACATCGACACGTGGGGCGATCTCATCGCCCGCACCCTGGCGGCCGGTGGTGTGCGGCCCGGCGATCTGCTGCAGAACGCCTTCGGCTACGGCCTGTTCACCGGCGGCCTCGGCCTGCACTCCGGCGGCGAGCGCCTGGGTTGCACCGTGGTGCCCATCAGCGGCGGCAACACTGAGCGGCAGATCAAGATCATGCGCGACTTCGGTGCCACCGCCCTGAGCTGCACGCCGTCGTACGCGATGCACCTGGGCGACGCGGCCCGCGACCGCGGAGTACGGCCCCAGGACCTGCCGCTGCGCGTGGGCTTCTTCGGCGCCGAGCCCTGGACCAACGAGATGCGCCTGCAGATCGAGGCGGCTCTCGGCATCGACGCGCTCGACATCTACGGACTCTCCGAGATGGGCGGCCCCGGCGTGGCGTTCGAGTGTCTCGCCAAGGCCGGCATGCACGTGAACGAAGATCACTACCTGGCCGAGATCATCGATCCCGAGACCCTGCAGCCGCTGCCCGAGGGCGAGGTGGGCGAGCTGGTGTTCACCACACTGTCGCGCGAGGCCCAGCCGCTGATCCGCTACCGCACCCGCGACCTCTGCAGCCTCACCTACGAGCCTTGCGCCTGCGGCCGCACCGCGGCGCGCATGAGCAAGCCCATCGGGCGCACCGACGACATGCTCATCATCCGCGGTGTCAACGTGTTCCCCAGCCAGATCGAAGAGGTGCTCATGAGCATCCCCGAGATCGAGCCGCACTATCAGATCCTGGTAGACCGCAAGGGGTACCTGGACGTTATCGAGGTGCTGGGTCGAGGTGGGCGAAGACGTGTTCGCCGAGACGATGGGCGACCTGGAGCGTTTCCAGCGCAAGGTGCAGGCCCAGATCTTCAATGTGCTCAACATCCAGGTGGCCGTGAAGCTCAAGGAGCCCCGGACGATCCAGCGCTCAGAGGGCAAGGCGGTGCGCGTGGTCGACAAGCGGACGGCGATGTAGGCGGGCCAGTCAGGCGAGGCGACGCCCGGGGCACCCCGCTACGCCTGCCCCGTCGCGCGGCTATAATCGAGACATGAGCACTCCCGATTCACCTCTGGCGCCGCTTCGCGGCCTGCGCCTCGACCTCACCGCTCGCCTCGCTCTCGAGGAAGAGCTGCCCCGCGAGGTGGCTCGCGCCTACCTCGGCGGTCGTGGCCTCGGCGCCTATCTCGCGCTCAGGGAGCGGCTGTACGAAGTCGAGCCGCTCTCGCCCGCCAACCTTCTGGTGTTCGCCCCCGGCCCGCTGACGGGCACGCCGGCGCCGGCCAGCGGTCGCTACAGCGTCACCAGCCGCTCGCCGCTGACCGGCACGGTGTTCGACGGCAACTCGGGCGGTAACTGGGGCAATGCCTTTCGCCGACTCGGCTACGACTACCTGATCGTCGCCGGAGCCCTCGACTCACCCGGGTACGTGGCGGTGGCCGCCGACGGTGTGACCTGGCACGCCGCCGCCGGTCTCTGGGGCCTCGACGTGCCGTCGTCGCTCACGCGCTTGCGCGAGCTGCATCCCCGCGGCGAAGCCGCCGTCATCGGCCCGGCGGGCGAGCGCGGGGTGCTGTTCGCGAGCATCGTCAACAATCGCGGTCGGTCCCTGGGGCGGGGCGGCCTGGGCGCCGTGATGGGCGCCAAGCGGCTCAAGGCGGTGGTGGTGGCCGGCAACGGCGCGCAGCGCCCCGCGGTGGCCGACGCGGAGCGCCTCGAGTTCATCGTCTACGAGGCCGAGAAGCTCCTCAAGTCGAACCCAATCACCTCGCAGGCGTTGCCCGAGTTTGGCACTGCGGTGCTCGTCAACGTACTCAACCAGGCCGGTGCGTTTCCCACACGCAACTACCGCGAGAGCCAGTTCGAGCACGCCGCCGACATCAGCGGCGAGATGCTCAAGCGCGAGCACGTGCAGAAGCGGTCCGCCTGCCGCGGCTGCGTCATAGGCTGCGCGCGTCGTACCACGGCGGGCGGGCAGAGCGGCGAAGGACCCGAGTACGAGAGCATCTGGGCGCTGGGCGGCGACTGCGGTGTGAGCGACCTCACCGCCGTCGTGCAGGCCAACTACGCCTGCAACCGCGCCGGCATGGACACCATCACCATGGGCTCCACCATCGCCTGCGCCATGGAGCTCACGGACGAGGGTCTGCTGCCCGGCGGGCCACGCTTCGGCGACGCCACCGCCCTCGTAAGGCTGGCCAACGCCACGGCCAGCGGCGAAGGGCTGGGCGCAGAGCTGGCGCTGGGCTCGGCGCGCTTCGCGGCAGCCCACGGCCGGCCCGAGCTCAGCATGAGTGTGAAGAACCTCGAGCTGCCGGCCTACGACCCCCGGGGCATGAAGGCCCAGGGGTTGTCGTTCGCCACCAGCAATCGCGGCGGCTGTCATCTGCGCGCCAACATGCTCGGGCCCGAGATCCTCGGCGTGCCCAAGATGGTCGACCGCTTCGCCACGCTGGGTAAGGCCGGCCTGCTCATCAACCTGCAGAACCTGAATGCCGTGCTGGACTCGCTCAGCGTCTGCAAGTTCACCGCGTTCGCCATGAAGGAGGACTACTACGCCCGCCTGCTCAGCGCCGTGTGGGGGGAGACGGTGGAGCCGCAGGAGCTGCTGCAGCTCGGCGAGCGCATCTGGAACGCGGAGCGGCTCTTCAACCTGGCGGCCGGCTTCTCCCGCGCCGACGACACGCTGCCGCCACGCCTCTTGCACGAGCCCGTGCCGTCCGGACCGTCGGCCGGCCAGGTAGTAGACTTGCCGCCGATGCTCGACGAGTACTACATCTCGCGTGGCTGGGACGCCGCCGGGAAGCCTTCGGCGGCCAAGCTCGAACGGCTCGGCCTGGGGCCGGCGGCCGCGGCGGCGCAGCCTCCCGGCCATCCCACGGGGCGCGGCCAGCCCGCCACCGGCCAGCCCGCCACCCCATGAGCTCCGCGATCCTCGACCAGTTCCAGCAGGTCGGCCGTGACCTCTTCGTGGCCGGCGTGATCAGCTCCCACGGCGGCAACCTGAGCGTGCGCATGGGCGACCGTATCATCATCACCCGGCGCGGCTCCATGCTGGCCCGCCTCGAGGAGCGCGACATCATCGAGACGGGCCTGGAGGAGAACGATAGCAACGTGATGCTGGCCTCCACCGAGATCGGCGTGCACCGAGCCATCTACCAGGGGACCGCGGCGCAGGCCATCGTGCACACGCACCCGCCGTACGCCATCGCGCGCTCGCTGGTGTGCGACGAGATCGTGCCCATCGACAGCGAGGGTTCCTACCTGCTGCACAAGGTGCCGGTGGTCGCCACCGAGCTCACCGCCGGGTCCAAGCAGGTCGCCGATCTCCTGCCCAAGTGGCTCAAGGAGTACGACCTGGTGATGCTCCGCGGCCACGGCCCGTTCGCCATCGGTCATCTGCTCGAAGAGGCCTACCAGCTCACCAGTGTCTTCGAGATGACCTGCAAGATCATGACGATCGCCGAGGGCATGGGGCAGGAGGTCAAGGAGTATCGCAAAGGGGCGGGTCGCTACGAGACCTGGTGAGCGGCGGCGCTTGGCGAGCTGCCGCGTCTGCAAGGTCGGAACAGGCGCGGCGGCCAACGAGCTGGGAACCGGCTCGGATGTCGAAGACCAGGCCCTCCGCGTGTGCTCATCGGCCTTGGGCCGATGAGCCTCGAACGCTAGCGCACCCTCTCGAAGAGCATCACACCGTTGTCGGCGAAGCGCAGTGTGTAGTCTGAGTTGCGGCGCAGCCGTTTGAGCGCCTGCGTGCGCTGCGCACCGTAGCGGCCTTCGCTGTCGAGCAGCACGTACTGTGCGTCGCACAGCACGGGGAAGATGTAGATTCTCGGCCTTGCCGAGAGATGCGCACCCAGCGCGCTATCGGCCGAGACGCTGGCGCCCGCCGGCACCATCGCCACGGCCTGGTTGAGGAGCGCGATGTGCGCGGGCGAGCGCACCAGACCCCAGCCTCTGCGGGCGCCCGAGAGCGGCCCCACCGTGAGAGTGGAGAGCAGAGCCACCACCAGCACCACGCTGGCCAGGTGGCGAAAAGGGTACGTTTCGCGGTCGGCGGACCAGCCGCGGCGGCGCACCCAGCGACCAACGCGCGCCAAGCCCAGCACCGCGGCGGCGTACAAGAACGGGACCTCCGCGGCCACGTAGTGGTAGGCGATGGAGTGTTGCTGCGCCTTGCTCGAAAGGCAGTTGATCAGCAATTCGGGCAGCGCGATGAGCGCCGTGAGCGGGCTGCCGAGCGACGAGAAGACGAACGGCCACAAGAGGTCGCCGAGGTACCTGAGACCGGAGGGCTCGAGAAGGCAGGTGACGGCCCTCCAGGGGTGCGTGAGCAGGCTCCAGGCGACGGCGCTCATGCTCGACTCGCCCGTCGCGTAGCGCGTCAGAAACGCGTTCGCCGCGTGGCTGTAGTGCGGGATCACGACGCCGGCGGCGACGGCGAAGTAGGCGAGCGCGCCGGCCGTGATGAGCAGTGGCCAGAGAGCGCGCTTGCGCAGCGCGAAGTACGCGCCGAGCACCGCGATGATCAACGGGATGTCTTCCTTGCAGAGGGCCGCCAGCACCAGGAACGGCAGCGCTCGCCAGCGGTGGTCTTCTTCCAGCGCCACGAAGGCGAACAGTAGAAACGGCACCGCCAGGGTCACCGGGTGAAACTCGTCGAGCACCGCGAATTGCAGGGGAGGATAGAGGAGTAGCGCGCAGGCCAAGAGGGCGGCCGCGGCCGAGTCCCCGAGCACGCGCTGGCCGAGACGGTAGGCGGGCCACGCCGCCAGGCCCACGATGAGGGCCTGCGCGATGAGCAGCATCGATGCGCTGGGCCACACCAGCCACGGCAGGGCGAAGAGCGCAATGATGGGATCCACGTGCGACCCGAGGCGCGAGATCTGCTGACCCTCGCTGGACGTCATCTCGAGAAGGTGGCCGTGAGCCGTGAGGTACACGGTCTGTACCATGTTCCCCATGTCGTTGCGATAGGTCCGATAGTCGTTCTGGCGCTGCACCGCGAAGGTGCTCGTCCACACCACGAAGACGAGCGCCGCGGCCAGCACTACCAGGGCCCAGCGGCGGGTGCCCGTGGCTGGGCACGGCGAAAATGGCTCCGGCGACACCGGGAGCCTGGTCATCACCGCCGCCCGCGCGGCGTCTACAGAGCCAGCAGGCGCGCCAGCCAGCTTGTCGCGGCGCCGACCAGCCCCGTGGAGCCGTCGCCGCTAGCCGGCGGCAGAGCGAGCGCCAGCAGGCCCCCTGCCACGGCCTGCTTGGGTGCCGCCGACGTGCTGGGTTGCGGCGTCGAGGGCGTAGGCTGCGGCGTGGTGGGCGTGGGAATCGGCGTAGTCGGCGTGGGTTTCGGCGTGGTCGGCGTCGGCTTCGGCTTGATCGTCGGGGTGGTGGGCGACGGCGAGGGGCTCTTGCTCGGCGAGGGCGACGCCGACGGCGACTTGCCGGCGTACTTGCCGTGCCAGTTTCCGAAGGTGTAGGGGACGTAGGTAAAGCCCGGGTGCGACTGGCCCTGGAAGGCGGCGGCGAAGAACTTGGCCCACATGGGGGCGCAGTAGGTGCCGCCGAAGGTGGAGCCCATGGGCATTCTGCGGTCCATGTCGCCCATCCACACGGCGGCCGCGAGCTGCGGCGTGTAGCCGCAGTACCAGACGTCGCAGTTGTCGTCGGCGGTGCCCGTCTTGCCGGCCCGCGGGTACGGGTAGTAGTACTGGGTGGCGTAGCCGGTGCCTGGCGGCACGGTCACGGTCTGCAAGATCTTGGTGACGGCCGAGGCGATGCCGGCCGGGATGACTCGGCTACCCCTGGTCTTGGGCCGCCAATCCACGTGCCCGTCGGCGAGAACCACCTTGACGATGGCCTGCGGGGCGTGGTGGATGCCGCCGCTCGCGAACGTGGCGTAGGCGTCGGCCATCTCCAGGGGGGAGACGGGCGACGTACCCAGGGTGATCGACGGTACGGCATCAAGAGGGCTCGTGATGCCCATCCGGTGCGCCACATCTACTGTGTTCTGCGGGCCCACGTCGACGCTGAGCTGCGCGAACACCACGTTGTCCGAGATGGTCGTAGCCGCGGCCACGCTTTCCATGCCGCCGGGACCGTCGCCATTCACCACCCAAGGGGGACCCCACGGCAGGGGAATGATCACGGGGCTCTTGGACGAGTAGTACGTGCTGTACGGGTCCAGGCCCTGCTCGATGCCGGCGGTGAGCACGAACGGCTTCATCGCCGAGCCGGGTTGACGTCTGGCCTGCGAGGCCAGGTTGTACTGCTGCTTCTTGAAGTCGAGGCCACCGACCATGGCGCGGATGTAGCCCGTGCTCGGATCGATGGCGACGAGCGCCGCCGAGGGCTTGAAGCCGAAGTTCAGCGGGCTGGTGGTGCTCTTGACGATGTCGATGGCCTTCTGCTGCCAGCTCATGTCGATGCTCGTGTACACCTTGAGCCCGCCCTCGAAGACCTGCTGTGTCCCGTAGCGCTTGGTGAGGATGTTCGTCACGTAGGAGGTGAAGTAGGCGGCGAGGGGGTTGTTGGTCGGTTTGGGGTGCTTGTACACGCCGATGGGCTTCGCCATCGTCGCGTTGGCCTGAGCCTGCGTGATGTAGCCCTGATTGGCCATGAGCTGCAGCACGATGTTGCGCTGCTGCTTGGCGCCCGCGGGGTCGAGCGTGGGGTCGAGCTCGCTGGGGGCCTTGGGCAGCGCCGCCAGCAGCGCCGCCTGCTTGAGGTTGAGCTGCGCGGCGTGGATGTGGAAGTACGTCTCGGCGGCTGCCTCGACCCCGTAGGCGCTGGCGCCGAAGAACACCGTGTTGAGGTAGGCGGTGAGGATCTGGTCTTTGGTCCACTTGTCTTCGAGCTGCCAGGCGAGCCACGCCTCACGGATCTTGCGCGTGTAGGTGCGCTCGTCGCCCACGTAGACGTTCTTGATGTACTCCTCGGTGATGGTTGACCCGCCCTCCACGATGTGTCCCGCACGGATGTTCTCGATCAGGGCGCGCAGTGTGCCCTGGAAGTCGATGCCGTGGTGTGAGTAGAAGCGCGAATCCTCCCTGGCGACGATGGCCTCTTTCATCACGGGGGCAATCTGGTCGCTCTTCACGACCACGCGGTTCTGGGCGCCGTGCAGCACGGCGATCACATGGCCGTTGCGGTCGTAGATGGTGGTGTTCAGGGCGGGGGCGCTAGTGCGCAGGCTGTCGAGTGACGGGAGGTTGCGCGTGAGCGCGTAGATGGTGCCGGCGGCGACCCCGAAGACGGCGACGACGATCAGCAGAACCACGATGCCCGTGACCTTGAGCCAGCGCCATTTGCGCTTGCCCATGAGGCGCGCTTTCTCGCGGCGCTCGCGAGCGCGTCGGGGTAGATCGTCGGACCTGGCGCGGTACCGGGCGTATTCAGTCATAGGCGAGTACCTTACCTGATTGAAGACACGCGAGCCGTGGGCCCCGCCTAGGCCGGCGCGCGGCTCAGGTCGTCGTCACCGCCGTCGCTGTCGGTTTTCTCGCCTTCCGCGACGGCCGCCGGTTTGGGCTTCACGAGGCGTGCTATCGGGATGGAGATCTCGTAGAGAATCACCAGCGGGAAGAACATGGCGAGCATCGAGAAGGCGTCCTGGCTGGGCGTGATCACCGCCGCGATGATGGCGTTGATGACGATCGCCCAGCGGCGGTACTTGCGCAGGAACTTGTCGTCGATCACCCCCACCTTGGCGAGCAGCACGAGCACCACGGGCAGCTCGAACACGGCGCCAAAGGCCAGGGCGAACAGGGCAACGAAGGTGAAGTAGTCGCTGGCCCGCAGCTGCACGTTGAAGTGCCCGGAGCCGAAGGTAAGCAGCCATTGCATGGCCTTGGGAATCACGATCAGGTAGCCGAAGGTCACACCGCCCAGGAAGAGACCGGTAGTAGCGAACACGATGGGATAGAAGTATTTCTTCTCGGTGCGCGTGAACGCCGGTCCTACGAACGCCCAGAGCTGCCAGATGAGGAAGGGCGACGAGAGCAGCAGACCCACGACGACCCAGACCTTGAGGCTCACCATGAACGGCTCGGCGGGGCTGAACGTGGTAAGGGTGCTCGGGTGCAAGCCGTGCACTTTCTTGAGAGGGTACAGCAACACGCTGAAGACGAGGTTGTTGAAGATCGCCGCCAGGGTCATGCCGATGGCGATCGCGGCGATTGACCAGAAGAGCCGCCGGCGCAGCTCGTCGAGGTGCTCGAAGATGGTAAGTCGTTCCTCCGGGGTGACAGGCATGGGGCTCAGTCGGTGGTGGGCGGCGCGGCCGACGGACTCGTCGGGGCAGCCACGGCCTCGGCGGGGATGGTTTGCGGAGCCGCCGCCGGCCCGGGCGCCGGAGCCGTCGCCGGCCCGGCCGCCACCGCGGCGCCGACCGCCGCCGTGGGAGGCGCGTCGGCGGCAGCGCTCGCCGGCGGCGCTGGGGCGCCCTCGGCGGTGAGGCCCAGGCTGAAGGTCGACTTGAGCTCGTTCACAGTGTTGGTGACCCCGTCCAGGCCGATGCTCGACTTGAGCTCATTGACGCTGTTGGCGACCTCATCGAGGCCGATGCTCGACTTGAGCTCATTGACGCTGTTGGCGACCTCGTCCAGGCCAAGCTCCTCGCGCGCCGTGGCCGTCATCCTTTGGAACTCGCGCAGTGCCTGGCCCAGGCCGCGGCCCACCTGTGGGAGCTTGTTGGGCCCGAGCACCAGCAAGGCGATACCGAGCACGAGCACGATGTGGATTGGGCTGAAGAAGCTCACAGGTAGGGATCCCTTGTGCCGCGATGCGCGTCAGTCTCATGGTAGGCGCTCCGGCGACCAGGGTCAACGCGCCGCCGGCGGGGGCGCGGCCAGAGGTCCAAAGTCTCGTCGGCCATCAGGCCATTGCGGCTCGTGCCTCCACGAAACTCCTGCAAATCGCCGCGAGTTTTGATACCCCGGGGGGGTGTGAGTGGGAGTTGCGCCGCGCGCGAGGCGTTTGGTATAGTCCGCCGCACGAGACGCTCGCTCTCGCCTCGACCCCTCGAGGCGAGCGCTTCTCACTTCTCGCGATGACAGGCGCATATCTCACCAACTGGCTCTACGTGTGGCTCTTCATCGCCGCAGGCGGTGCGTTGGTCGTGCTCATTTTGCTCTTCTCCAAGGTCATCAACCCGAGCCACCTCACGCCCGAGAAGCTCGCCACCTACGAGTGCGGCATCCCCCCGGTGGGTAACCCGTGGGCGCCGTTCGCGGTCCGCTACTACGTATTCGGTCTGCTGTTCCTGGTGTTCGACGTGGAGGCGGTCTTCCTGTTCCCCTGGGCGATCGTCTTTCGCACGCTGGGCCGCTCCGGCTTCGTGGAGATGCTGCTGTTCATCGTGGTGCTGGGCTGCGGCCTCCTCTACGCCTGGCGCAAGGGGGCCTTGGAGTGGGCATGAGCGATGCGGGGCCGGGCCGTTTTCGGGTGCGGTACCCGAAGCTGGAGCACTTCGAGAAACCCAACATCATCACCACCACGGCCGACTTCATCTTCGGCTGGGCCCGTTCGCACTCGGTGTTCCCGTTCACCTACGGCCTGGCCTGCTGCGCCATCGAGATGCTCAGCTCGGGCTTCGCGCGCTTCGACGTGGCACGCTACGGCATGGAGGTGTTTCGCCCCACGCCGCGGCAATGCGACCTCATGATCGTCGCGGGCACCGTGAACGAGAAGATGGCACCGGTACTCAAGCGTCTCTACGACCAGATGTCGGAGCCCAAATGGGTCATCAGCATGGGCGCCTGCGCCACCAGCGGCGGTCCGTTCTACGACGGCTACAACGTGGTCAACGGGGTCGACAAGATCGTCCCGGTAGATGTTTACATCCCCGGGTGTCCCCCCCGCCCCGAGGCGCTCTTCCAGGGTCTGCTCGAGCTGCAGAAGAAGATCCAGGAGCACAAGTTCGTGGCCGAGGCGCCGTCGCTGTCGGCCGCAGCGCTGCGCGCCGGCGGGGAGTCCTGAGCATGGCCCTCGAGATCGGCACCAACCCCATCGGTATCGCGGCGGTCGCCGCGCGCTTGAGCGCCGATCTCGGCGCCGACCTGCGCGAGGTGCGCCTCCAGGAGCCCGTCACGGTGGTCGCGCACTGCGCCGCCGCCGCCCTCAAGAACGTCGCCCGGCGTCTCAAAGACCACCCCGAGATCGGCTATGAGACGCTCAACTTCGTGGCCGGCGTAGACATGGTCAAGCACTTCGAGAGCGTCTACCACCTGTACTCGTGGAAGACCAACACGTACCTCGAGCTACACGTTCTGGTGCCGCGCGGCAAGGCCGAGGTAGATACCGTGACGGATGTGTGGCCGGCGGCAGATTGGCACGAGCGCGAGGCCTGGGACATGCTTGGCATCCGCTATCTCGGGCATCCCGACCCACGCCGCATCCTGCTCAAGGACGACTTCGTGGGGCATCCGCTGCGCAAAGACTACGTCGACCTCGTGGAGAACCATCCCCATGTATGACCAGTTCGCCACGGACGCGCCGGACGAAGCCATCAAGCTCGCCGAGCGGCGCATCGCGGAGGCCACGGCGCGCGGTGAGGGCTCCAACGTCGAGGGCCTGGCGTTCAACGAGGTCATCGTGAACATGGG
This sequence comes from uncultured Thermoleophilia bacterium, assembly GCA_963848545.1. Taxonomy (GTDB): domain Bacteria; phylum Actinomycetota; class Thermoleophilia; order UBA2241; family UBA2241; genus CAIXSE01. Next base: position 18,520 of record CAWKEZ010000049.1, read on the forward strand.
CCCGCAGCATCCCAGCACGCACGGCGTGCTGCGGCTGGTGGTCACGCTCGACGGCGAGCTCGTGAAAGACGTCATCCCGGTGATCGGCTACTTGCACCGGTGCAAGGAGAAGCTCGCCGAGAAGCGCACCTACTTCCAGTACATGCCTATCGTCGACCGTACCGAGTATCTCGCCGGCATCAACTGCGAATGGGGCTACGTGCTGGCCGTCGAGAAACTCGCCGGCATCCAGCCCACGCGGCGGGCGGAGTTCATCCGCGTCATCACTGGCGAGCTCATGCGCATTGCCAGCCACCTGGTCGCGGTGGGCACCTTCACCGCCGACCTGGCGCCGCTGGGCACGGCCATGGTGTTCTACATGTTCCGCGACCGCGAGAAGATCCTCGACCTGCTCGAGTCGCTGAGCGGCGCCCGCATGATGTTCAACTACTTCCGCTTCGGCGGCGTGCGGCACGACCTTCCGGAGGGTTGGGTCGAGACATGCCGCGACCTCATGAAGCGCATGCCCAAGCTCATCGACGAGTACGAGTCGCTGGTCGACGACAACGCCATCTTCCTGCAGCGCTGCATGGGCAAGGGAGTGATCACCCAGCAAGACGTCATCGACTACGGCATCACCGGGCCTAATGCGCGTGCCTCGGGGGTGGCCCACGACTTACGCCGCACGCGGCCGTACTCGGTGTATCCCGAGCTCGACTTCGCGGTGTGCACCGAAGGCCACGGCGACGTGTTCGACCGTTACAAGGTGCGCATGAGGGAGATGCGCGAGAGCGTGAAGATCGTCGAGCAGGCGCTCGAACATGCTGCCCGCGGGGCCGGTGCAGGCAGGTTCGCTGCGCGCGCCCTACGTGATCACGCCGCCGCCCGGCGCCTGCTACGTGGGCCAGGAGAACCCGCGCGGCGAGTTCGGCACCTACATCGTGAGCGACGGCTCGCGCTACCCGTACCGGCTCAAGTTCCGCGACCCATGCTTTTGCAACCTGCAGATCTTCCCCAAGATCCTGAGCGGCAACAAGATCGCCGACGCGGTAGCCATCTCGGGCAGCATCGACCTCGTGCTGGGAGGCATCGACCGCTAGATGCATATCCTTCTCGCCATCCTTCGCGCCGTCCTCTTCGTGGTCATCGCCTACGCGGTGGTATTCGTCGCGGCCCTCGTGAACATCGTCTGGGAGCGCCGCGAGCTGGCCTTCATGCAAGACCGCCTGGGTCCCAATCGCACCGGCCCGCAGGGCGTGCTGCAGAGCGTCGCCGACGCCTTCAAGATGATGGGCAAGGAAGAACTTCCGTCCCGCGGCCGCCGACCCGCTGCTGTTCACGCTGGCCCCGGTCATGGTCATGATCGGCGCCGTGGCCGTGCAGCTCGTGCTGCCCTACACCGGCGGCCTCATCGCCGCCAACCTCAACGTGGGCGTCATCTTCCTGGTCGCCATCACCGGCTTCACCACCTTGTCGATCCTCCTGGGCGGCTGGTCGTCGCGCAACAAGTACTCGCTGGTGGGTGCCTTGCGCGCCGCCGCGCAGATGGTCTCGTACGAGATTCCCATGATCCTCGGCATGCTCGTCGTCGCCATGGCCGCCGGCTCGCTCACCATCACTCGCGTGGTGGCGGTGCAGTCGGGCTACCGCTGGATCGCGTTTTACGCGCCGTTCGCCTTCCTCATCTTCTACATCGCCTCTATCGCCGAGCTGAACCGCGGCCCCTTCGACCTGCCCGAGAGCGAGTCGGAGCTGGTCTCGGGCTACGGCACCGAGTACTCGGGGATGCGCTTCGGCATGTTCTTCCTCAACGAGTACGCCGGCATGACCGTCATGTCGATGGTGGCCGTGACGCTCTTCTTCGGCGGCTGGCAGGGCCCGTTTGCCGGCGCCGTGGTGTTCTGGCACGTGTCGTCGGATTGGCCTCATCTGGTTCCTCATCAAGACGTACATTCTGGTCTCGGTGCTCATCTGGATTCGCCTCTCGCTGCCCCGTCTGCAGGTCGACCAGCTCATGGGCTTCGCCTGGAAGATCCTCATCCCGCTGGGCCTCGTCAATATCCTGGCGACGGCGGCTATCATGCTGTGGGTGCCGCGCTGGCGGATCGGCCTGGCGGTGTTCAGCTGGCTCGCCGTGCTCGCCTTCGTGGGCCTGTTTGACCCCATCCTCAAGAGACGCTTGCGCAAGGTGCGTGAGCGCACGCCGGTGGTGAACGCCTGATGCTCGGCATGCTCAAGGCGATGCGCACCACCATCGTCCACCTGCCCAAGAAGAAGATCACCGTGCAGTATCCGGAGCAGCGTGAGCGGCTGCCCGAGCGCAGCCGCGGACTCTTTCGCGTGGTCATCGATCCGGCCAGCGGCGACCCCCGCTGTCGCGCCTGCACGCTGTGCGAGAGCAACTGCCCCGTGCAGGTCATTCGTGTGAACTACACCAGCAAGTACCAGCTGCCGGTGCCCAATGCGGCGCGGCTCGCCGAGCGGCGCCTCGCGGCGCAAGACGGCGTCGACCTCAAGGCGTTGCAGCCGGTGCTGGACGCCTACCACGAGCACGGCAGCGGCCTCGTCACCATGCTCCAGGACGCCCAGGCGGTGTATGGGTACCTGCCGCGCCTGGCCCTGCAGGAGATCGGCGTGCAAACGGGCGTTTCGCTCAGCGAGATCTACGGCATCGCCAGCTTCTACAGCCAGTTCCGGCTGTCGGCCGTGGGCGAGCACCTGGTCGAGGTATGCCACGGCGTCGCCTGCCACATGGCCGGCGCCGACCAGATCACCGCGGCCCTGGAAGACGAGCTCGGCATCGCCGCCGGCAAGACCACCGAGACATGCAGTTCACGCTGTCGTCGGCGACCTGCCTGGGGGCCTGCGCGCAGCGCCGGCGATGCGCATCGGCGAGCAAACCTACGGCGGCCTCACCAGCGATCGCACGCGCACGATCATCCGCGAGCTGATGCGTGCGGTCGGCGCTCAGAAGGGGTGAGCGGGGCGGCATGGGCGAGAACGGCATGGGCGAGAACGGCATGAGCGAGGCCCGCAACGTGCGCGTCTCGCCGAGGTCGGACGGGGGCTATCGCGTCACCGTCTGCGCGGGCACGGCCTGCGTATCTGCCGGCTCGCTGGCCGTGCTACGACGCCTTCGCGGCGGAGGTGCAGGCGGCGGGGCTGGCCGACACCGTCGAGGTGAGCATCATCGGCTGCCACGGCCTCTGCGCCATGAGCCCCGTGGTGGTGCTGAGCGACGACACCCTGTACGGCCGGCTGCGGCCAGACGACGTGAGCACTGTGATCGCGAGCCATCTCAAGCGCGGCCAGGTGGTCGAGCAGTTCCTCTACCAGGACCCGCGGAGCGGCGCGCGCCTGCGCGACTGGCACGAGATCGAGTTCTACAAGCAGCAGACGCGTGTGGCGCTGCGCGACATGGGTGCCGTCAACCCGGAGAGCCTGGACGACTATCTGGCGCGCGGCGGCTACGAGGCGGCCCGCGGCGCGCTCCGCGAGAAGACGCCCGAGTGGATCGTGGCGCACATCGCCGAGTCGGGTATCCGCGGGCGCGGCGGCGCGGGCTTTCCCGCCGCCGCGGAGTGGAAGTTCGTCATGGAGTCGGCGAGCGACGAGAAGTACTTCATCTGCAACGCCGACGAAGGCGACCCCGGGGCGTTCATGGATTGCTCCGTGCTCGAGGGCAACCCGCACGCCGTGATCGAGGGAATGGTCATCGGCGCCTACGCCGTCGGCGCTCACGAGGGCTACATCTACGTGCGTGCCGAGTATCCGCTCGCGGTCAAGCGTCTGCGCCTGGCCATTGCCGCCGCCGAGGAGCGCGGCCTCCTGGGCGCCGACGTGCTCGGCTCGGGCTGGGCGTTCAACCTGCATCTCACGCTTGGCGCCGGCGCCGTGTGCGGAGAAGAGACGGCGCTCATCGCCAACATCGAGGGGCGGCGCGGCACGCCGCGCCAGGAGCCGCCGCTACGGGGCGTCTCCGGCCTGTGGGGCAAGCCCACCGCCGTCGTGAACGTCGAGACCTCGGCCAGTATCCCCTGGATCGTCGCCCACGGCGCCGCCGCCTACGCCGCCTTCGGCAACGAGACCTGCAAGGGCACCAAGGCCTTCAGCCTGGCCGGCAAGATCGTCAACGGCGGCCTCGCCGAGGTGCCCATGGGCTCCACCCTGCGCCACGTCATCTTCGACGTGGGCGGCGGCATCAAGAACGGCCGCCAGTTCAAGGCCGTGCAGCTCGGCGGCCCCTCGGGCGGCTGCATCCCGGCGAGCCTGCTCGACACCCCGGTCGACTACGAGAGCCTGGCCGCCACCGGCGCCATCGTGGGCTCTGGCGGCATGGTGGTGGCCGACGACAGCGCCTGCATGGTCGACCTCGCCAAGTACTTCCTGCAGTTCACCCAGAACGAGAGCTGCGGCAAGTGCGTGCCCTGCCGCCTGGGCACCAGCGCATGCTCGAGATCCTCGAGCGCATCACGCGCCGGCGAGGGGCGTGAGGGCGACCTGGAGCTGCTCGAGGAGCTCGGTCGTTACGTGAGCGAGGGCACGCTGTGCGCCCTCGGCGGCACGGCGCCCAACCCCGTGCTCACCAGCCTCAAGTACTTCCGCGACGAGTACGAAGCGCATGTGAACGAGAGACGCTGTCCGGCGGGCGCGTGCCGGGCGCTGGCCGCCGGCGCCGCCGCGACCGTTGAGGGGGCGTAAGGCAGCCATGGCGACCACCACCGCAGACATCATGCGCGAGCAGCGCCGTCCGGGCCAGCTCACCGTCACTATCGACGGTCTCGAGATCGGCTGCGACCGGGGCGAGACCATCCTCGAGGCCGCGCAGCGCTTTGGCATCCACATTCCCACGCTGTGCAACGAGCCGCGACTGCCCGCTACGGCCTCGTGTCGCATCTGCCTCGTCGAGGTGGAAGGCGCCGCCAAGATGCTGCCGAGCTGCTCTACACCGGTGGCCGACGGCATGGTGGTGCGCACCGGCACCGAGAAGGTGCGCGCCATGCGCCACCTCTACCTGGAGCTGCTCCTCAGCGACCACAACTCGTTCTGTACGCCGCCCTGCCGCGACGCCTGCCCCACGCACATCAAGATCCCGCAGTTCCTCGAGTACATCGCGCACCAGGATTACAAGAACGGCGTGCGCAAGCTGCGCGAAGACCTGCCCTTCCCGGCTGTGCTGGGCCGCGTGTGCCCGCGGCCCTGCGAGGGCCCGTGCCGGCGCCAGCTCGTGGAGCACCCCATCACCATCTGCCAGCTGCACCGTTTCATGGCCGATCAAACCCTCGATGAGGAGCAAGAGGGCGAGCTGCTGCTGCCGGTGGAGCCCAAGCCCGGCACCGGCAAGCGCATCGCCGTCATTGGCGGCGGGCCCGGTGGCCTCGCCGCCGCCTTCTACGCCCGGCTCGAGGGCCACTCCGTCAAGGTGTACGAGGCGCTGCCCAAGCCGGGCGGCATGCTGCGCTACGGCATCCCCAGCTACCGCCTGCCGCGCGACCTGCTCGACAAAGAGCTCAACATGCTCTGGCGTCTGGGCATCGAGCTGCAGGTGAACAGCAGGCTAGGCGCCGACTTCCAGCTCGAAGACCTCTTCGCGGAGGGCTACGACGCCGTCTTCCTGGCGCTCGGCGCCTTCAGCAGCAACGATATGGGCGTGCCCGGCGAAGACGCCGACGGCGTGGTCACGGCGGTCGACTTCCTCGGCGAGCTGGAGCTCACCGGCGACGTGCACGTGGGCGACAAGGTCACCGTCATCGGCGGTGGTTTCACCGCCATGGACGCCTGCCGCACCAGCATCCGCAAGGGCGCCGCGCAGGTCACCTGCCTCTACCGCCGCTCCCGCAAAGAGATGCCCGCCCACGTCACCGAGGTCGACGAGGCCGAGGAAGAGGGCGTCAAGCTCGAGCTGCTCTGTGCCCCCGTGCGTGTGGTCGCCAACGACGCCAACAAGGTGGTCGGCATCGAGATGCAGCGCATGGAGCTCGGCGAGCCCGACGCTTCGGGCCGCCGCCGCCCGGTGCCCCTCGAGGGCAGCGAGTTCATCGTGGAGTGCGACCAGATCATCACCGCCATCGGCCAGTATCCCAAGCTCGACGGCACCAGCGAAGAGCAAGGCGTGAAGCGCACCAAGTGGCGCACTATCGAGGTCAACGAGTACACCTACCAGACGGCCGACCCGCGGGTCTTCGCCGGCGGCGACGTGGTGCTGGGCGCGCAGACGGTGATCCAGGCGGTGGCGCAGGGCAAGAAAGCCGCCTGGAGCATGGACGCCTTTCTGCACGGCGTCGACATGGCCGAGGTGGAGCAGTCGCTGGCCGGCCTCAAGGAGCAGCCCTTCTTCGCGGCGCTCTCGGCAAAGACCGACCTCGACCCGCGCATCGCGCGCATGGCCGAGATCGCCCCGGTGTTCATCGACATGACGACCGACGTCACTCAGCCCAGCCCGCCGGCGCAGATGCCCAAGCGGGCGCCCGCGGCGCGTAAGACCAACTTCGAGCAGATCGAGCTCGGCTTCAGCGAAGACGAGGCCGTGCGCGGCGCCGAGCTCTGCCTGGACTGCTACTGCCCGGCGAGCGGCAAGTGCGACCTGCAGCGCTACGGCATCGAGTACGAGGTGTTCAAGAACCGCTTCCACGGCGGCGCCGTGCACAACCGCCCGGCCGACTTTCGCCACGACTTCCTCATGCGTGAGCCCAACCGCTGCATCAACTGCGGCCGCTGCGTGCGCGTCTGCCGCGGCGAGGTCGGCTCGAGCTGCTACGACACCATGGGGCGCGGCTTCGACGCCATCGTCTCCACGGCCGACAACCTGCCGTTGCAGATTGTGGGCTGCGTCTCGTGCGGCAAGTGCGCCGAGACCTGCCCCACGGGCTCTATCGAGACGAACCCGCGCCTGCTGAGCAGCTACGACCTCGACGAGAGCCGCTGCATCTTCTGCGGCGAGTGCGTGGAGGTGTGCCCCTACGACGCCCTCGAGCAAACCGACTTCTACGAGCTCGCCGGTTTCAGCCGTACCACCCTGGCGCGCGAATCGCTCTACGTGCGCGAGCCGCGCCCCGTAGACGTGCTGCGCGAGACGGTCACCGAGCTGGTGCCGCACGTGCGCGACGCGGTGCTCGGCCAGGCCTGGACGTGGGAGCCCGTCAACGATGATCCCATCGACCTCGGCGACGGCACGGCGGAGGGTAATGCCGGGCGGCGACTTTCATCCCTGGCTGTTCGTCATCCTCGCCGCCTGGATCCTGGTGTGCGGCCTGGGAGTAGTGGCCTTCAAGAAGATCATGTACTCGGCGGTCTCCATGGTCTTCTGCTTCCTCGGAGTGGCCTTCGCCTACGCGCTGCTGAGCGCGCCCCTGGTGGCCGTGGTGCAGGTGCTCGTCTACGTGGGCGCCATCTCCATCGTCATCATCTTCGCCATCATGCTCACCGAGATGCAGGAAGGCAGCTACAAGCTGTTCTTCAACCGTCAGAGCCTGGTGGCCGTGGCGCTGGCCATCGCCGCCGCCGCCGTGATCTCGGTGGTGCTGGTGAGGGCCAATATCGGCCACATCGCCGCCAAGGCCCTCAACCCCAGCGTGCAGCAGGTCTCGCAGCTGCTGTTCAACCGCTACGTGTTCCCCTTCGAGGTCATCTCGCTGGTGCTTCTGGCCGCCATGGTGGGCGCGATCGTGCTGGCTCTCAAGAAAGAGGAGGAGCAGTCGTGAATCCGCTGGACTGGTGGCTGCTGCTCGCCGTGCTGCTGTTCTGTATCGGCGCTTTCGGGGTGTTGGCACGGCGCAACGTCATCCTCGTGGTGATGAGCCTCGAGCTCATGCTGAACGCCGTGAACCTCGCCCTCGTGGCGATCGCCAACTTCCGCGGCGGTTCCAGGGCGCCGGCGTGCTCTTCTCGCTGTTCATCATCACGCTGGCGGCGGCCGAGGTGACCGTCGGCCTCGCCATCGTGATCGCCAACTACCGTAACCGGCGGACCGTGCAGGCGGACCAGTTCGACCGGCTCAAGGGCTAGGGGAGCCTTCGTGGAGAATACGCAGCTCATGAAGATCGCGGTGGCGCTCATCCCGCTGCTGCCCCTGGCGGGATTCATCATCACGCTCGTGTTCGGCAAGCGCTGGGGCAGCAAGGCGCACGTGCTGCCGGTGGCACTGGTGACCGTCTCGGCGGCCCTCTCGGTGTACGGCTTCGTATGGATCTTCGGCCATCGCGACCATCCCTTCGTGTGGGACGCCTTCACGTGGATCGCCGCCGGCCACTACACGGTGGCCTGGGGCTTCCTGGTCGACGACCTCACCGGCATCATGCTGCTGGTGGTCGGCGTGATCGGCATGCTGGTGCACTACTACTCCATCGGTTACATGAAGGGCGACGAGGGCTACTACCGGTTCTTCGCCTACCTCAACCTCTTCATGTTCGCGATGTTCGTGCTCATCCTGGCCGACAACTACCTGCTCCTTTTCCTCGGCTGGGAGGGCGTGGGTCTGTGCTCGTACCTGCTCATCGCTTTCTGGTTCGGCAAGAGAGTGCGAGCCAGGCCGGCAAGAAGGCCTTCCTGGTCAACCGCGTGGGCGACTTCGGCTTCACGCTCGGCATGCTGCTCATCTTCGTGACCACCGGCACACTGCAGTTCACGGGGGTGTTCGGCAAGGCACCGGGCATCGCCGGCGGCACGCTGCTGTGGATCTGCCTGCTGCTCTTCACCGGCGCCGTGGGCAAGAGCGCGCAGTTCCCACTGCACGTGTGGCTGCCCGACGCCATGGAGGGCCCCACGCCGGTCAGCGCCCTCATCCACGCCGCCACCATGGTGAACGCCGGCGTGTACATGGTGGCGCGCTCGTACCCGCTGTTCATTCACGCCCACACCGCGATGCTGGTGGTCATGTCCATCGGCACGTTCACCGCCATCTACGCGGCTTACATCGCCATCACCCAGAACGACATCAAGAAGGTGATCGCCTACTCCACCATCTCGTCGCTAGGCTTCATGTTCATGGCGCTGGGCGCCGGGGCCTGGGTGGCGGGCATCTTCTACCTGTTCGTGCACGGCTTCTTCAAAGGCCTGCTCTTCCTCTGCTCGGGCTCCGTCATTCACGGCATGTCGGGCGGCCAGGACATGCGCAAGATGGGCGGTCTGCGCAAGAAGCTGCCCGTCACGTTCTGGGCGATGGTGGTCGGTGCCCTGGCGATGGTGGGCATGTTCCCCTTCGCCGGCTTCTGGGCGAAAGACGAGATCCTCGGCGGTGCCTTCCACGGCGGCTACTACGTGGTCTGGGTCGTGGGCATCGTCACCGCGTTCCTCACGGCGATCTACATCGGCCGTCTATCTTCCTCACCTTCTTCGGCGAGATACGCGCCGACGCGGAGGTGCAGCACCATCTGCACGAGTCGCCGGCGATCATGACGGCGCCGCTCGTGATCCTCGCCGTACCGGCCGCCATCGCCGGCCTGGTGGTCGGTCTGCCGCCGGACGGCGGTTGGCTCCATCGCTTCCTGCAGCCGGTCTTCTTCAGGGTCGAGAGCGAGCCGTTCGCGTGGCTCGGGCAGGGTGGCGCGCTCCTGGTGCTGTCGCTGGCGGTCGTTCTGGCCGGCGTCTACGTGGCCTACGTCATGTACGTGCGGCGCACCGAGCTACCGCAGCGGCTCGCGGCGCGCCTCCCGCGGCCTACCAGGCCTCGTACAACAAGATGTACATGGACCAGGTCTACGCCGTGGCGCCCGTCGGCAGCACCGTCGCCTTCGCGGGGTGGCTGTGGCGGTTCTTCGACGTCAAGGTCATCGACGGCGCCGTGAACGGTCTCGCCCGTCTGTGGGATCTGGGCGCGCAGCGTCTGCGGTGCCTGCAGACCGGTCGGGTGCAGAACTACGCCCTCGCGATCTTCGCCGGCATGCTGGTACTGGTGATCGTCCTCGCCTGGGTCTGGGGGGCCTGACATGGGTTGGCAGCAGGAGATCGGCTTCCCGATCCTCTCGGTGATCGTGTTCTTGCCGCTGGCGGCGTGCTGCTCATGCTGCTCGTCGCGGCCGCCGGCCGAACACCTACAAGATCATCTCCCTGGTGGTCACGCTGGCCGCCTTCGTGCTGGCCGCTGTGATGATGTTCAAGTTCAACACCAGGGCGCACGGCATGCAGTTCGCCGAGAACGTGGTGTGGATCAAGGCGCTCAACATCCACTACGGCATGGGGGTCGACGGCATCGCCGCTCTGCTGCTGTTTCTCACCACCCTGCTCGGGGTGATCGTCATCATCGCGAGCTGGCACTACGTGAAGGATCGCGAGCTCGGCTTCTTCATCTCGCTGCTGCTGCTGCAGGTGGGCATGGCGGCGTGTTCTGTCGCCACCGACCTCTTCCTCTTCTACGTGTTCTGGGAGGCCATGCTGGTGCCCATGTACTTCATCATCGGCATTTGGGGCGGCCCGCGCGCGCATCTACGCGGCCATCAAGTTCTTCCTGTTCACGCTGGTGGGCAGCCTGCTTATGCTGGTCGCCATCATCGTCGTGGTGTACTACGTGAAGAACGCGACCGGGACGCTGCACCTTCAACATCCAGAGCTGCTCAGCCGCCAGGTGTACCCCGTACCACCTGCAGATCTGGGCGTTCCTCGCCTTCTTCGTGGCGTTCGCCATCAAGGTGCCCATGTTTCCGCTGCACACCTGGCTGCCAGACGCCCACGTGGAGGCCCCCACGGCGGGCTCCGTCATCCTCGCCGGCGTGCTGCTCAAGATGGGCGGCTACGGCATGTTGCGCTTCTGCCTGCCGTTCTTCCCCGACGCGGCGGTGACCTTCATCCCCCTGGTGGTCGTGCTCTCGGTGATCGCCATCGTCTACGGCGCGCTGGTAGCCATGATGCAGAACGACCTCAAGAAGCTGGTCGCCTACTCGAGCGTCAGCCACATGGGCTTCGTCACGGCCGGCATCTTCGCCTCGATCGCTCTGGTGGGTAACGCCGCCGGCATGGAGGGCGCCGTGCTCGTCATGTTCAGCCACGGTCTGCTTACTGGCGCGCTGTTCCTCATGGTCGGCTACATCTACGAGCGCACGCACACCGGCCGATCGCCGATATGGGCCAGCTCGCCAGACCGCTGCCCATCATGGCGGGCTTCTTCCTCTTCTTCTCGCTCGGCTCCCTGGGGCTACCCGGGCTGAGCGGCTTCGTCGGGGCGTTTGCTCAGCCTGCTCGGCCTGTTCCAGTACTCGCACTGGCTGGCCGCGGTGGGCGCCATCGGCGTCATCCTGGCCGCCTGCTACCTGCTGTGGATGTTCCAGCGCACCATGTTCAACGATCGCGGCGACGACGCGGTTAAGCCGGCCTTCAAGCTGCGCGAGATCGGCCTGCGCGAGATCGCCTCGCTGGTGCCGCTGGTGGTCTTCGTGATCTGGGTGGGTGTGTACCCGGCAGCTTCCTGCAGTTCCTGCACGTGCCCGTGCAAGACATCCTCACGAGGGTCGGACCCTCCATGCACGGGCGTCCACGCCGGCGGGTTGGCGCAGCTCGTGCACGTCACCAGGGGGCTGTTCTGATGGCCGGCAACTCCGTCGTGATCATCCTGCCCGGGATCGTGGTGGCTGCCGCCGCGATCGTGGTACTGCTGCTCGACCTGTTCGTGACGCGCAAGGCGGTCCTCGCCTGGGTGGCCGCCGCCGGCCTTGTCGCGGGGGCGGCCGCCGCCGTCGGCCAGTGGGCTCAGTGGAAGGGCGGCTGGGCGCTCTGGCGGGTGTTCGGTAGCGCGCTCGTCTTCGGCCGCCGCAAGCCCGAGCTGGGCTTCTCCGGCATGGTGTCGCTCGACAAGTACGCGCTGTACTGCGTGGTGCTCTTCGCCGGCGTCGGCATCGTCACGATCATGCTCTCCGACGCGTATCAGGCGCGGCGCCACGCGTCGCGCGGCGAGTTCTACGGTCTGCTGCTGCTGGTGATCACCGGCATGATCGGCATGGTCATCAGTAGCGACATCATCGCCTTCTTCGTCTCGTTCGAGCTCATGTCGCTGCCCACCTACGTGCTGGCGGGCTACATCTGGCGCGACGAGCGGTCCGGCGAGGCGTCCATCAAGTACTTCATCAATGGCGCCTTCTCGTCCGCCATCCTGGCGTTCGGCTTGGCGCTCGTGTACGGGGCCACGGGGCAGACCAGCTACCACGCCATCTTCACGAGCCTGGGGAGCCTGGGCAGCGGCGCGCGCGGGATGCTGGTGGTGGCGTTCGTGCTGGTGGTCACCGGGTTCGGCTTCAAGGTCTCGGCAGTGCCTTTTCACAACTGGGTGCCGGACGTGTACGAGGGTGCCCCAACCCCGGTGACGGCGTTCATGTCGGTGGCTGTGAAGGCCGCCGCCTTCGCCGGGTTCGCCGAGCTGTTCTTCGTCGCGGCGGACATCCAGTGGCAGACGTGGTCGCATGTCATGATCATTCTCGCCGTGCTCACCATGGTGGTCGGCAACGTGCTCGCCCTGCCGCAACGCAACCTCAAGCGCATGCTGGCCTACTCGAGCATCGCCCACGCCGGCTACCTGACGCTGGGCCTCATCGCCGCCGGCAGGTCGGGCAGCACGACGGGCATCAGCGCCATCCTCTTCTACCTGGCCATGTACGCCTTCATGAACCTCGGGGCCTTCGGCGCGCTCATCTGGATCCGCAGTCGGCACGCCTACGCCTATACGCTCGACGAAACCGCCGGACTGGCGCGCACCATGCCCTGGACGGCCGTGCTCATGGCCGTGTTCATGCTGTCGCTCACCGGCATCCCGCCACCGCCGGCTTCTGGGGCAAGTTCTACCTGTTCACGGCGGTGGTGCGGGCGCTCACCTGGCTCGCCATCGTGGCTGTGGTGATGAGCTCCGTGTCGGCCTTCTACTACCTGCGCGTGGTGTGGTACATGTACTTCCGCGAGGCGCCGGAGGGGGCCGCGGAGGGCAAGGCCGCGACGGGGGCGGGGGGCGGAAGGCGCCGCCGCCGGCGCCGCGACGGGCGCCCCTGTCAGTGCCGGCGGCGTCGCGAGCGGGGCGTCGGGCGATGCCGCCATCGGCGCGTCGGGCGACGCCGCCATCGCACTGGCCGTACCCCAGGAGTCGCAGCTCGGCGTCACCTGCGCGGTTGGTGTGGTAGGGGCCGCGGTGGTGCTGGTGGGTCTGTATCCGCAGCCGTTCCTGAGGGCCGCCGAGGGCGCCCTGAGGGTCTTCGGCGGCTGAATCGGACTCCGCGGTCGCCGGTCGGGCACACGGCCAGCTCCGGTCGCGTCCACCGGCTCGTGCGCGGCGGGCCGGCTCGTGCGCGGCGGGCCGGCCCACGCGCGTCGGCGAACGGGCGGCCGCACGGGACGGGCGCCAGCCTCAGGGGTAGACTAGCGCCATGAACATCCTTTTCATCGGCGACGTGTTCGGCCAGCCCGGTCGCGACGCGCTGCTGCGCTGGCTGCCGGACTTCCGTCACCAGCACGCCGTCGACTTCGTGATCGCCAACGGCGAGAACGCCGCCAACGGCGCCGGCATCACCTCGAAGATCTCCCACAAGCTGCTGGCCGGCGGCGTGGACGTGATCACCACCGGTAACCACGTGTGGCGCCAGAAGGAGGTCTACTCCTTCCTGAACAGCGACGAGCGCATCGTGCGGCCGGCCAACTACCCGCCGGGTTCCCCAGGGCGCGGCCTTACCGTGCGGCCGGCGTCGGACGGCGCGGAGGTGGCCGTCATCAACCTGTCGGGCGAGCTGTTCATGAACGTCGGGATGTCGCCCTTCAGGATCGTCGACCGTTTGGTGGATGAGGCGGCGGAGCTGGCCGCTACCATCGTCCTCGATCTGCACGCCGAGGCCACGAGCGAGAAAGTGGCCATGGGCCACTACCTGGACGGGCGCGTGACGGCCGTGGTGGGCACGCACACCCACGTGCAGACCTCCGACGCGCGGGTGCTGCCGCGCGGCACGGCCTACATCACCGATGTGGGCATGACCGGGCCGCTCGATTCGGTCATCGGGGTGCGCACGGACATCATCATCCAGCGCTTCCTCACCGAGCTGCCAGCGCAATTCGAAGTTGGGGACGGCGTCGTGCGGCTCAACGCCGCGCTGATCGCCGCCGAGGGCGGCAGGGCCGCGTCTATCGAGGCCCTGGAAGTGATCCTGTAGGACGAAACTAGGCGCGCCGCCCGAGTGGCCGGCGCGAAACGAGCGCGTCGTCGGGGCGGGCGACGCGCGAGAAGACTGGAGGGGTCGGCACGTAGGGAGCCGTAGGTGTCGGGACGCGGAGCGCCCGGGAGTTCGGTCCTGTCGCACCCGGAACGTTTGTCTACTTCACGACTGCGGCGCCGTTGCCGATACAGAGAACGTGGGTAATGGGGCACTAGAACACTCGAAAGCCATCGCTGGCGGCGCGCCGCGCTCCAAGATCGTGGGGAACGTGAGGACCAGACGACCATCCAGAGTAAGGATCGGGGCCACGCTGGGTGCCGACGTCGGCGGGCTCGTCGCGGCGGCGCTGCTGGCGGTATGGATCGCCGAGTTCCTCAGTGACGCGCCCCTGCTGAGCCGGCTCTTCGGGTCGATTTGAGGCCGTCTCTCAAGACAGCGCTCTGGTGCTTCTCGTGCTCATCCCGTTCTGGCTCGCGGCCCTCTGGTCGTTCGGCCTGTACCGCGAGCCCGGGCGCAGTATCGGCGGCATGAACCTCGCGGAGGCTCTCAGCGGACTCACGGCGCTCACCGCCGGCGCCTGGTTCTTGCTCATCGTGCTGGTCTTCGCGGAGGGCAAGAAGGCGCCGGTGGCGGCGCTCATCGTCTTCTGGGTGCTGGCCGTGGTGCTCCTGCCGCTGGCGCGCTGGGTGACCCGCGTCACGGTGTGGTCGCGCACGTCGTTTCAGGAGCGTGTGCTCATCATCGGTGCCGGCGAGGTGGGGCACACCCTGGCGGCCAAGATCGCCAAGCACCCCGAGTACCGCATCAAGCTGGTGGGCTTCCTCGATGACGGTGAACCGCGCAGGAACGGCGATGGCGGCCCGCCGGTGCCCGTGGTGGGTGTGCTCGACGACCTTGGCCGGCTGGTCACCGACGAGCACATCGACCGCGTCATCGTGGCGTTCTCGCGGGCGCGGCACCGACGACTTTCTGCGCGTGGTGAGGGCCTGTGCCGATGCGGGGGCATCGGCGGCGTCCTTCGTCCC